>CBDUPW010000076.1:0-25981 GCA_965369205.1 uncultured Polyangiaceae bacterium | reverse complement strand
GATCCCACCGAAGCCGCCTTGGCCTGCCGTGCCCGCGGTGCCCGCGGTGCCGCCAGAGCCAGCGTTGCCGCCGGAACCTGCGCTTCCGCCTCCGGTGCCGCCGCCTCCGGTGCCTGCGGTGGCGCCAGTGCCGCTGCCGCCGCTGCCGCCGCCGCCGTCGTCAGAGCCGCACCCAGTCGTTGCCAGACCGGTGGCCCGCGTCGCGCCGAACGCGACGATAGCCGCGCGGCTCATGCGTCGGTCCGGCAGCACGATGGCGTCGCGCGCGCTGAGCGTCGCGCCGCAAAACGGACACGCGCCGTCGCTTGCGCGGGCATGGCGGTTACATTCGGAACACGGGATCAGTTCGTTCATTGGTTCATCCTGTCGCTAAGTCTTGTTGTCGGTTGAAGTCTGTGAAAGTCAGCCGCCGTCCGCCGGCGGAGAGCCGTACAGCGCGCCATTGCCCGCAGCGCCTGCAGTGCCCGCGCCGCCGTCTGGTGGCGGCAGGCCGTACAACGGCCCCGCAGCGCCGATGCCGCCGCCACCTGCGTTGCCCGCGGTGCCTGCGTTGCCCGCGGTGCCACCTTGACCACCGGTCGCAGCGCCACCGGTACCGCCGCCGCCGCTGCCCGACGTGGCGCCTGTGCCGCTTCCGCCGCTGCCACCGCCGTCGTCATCGGAACCACAACCCGTTGCAACCATGCCCGTCGCGACGGTCGCTCCGAATGCGACCAATGCCGCGCGGCTCATGCGTCGGTTGGGAAGCGGGGGTGCGGCGACGCGACTGAGCGCAGCACCGCAGAATGGGCAGGCGCCTTCGCTGATGCGGCCGTGACGATTACATGCGGAGCAGGGAGCGAGTTCGTTCATCTTGGTTTCCTCAGGTGGCTGGTGCTTCGGTTCGTTGGAGGGTGCGGTCACTGGGCGTCATTGGGCGGCGGCGCGCCGTACAGCAGGCCGCCGGCGAACCCGGCGGTGCCCGCGCTACCGGCGCTTCCGCCGCTTCCGCCTTGGCCAGCGCTTCCGCCTTGGCCGGCGGCGCCGTCGGGAGCAGCGTCTGCGGGCGCGCCACCGCTCGCGGTGCCGTCAAGGCCGCTGTCGAAGGGTGGAGCCCCATAGATCGCGCCCCCGGAAGCTGCTGCCCCGCCATTTCCGCTGGCGCCCGCGGTGCCGCCGGTCGCGCCCCCGTTGCCGCCTCCGCCGCCGTCGTCTGAGCTACAAGCCGCGCCTCCGAAACTTCCCGCAACACTTGCACCGAACGCAACAATCGCGGCGCGACTCATGCGTCGCCGTGGGAGTGGGACGGTTGCCGCCCGGCTTGGAGTGCCGCCGCAGAAGGGGCAGCTCGCTTCCAAGGCATCCATGTGTCGCCGGCATTCGTTGCAGGGCGTCAGGTTCATGGTGCGTCCTTGTCTGGGTCGTCTTCTTCGATGAGCTCGAAGCCACCGTGATCAAATGGCTCACCTGGAGCCGAGAACTTCTGCACGATGCGTTCGCGCTTGCCGGCGCGCTTCATTTCCAGTGCGCGGTGATGGCAGTACGGGTTGTTGCCGGCCTTGCCGAACAGCGTGAACCCCGTCCAGGTGCAGCCTGCGCGACAAACATCGGCGTAGTAGCAAGTGCCGCAGTAGCCCCACAGATCCTTGACGGTGCGATCCCGCGTGTAGCGCAGCGGCTCCGTGCGCTCCCAGATGTCCTTGAGGGAGGCGTCCCGGATGTTGCCACCCGTCCAAGCGTTGGTAGGAAGCGACGGGCAGCCCTTGATCGAGCCATCGGCCTCGATACCCAGCGTGGAGCGGCCCGCTCCGCAGCTGGCCATGTGACCGCGGGGCATCGTGCCGCGCAACACACTCTCGTACGGGCCAAAGTAACCGATGTTGTTGCCCGGCCACATGCGTACATTGAGCTCGTCGCAGCGCTTCTTCAGATCTGCGAGCAACGGGAACAGCTCCAGCAAGTCATAGGGCTGCAGCAACACGTCTGGCTCGTCTGCGGCACGCCCCATCGCAACCGTGATTTGGATCTGCCAGCTGTGGGTGTTGTGCGCTGCGATGGTCTCGAGCACGTGTCGCATGTGCGGGATACTCAAGCGGTTGATCTGCGTATTCGCGGACACCCGCACGCCCGCTTCCTGCAGATTCGTGAGGGCCTCCAGGGCGCTATGGTACGAACCTTTGACGCCGCGCAGGCGGTCGTGGATTTCCTCCGTACCGTCTACGGACACGCTAACGCTCTGCAGGCCCGCTTCGGCCGCCTGCCGGGCACGCTCTTTGGTGATACCGCGCCCGCCCGTGGTCATGGTGGCCTGCATGCCGCGCTTGCGGATTTCCCGCACGATGTCGACCCAGTCGTCGCGCAAGTAGGCTTCCCCGCCGATGATGGTGACTTCCTTGACGTCCATCTCGGACATCTGACGCACCATGTCCAAGCACTCCTCGGTGCTCAACTCATCGGGGCGTGCGTGGCCAGCGCGCGAGCCGCAGTGCCGGCAGGCCAGATCGCAAGCGAGCGTGATCTCCCACACGGCGTAGATCGGGCGCCACTGCTCATCGATGGGACGCACGCCCTCTGCGAGCGGCAGATGCCGCTTGGGGGGAGGCGCCACCGGTGCCACCGGCAGGTGGCGGGGGCGCTTTTCCTTGAGCAGCTCCGCGCGCTGCGCGGGGCTCAACGGGTCTGGTCCGCTCGTAGTCACGAGCGACCCATTCTAGCAACAGCGGTGCCAGTGACAAAGATCAAGTATTCCCGCGATTTGTATCAAGTGCTGGGTGTGCCAAACGTGCCAGCTATGAAGTTCTTGTCCGGATCACCGAGTTAGGGACGCTGTTCGGCTCTCCCGATCGAACGTTCGTACGGCTTCCTGCTCGACACGGCGGGCGGACTTTGCTTCGCTGCGACCGGCATGACGACCCCCATGATGCGTGCGGCCTGGCTTTTCGGAGCGCTGCTTTCAGCGGTTGCCTACGCACACCCCGCTCGCGCTTGAGGACTGGCACCGCCCGTCGGTCAGACGGGCTGCGACGGAAAAGAGAGCGCCACGCGCCTGTATCGAGTGGGGGCTAGCTACGCGCTCTCTGAGGCAGCGCTCCGCTTTGACGGCGAAGACAATGTCGATCTGGAACAACACGTGGCCGCGGCTTTCATTGCTAGACGGTTCGGACCCCGGCTATCGGCCCAGCTCACCCTGGGCGGGATCTTGGACGGCCAGCTCGAAGGGCAGGGCAGGCGCTTCGACGTAAAACCCGGATTCCTGTTTTCGGTGTCCGGCGCGTACCGCTTCGTCGGCGAACCGGGCGATGCGGTGTTTGCGACAGCAACCCTTGGTTACGGAATGAGCTTCGCATCCACTGAAGAAGAAGTGCCGAACGCTGAGTCCGTCCCGCTTTCCGCATCAGACCTGCGCTTGGGGGTGCTCATGGGTACGACCCTCGGCGAGACCGTCAGCCCGTTCGTTGCGGCTCGTGGTTTCGCAGGTCCCGTTGGCTGGGAGCTCGATGGGAAGAAACGTACGGGATCGGATCGGCACCACTACGCTATTGGCGCCGGCGTTGTGGTGAATTTACAGGAGCGCCTGGACCTCACCGTGGACGCGAGTTTCCTTGGCGAGCGCACATTGGCCGCGGCGCTCGCTCTTGGCTTTTGAAGCCGCACCGAAACGCGCAACTGACAAAACGCCCGCGCTAGGGGCAGATACCTTTGCTGCCGTCCTTAGTGGTGCAAGCCTAACCGGTGGGGTAACCTGCCTTGGTGCAGCAGGTGAGTGGCCGGCATTTGCCCCAGCTTGCCCGCGCCAGGGCGCATGTGGGACTCTGAACCATGGGCGTTTCCCCCGTACCCGCGCCAGCGGCGCAGGCAGCAGGCATTACGGAATGCCGCGAGCTGCATTGCGCCGTGGATGAAGTGGTTGAGCCACTCGTCGCGCGACATCGCGAACGCTTGAAGTGCCGGCGCGGTTGCTTCGATTGCTGCGTAGACGAACTGACTGTCTTCGAAGTGGAAGCGGACGTCATCCGAGCAGCACACCCGGACCTGCTCAAGCGCGGTGTGCCCGCTCCCCCGGGACGCTGTGCATTCTTGGACGCCGAGGGCGGCTGCCGGGTGTACGCCGCCAGGCCCTACGTGTGCCGAACCCAAGGCCTGCCCCTGCGTTGGCTCGAAGAAGACCTGGAGGGCGAGATCGTCGAGCAACGCGATATCTGCCCCCTGAACCTGGAGGGCCCGCGGCTGGTCGACCTTCCCGAAGCGGATTGCTTCCAACTCGGCCTCTTCGAAGAACGGCTTATTTCTGTGCAATTACGGGCATTTAGCCGCTTGAAACGCGTTGAGCTGCGCAGCCTATTCCGGCAGGCATAACCGCGCCTTGCGGGAGCGCCGATCACCCCTATCATTGCCCCATGACGCTTTCGAGCCACGTTGAGCCCGCCCGCCAGACCACGACCAAACGTTTTGCGAGCGACGAGGAAATCGTTGCTGCCGTCGAGCGGGTTCGCGACACCTTCGACTCAGGTGCGACGCGGGCACTCGATTGGCGTGAGCGTGAGCTACGCCAGCTCGAACGAATGCTCGTCGACAATGAACCCGACCTCCTTGAGGCGTTGCATAGCGACTTGGGCAGGTGCCGCTTCGAAGGTGTCGTTGCGGAAACCGGCTTTCTTGTAAACGACATCCGCCACACGCTCAAACAGTTGCGCGGTTGGGCAAAACCAAAGCGCGTGAAGGTGCCGCTTGCCATCCATCCTGCCAAGGCGGTTATTCAACCCGAGCCGCTAGGCGTCGCGCTCATCATCGCACCTTGGAACTACCCGCTCCAACTGTCGGTGGGTCCGTTGATCGCTGCTATCGCCGCTGGCAACACGGCCGTCGTCAAGCCAAGCGAGATCGCGCCGGCAACGTCTGCAATTCTGAGCAAGCTGTTGCCGCGCTACCTGGACTCGACTGCCTACGCAGTGATCGAGGGCGGCGTAGCGGAGACCACGAAGCTTCTTGAGCAACGATTCGATCACATCTTCTACACAGGCAACGGCAGCGTCGGGCGCGTTGTCATGACCGCCGCAGCCAAGCACCTGACGCCCGTAACCCTCGAACTTGGTGGCAAGAGTCCGTGCATCGTGGATTCGGAGGTCGACTTGGACGTCGCCGCCAAACGCATCGTTTGGGGTAAGTTTTTCAATGCAGGGCAAACCTGCATCGCGCCTGACTATCTGCTCTTGCATGAGAGCATTGCCGAACAGATGTTCGAGAAGATCAAAGCCACGATTCGGGAGTTCTATGGCAACGATCCCCAATCGAGTTCCGACTTTGCTCGCATTGTGAATGAGCGCCATTTCGACCGACTTTCGAAGCTTCTTGATTCGGGCAAAGTCGTTGCAGGCGGCACCACGGACCGTACGGCCCGCTATATCGCGCCCACGGTGCTTCGCGATGTCGAGCCAGATTCCCCGGTCATGGCTGAAGAGATCTTCGGACCCATTCTGCCGTGCATGACTGTGGCAAGTGTGGATGACGCCATTCGTTTTGTGACGGCGCGTTCCAAGCCACTGGCGCTTTATGTGTTCTCGACGAACAAGGCCACGACGGATCGTGTGTTGGCCCGGACAAGCTCTGGTGGCGTATGCATTAACGATTGTGTATCGCACTACGCGGCTCCGGAATTGCCCTTCGGTGGCGTCGGCGAAAGTGGCATGGGCGCGTACCATGGCAAGGCCGGCTTCGATACGTTCACTCACCAAAAGAGCGTGCTCGACAAGTCGACAAGGGTCGATCCCCCGTTGCGCTACCCGCCCTATGGCGAGGACCAGCTCAAATGGGTCAAGCGCCTGATGTGACCGGTCTAGACTACCCAGAACCGCCTTGGCGTATGTACGGGTTTGCCGTGATGCGCCCGGTGGTGGTGCTCGCCAGTGAGATCGCAGTCCCTTCAGAGCTAGAGATTGTGCAACGCGCCGGCCGCGCGACTGGGCTGTTGGCCTACGTGGAGTACCGCGTGCCGAGCGCGCTAGCCTATAGCGAGCTGGCGTTTCTGCCGTGCATGGTCCGGCCCCGAGGCGAGCGACGTCCTTTGGGACACTTCGTCGCCGCCATGTACGTCGACAGCGAGGCTTCGGTAGCCGGCGGCCGCAACCTATGGGGCTTGCCCAAACGTCTGGCGAAGTTCGAGCGCCAGAAGAATCGCGTGCGGATCACGGCGGACGATGGTCTTCAGCTGGAATTGGCGTTTCGCGTTTTCCCTGCTTCGCGCCCGATGCGCTCGAAAACGTCGACGCTGCAGGTCAAAGCTGGCCAGATCGTACGATTTCGCGGCGAGTTCCAGTCCCGGGTCGCGCCCGCCAGCGTGAAGATCGTGCGCTTTACCGGGAGCGGGGACGGCTTCCGGGGTTTTCGTGGCGTTGGGCGTTTCCCGCGGCCGGCGCTGGCGTGGTCCGAGTTTTCCGCGAAAATGCTGGCACCAGATTTTCCAGGAGCCTCCCAAGTGACCGAAGCTCCGTTGCGCGGGTCCATGGTGTATTAAAGAGCGAAGCGCCGAGGCTCAGCATGATGCCCGGCCTGTCACTACAGGATGACGAGACCAGACCGCCCCTCCGTGCGTGAAGTTTTCCGAATGGTGAGCGAGGCCTTCGCTCCGCGGAAGAGACGCGTCTGGGTTGGGCGCAAACGCGCGTATGCGGAGTATAAGCTGCTCAGCAACGAGGAAGAAGGGCGGCTGCTCGCGCGCCTGAGTGCGTTGGTAGAGCGCACGGCTTGGGCCGACGGCGTCAAGCTCGATCGCGCTTCCCGCCGCGCGGTGTTCGACCTTTCCGGTGCCGAAGTCACCGAGCTCGACGTGATTCGTTTGCTGGAAGAGGCGGAGCGTCGCGTTGGTGTCGAAGCTGCGAGCTTCGACGAAGCCGCTCGCCATCCCGCAGATGATGAACAAGAGAACCAGCTGTTTCTCGGTCTGGCAGGGGACGTGCTGGGCTTCGCCGTTGGTTCCGCGCTGCGCGCGACTCCCCTGGGTCCGTCTTCCGTGTTCAGCACGTTGGGTGCTGTGAGTTCCGTGCTACGTGGCTCGCCCCGACTGCGCCAAGGCTTCGACGAAAAGTACGGGGTTGATCGCACGGATCTGACTTTGGGCGCAGCAATTGCGGCCGCGAATGCCTTTGCTCAGCGTCCAGTGAGTTCGCTGGTCGACATCGTGCACAAGACGACCATGCTCAAGGAGAGCAAGACGCGTCGCGGCGTCTGGGAGTCCCGGGAAGCGGAGTTGCACCGGCATGGGATCCCTGACGTGTCCCGGGCGGAACCGCGACCCGCGCCCCTGACCGCAGGGCCCATCGAGCAGTACGCGGACCGCGCGTGGTTGGTGTCCTTGGCCGGGTTCGGCGTCAGTTTCCTCACAACCCGTAACGTACAGCGCGCCGTTGCTGCACTCTTTGGCGGGTTACCCAAGCCGGCGCGCCTCGGTCGGGATGTCTTCGCCTCTTCCCTAGCGCATACCCTCGCGGAACGGCGCGTATTGGTTTTCGACGGCGGCGTGTTGCGGCGCCTCGACCGCATCGATTGCATCGTGCTGGCGGGTAGCTTGATCAGTCGGGACCGTTTCGAGATTGGCGAGATCATCACCCGACCGAGTATTACGACTGCCGAAGCGCAGGCACGGGTCGTCGAGCTAATCGATCCCGAGTTGCCCTTGCGCGTGATGCGTCGCGACGGCTGGTCCCTCGGGCCCGCGAAGCTTTTTGAGGCTCAGCTCGACGACGAGCTCGAGGGGCATGCAGACGCCCTGGCCAAGCGTGGGGTTTTGGCCCTTGCGTTGAGCCGTGAGGGCGTTCCGCAGGCGATCGTTGAGCTACGAATCGTTCCCCAGACGGGCGTGGAAGAACTGATCGCTGCCGCGCACGCGGCTGACATGCGCGTGGTGATTGCGTCCGACGACGAAGGGGTGCTGTCGCGCTTCCATGCCGACGACGCAATTCCCGCAGGTGTGGCCATGGAATCTGGGATCCGACGCCTTCAGCGCGAGGGCCGCACCGTCATGTTGGTGGCCACGGGAGTGGACTCGCGAGCGCTCTCGGCGTCGGATTGCGGCGTCGGATTGATGGCTGAAGGCGAACCCGCTCCGATGGGCGCGCACCTGATTTGCGGAAGCGATCTGACGGACGTGCGCTTCTTGTTGAATGCCTGCGTGGCAGCGCGGCGTGTTTCCAAACAGAGCGTGAACGTCGCGCTTGGAGCTGCAACCTTTGGCACTTTGATCTCGGCTGGTGGTGTGGTGCCCATGACGACCCGGCGAGTCATTGCAGTCGTTAATGGCGCCACGCTCGTGGCAATGGCCGCCGGCGTCCGGGCCAACGGCGCTCTGGCGCGCAGGGCGTTGCCGGCACCGCGAGACCGAACTCCGTGGCACGCGCTGGACGGCAGCGGTGTGTTGGAGCGCCTAGGGAGTTCACCGCGTGGCTTGACCAAAGGAGAGGCACGCGACCGCAAGCCGATCTCGCCGTCCAAGCGTTCGGCCCCCGTCGAATTGTTCGACCACATCACCGACGAGTTGTTTAACCCCCTCGCTCCCTTGCTGGCTGCTGGAGCGGGCCTTTCTGCGGTTGTGGGCTCGCTGAGCGACGCGGCCATGGTCGGGGGCGTGGTCTTGCTGAACGCAAGCATCGGTGGCGTGCAACGATTCCGCACCGAACGCGCCATCAGCGTCCTGACGAAGACCGCAAATCTAAAAGCGCTCGTGCGCCGGGGCGGTGAGTTGCGGCGGGTTGCCGCCAGCGAGGTTGTGCGGGGCGACGTCGTGCTGCTTGCCGCCGGAGAGCTGGTGCCAGCGGACTGCCGGATCTTGGAGAGCGAATCCCTGGAAGTGGATGCCTCCAGCTTGACGGGTGAGTCGCTGCCCGTAGCAAAGTCCCCACGACCGTCCTTCGAGAACGAAGTGCCGGATCGCAGCTCGATGCTATTCGAGGGTACGAGCATTGCAGCGGGTCGCGCGACCGCGGTCGTAGTCGCCACCGGGGAGCTGACCGAGGCCCGACGCAGTGGCTCAGCGCCGGCCATGGATCCGCAAGACAGCGGCGTCGAACGTCGACTTGCCTCCATTGTGGACCTAACGGCGCCCGTGGCGGTGACTGCAGCCGCGGGCCTCGTGACAGTGGGTCTGATTCGAGGCCGCAAGCTGAGCGACGTCATCGCCTCGAGCGTGAGCCTGGCCGTGGCGTCCGTTCCCGAGGGGCTTCCCTTGATTGCAACCGCTGCGCAGCTTTCTGCCGCAGAGCGCTTGAGCAAACGGGGCGCGTTGGTGCGCAACCATCGCAGCGTGGAAGCACTTGGCCGTGTAGACACCGTGTGCGTTGACAAGACCGGGACGGTGACCCAGGGCCGCATCGAACTCAGCGAGGTGTCGGACGGCGCAACCGTAGAGGGTGTGGCGGACGTTTCTGGGACGCGTCTGAGGGTGCTTGCTGCCGCCCTGCGCGCGACCCCCGACATCGGCACGGCCACGGAGAACTTCGATCCAACGGACGCGGCCTTGACGCGCGCTACGAAGACCATGCTCATCACCAATACCTACGGTGTGAGCGCGTGGCGTCGGATATCCGAGCTGTCTTTCGAAGCGGGCCGGGGCTACCACGCCGTGCTTGGCACCGCGGAGGCGGACACTTGGCTGAGCGTAAAAGGCGCGCCAGAAGTGGTGCTGCCGCAGTGTTCTGCTTGGATGAGGTCCGGGGTGCGCAAGCCTTTGGACGCTGAAGTGGCAGCTCAGCTTGAGCGCGCGGCGACTGAGCTCGCGAAGCGTGGCTTGCGCGTGCTCGCGGTGGCCGAGCGCTCGGTGGGCCCAGAGGACCGTCTCGATCCAGCGCGCCCCGTCGGCTTGGCATTCATGGGCTTCGTCGCCTTCAGCGATCCGGTCCGGCCCACGGCCGCTGCGGCGCTTGCACGACTCAATTCTATCGGCGTCAAGACAGTGATGATCACTGGGGACCATCCAAGCACCGCGGAGGCCATTGCGAGTGAGTTGAATCTGCTCGGCGACAAAGAGGTCCTCACAGGCTCTGTGCTCACCCAACTCTCCGACGAAGAACTAGATGCTCGGATTGATGACATTGCCGTATTCGCGCGGCTCACGCCGCCGCAGAAGGTGCGTATCGTGCGTGCCATGCAGCGGGTTGGACGCTGCGTAGCCATGGTTGGTGACGGCGCCAACGACGCGCCGGCGATTCGCCTCGCCAACGTTGGCATTGCGATTGGAGAGAACAGCACTGCCGCGGCGCGCGGGGCAGCCGACGTGGTGTTGACCGACGAACGTATCGAGACCCTGGTCGACGCCATCATCGAAGGCCGAGCCGTCTGGAAGTCCGTGCGGGACGCCGTGTCCATTCTGGTGGGCGGCAATCTTGGAGAGATCGGGTTCACGCTCGGCGCTGCCCTTGTGGATGGCCGTCCTCCCTTGAACGCGCGCCAGCTCCTGCTTGTGAATCTGCTCACGGATGTTGCCCCTGCTATGGCTGTTGCTTTGCAGCCTCCCGAGCAGGAGACCCTCGACGCCCTTGCGCGTGAGGGGCCGGAGGCGTCGTTGTCCGAGCCTTTGCGTCGAGATGTTGCTGCCCGCGCGGTTGTCACGGCGGGAGGCGCTGGTGTTGGCTGGCTCAGTGCGCGCATCACGGGAGGTCGGGAGCGTGCGAGCACGGTTGGGCTCCTTTCTCTGGTCGGTACGCAGCTGGGGCAGACCCTGCTCTCTGGCGGGTTCAGTCGCCCGGTGGTGCTGACCAGCGTGGTGAGCGTGGGGATGCTGGCTGCGATCGTCCAGACGCCGGGCGTCAGCCATTTCTTTGGATGCCGCCCTCTCGGGCCCGTTGGCTGGGCGACTGCTTTCGCGGCGTCCGCGGGCGCCACGGTGGTGTCACAGAAGTACCCCAGAGTGATCGAAGCCACCGCCAGGCGGCTGAAAATCCTGGACCTGGTCCCGGCAGATAGCCACGAGCAATTGCCCGCCGGTACCGAAGTCGTCGACTAGCGGGTTGTTAAGTAAGCAGCAGTTTTTTCGAATAGTTCTCCGGTACTTTTCCGACGTACGGCGGTGTGCGGAAAACTTGTCCGGGGATTTCCGCAGGCGCTGTTACAGCCGGGTCGGTCGCCGCAAATTTGGCCAAGTCGCCGCGCCTGTGGCCAAACCGCGACATGCGAAGCAAGCTCCTGCTCCTTTCGTCAATCGCCGCATTCGTCACCGGGTGCGGGGCCAGCAGCATCGGTCCTCAGGACACGGCGCGCGTGGCCGACACCAAGTCCGCATCTCCCGCGGACGACTCGGAATTGGCCAGCGGCGAACTCGAAACCGATTCGCCGTTCGACGAAGAAAAGTCGCTCTCTCCTTTTGCTCACAAAAACATCGGTGACTTCTCGGTGCATCGCTTCTCCGGCAGCTTTGCAAAACAAGCACTGACTCTGACCGAAGAGGTTCGAGCCAAGAAGGGCAACCTCATCGTCATCGACTACACGTTGGACGATGGCTCCGAGAAGACAACCCTCCGTGTGACCCACGACATCGCTTCTGACCGAGTCTTGCGCGTACGCGAAGTAAAGGCCGGCAAGGAAATCGCCGCGAAGACCTCCGCCTACGAAGCCATGATCGAAAAGACGATCTTCGTACCCGATAGCAACGATGAGTTGCTCGCTTCGGAGCGCGGGACATGCCTCGTGGCAGGTCAAGAAACGGACTGCGACAAGGCGCGCTACCGGGTTTCCATCGGGAACAAGGCCTATGAGCTTTCCGTCAACCGCGGCGTTGACGGCGCGGACCTTTCGGGTGAAGTCACTGCGAAGGATGGAAAAATTATCTACAAGGCGGAGTTGGTCGAAAGCGGCAAAGGCGCTGGCGAGGAAGCCAGCTTTGCGTCACGCAAGTAGGCTCTCGGTATCTGCGGCTCTGTGCTCTGCTGCGCTATTGTGTGGACGTCACGCGGTAGCGCAGCCGGCCGAGCCGCCCGCGGACGCGCCTGCGACCGGCACGCTGCCGCCGGTAGAGCCGGCGCCGCCGCCTGCGGACACTGCACCCGTCGCACCGCCTCCGCCCGCGGGTGCGGCGCCAGCGCAAGCGCCGGCACCTCCGGGCGCAGCGCCCGCCTACGGCCCGCCCCCGGCCTACGGCTACCCGCCGCAGGAGCCACCCCTGCCGCCGGCCCCAAAGGAGCCAGATCCCCGGGATGTGTCGGTGACCCTGTCACCGCTACACCTGATCTTTCCGGTGCTCGAACTCATGGCGGAACTGCGAGTCGTGGACGGCTTCGGAGTCAGCGTCCTGGGTGGCTACGGCAGCATTACCGTCCAAGACTCACGCAACCAAGACGTGCGTTTCAGGGTCTTTGAACTCGGAGGGCAGCTGTCCTGGTATCCGCTGAAGCCCTTCGACAGCTTGAACGTGGGAGCGGAGTTGCTCTACGTGAACGTGGACACTGACGAGCTAAACGACGCCGAGGTGAGCGGGGTAGCGGAGGGCGTCGCAATTGGACCGTTCGTTGGCTACAAACTGGTCACTTCCGGGGGGTTCACGTTCTTGGCGCAGGGTGGCTTCCAGTACTTGGCGTACGAGGCGGAAGCCAGCGACAACTCGGGGAACTCCGCGCAAGAGAGTGATTCGCGCTGGGGACCGCTTCTGAATTTGAACATCGGCTGGTCGTTCTGAGCGATGCCCGCGCGGTCCACGGTCCGCGTCGCGGTCGTTGGCGACATGCATCTGAAGTGGAATGCGGATGACGTTGAGTACTTCAACGATTCGGACTACGACATCGTCCTTTTCGTTGGCGACCTGGGGAACTATCGGCACAAGCAGGCCTTGGTCGTCGCAGAGAGCATCGCACGGCTCCGCGTCCCCGCGTTGCTGCTGCCGGGCAATCACGATGCGGTATTCGCCGCTCATCTGCTCGCGGAGATTGCTCAGCGTTCCCTAGCGGTCGAGATGCTGGGCCTCTTTGGACGGAGCCTTACGGCGGAGCTGCGCGCGTCGTTGGGCAGCGTTACCCAGTGTGCCTACAGTGTGCATCGGGTTAGCGGAAAGGGGCTCAGTATCGTTGCGGGGCGCCCACACGCTATGGGCGGCTCGCAGCTTTCGTTCGCGCCACTTCTCCGGCGCGAACATGACATCGTTGATCTTGAAGCGTCGCGCAGGCGTTACTTTGAGCTGATCGACAGCGTGCAGGACGAACGCATTCTGCTCCTGGCCCACAATGGTCCCCATGGATTGGGGGAGAAGCCCGATGATATTTGGGGATGCGATTTTCGCGCCGCCGGAGGTGATTTCGGCGACCAGGACCTGACGGACGCCATTGCCTACGCAAAGCGGAGCGGCAAGCAGCTGGTGGCAGTCGTGGCCGGGCATATGCATCGCCGCGTGCGCGGGGGTGGTCAGCGCACCTGGAAACGAAATGTAGACGAGGTGCTCTACGTCAACGCTGCGGAGGTGCCGCGGATCCGACGGCGCCGCGGCCGCGTGGTGCACCACCATGTGCGTGTCTTGGTTGGCAATCCGACCACCGCAGAAGACATCTGGGTGCCTCGACCCGAGGCGCGGCGCTAGCGCGTCGTGCTGGAGAAGCTGGCGCAGACGCGCTGCGTTTCGAATCGGGCACTACAGGCCGAGTGCGGAGCGCAACTCTTCAAGGTGTTGCTTCTCGTCGGCATCGGCCTCGCCATCAGCGTACATCACTGCCCGCACGGCCTCGAAGAAGGTACGTCGGTGTTCGGTGGGTACTTGCTTTGGGTCGACGTCGCTTGGCGCCGGAGCCACATGGAGCCACTGCTCGACTTCTTTGCGGTCGTCGTCGCTCAGATCCATGCGCGTTGCAAGGCGTTCGACGAACTTGCGTTCGCCCGCTTTGATCTCAAGGTCGGTCCACGCATAAGCGCAGACGAAGCGAAGCAGGAGGAGGCGTTCGTTCCGATCGAGACCGCTGAGCATGGGGGGAGCGTAGCCGATTTTTCCCTACTTGGAATCCGCGCTCTCGACGCTGGCCTTCGCGGGAGAAAACGGATCTGCGCTGACTCCCTTGGACATCGCAAATAGCCGCATCGCACCCCACGACAGCGTCAGCCCCAGCGCGAACAGAGCAGCCCAGCCCACGACCCGAGTCAGCGCCGATAGCAGCGACACCGGCGCGCGCGCCTCGGCGGCGGGCGTGGCGCCCGGCTGATGGGGCGATGCGGCGTCCGATGCTCGTACCTTTCCAAATACCGGTTCCCAAAGCAGCACGGCCCGCGGACTTGCGAAGGGCAAGAGCGCTGCACCCAATTCGACGACGCTTGGAAAGCGATCTTCGCGGTTCGTGGCCATCGCGCGCAGCACGGTCGCTTCAAAGGCCGGGGGCAACGACGGCTCGTGCTCGGTCGGCCGCGCAAATTGACCTCCGGCGATGGCGTACATCAACGCCATGAACGAAGTGGCCTTGCCTGCAAAGGGACGGACGCCGCAGGACGCCTCGTACAAGACGACGCCAAGGGCATACTGATCGGATTTGGCGTCCAGGTCCTTTTCACCCCGCGCAAGTTCCGGCGAGGCGTAGTGAGGCGAGCCGAGGAACGAAGAGCCTGAACTGCGTGTGATCTCTCCGGGATCTTCCAGCACCTTGGAGATGCCGAAGTCCAATACTTTGGGCGTGACCTCTCCGGAGTAGTTTTTGGCGAGGAAGATGTTGGCGGGTTTGATGTCGCGGTGCACGACGCCCTGCACGTGCGCGGCGTGCACCGCCGCAATCACCGGCAAGAGCCACTCGATGGCTTCGGCCAAAGGCAGCTTCTTCTCGCGCTTCAGCAGGTCGGAAAGCGCTTCGCCCTGCATGAACTCCATCACCATGCAGGGCAACTCGCCGATCACTCCCACGTCCGTGATGTCCACGACGTTCGGATGCCGAATGCGCGACGCGACTTGGCCTTCTCGCAGGAATCTGCCGAGAACGACCTCGTTATTGGCGTGTTCGCTGCGAAGTGTTTTGATTGCGACGCGTTTGTTGAGGCCGGTATGCATGGCCTGATACACCTCGCCCATGCCGCCCGCGCCGATGCGTTTCTCCACCACATACTGTCCGACCGTGGTGCCCGGTGCCAGCTCGCCTTCGCTCACATTCGCATCTTACTCCGTGCGACGCCGCGTGGCGCTACCCCAATCAGGGACGCACCTAGTGGGCTGCTGGGCTTCGCCTAGCAGCGCCGCCACTAGCCTTTCTTCAGGGCTGGCGTCCCGGAAAACCGGCTTCGCCGTTTTCTCCCCCAGCCGCTTGGCGGATGCCTAGCGCTTCCACCCTCCTGCAGGTCACCACTGCCAGACCGTTTCACTTGGATTGGTACTTCTGAAACACCGCACCAGCATGTTGAGTCGACGCAGCCACTTCACCACGGAGGAAAGCGCTTGGGCGGGGCAGTTGCGCCGCGCGCGCTCGTCGGGTCGAAAGCTGCTGGACCTCACCCAAAGCAACCCCACGCAGGTGGGTCTGCCGTGGGATGGTGCGGCCGTCGGAGAAGCCTTGCGCACTGCAAGTACCGTCGCCTATTCACCAGAGCCCTTCGGGCTGGCTTCTGCCCGTGCGGCTGTGGCGGCGGAGTTGTCGGCCGGGGGCGTTCAAGTGGACCCGGAGCACGTGCTGCTGACGGCGAGCACCAGCGAAGCCTACTCATACGCACTCAAGTTGCTCGCAGACGCCGGGGATCGGATCTGGTCGGCGGTTCCCAGCTACCCGCTGTTGGGACACCTGGCGCAGCTCGAGCAGGTCGAGTTGATACACAGCGCGTTGCAGTACGATGGCGCCTGGCACTACCCGGTGCTGGACGCAGCGGCTACCGCTGGGGCGCGCGCGTTGTTCGTAGTCAACCCGAACAACCCGACGGGGAATTTTCTCCAGCAATCCGAGTTGGAGGGGATCGCGCGGCTTGGGTTGCCGCTGGTTTCGGACGAAGTGTTTTCCGCATTTGCGCTGTCGCCATCCGCGACGGCCTGCAGTGCCCTGGGTGCCGACGTTCCACTCGCCCTCGTCTTCGGCGGCTTGTCCAAGTACGTGGGTCTTCCGCAACTCAAGCTGTCCTGGATGGTATTGGGAGGCGAGCCGCGACAGCTGCGTCTGGCCCGCGAACGACTAGAGATCATCGCAGATGCGTTTCTCTCGGTGGCAACTCCGATTCAGCTGGCGCTGCCTGCCATCTTCGAGAGTGGAGCAACCACCCGCGCCGCGATCAGACACCGCATTCGTGCGAACATGGCCGACCTGCAGCGCATGGCTGAAGGCAGCGCGCTGTCCGTGCTTCCGGTGCAGGGAGGTTGGTACGCGCCACTGCGTCTTCCGGCCACGCAGTCCGACGACGCGTGGTCCCGGCGATTCTTGGAGGACTGCGATGTGGTAGTGCAGCCCGGCTGGCTCTACGATTTTGAACGGCCGCACTACGCCGTGGTGAGTCTGATCACGCCGGAGGCAGAGTTTCGGGGTGGGTCCGAACGGCTGCTCGAAGCCGTCGCGCAAGACTGCAGCTGAGCCCCGCCGCACACACGTTCAGGCACGGCGATCGTGCATTCCCTGACGATACGGACCCCTGGCCACTTGTCGTTGCGCACCCGACGGGACTCGGCGCATGCTGCGCGCGGCGCGGCTCTTGCTTGTGGCGCCAGCAGTTGTGCCATATCGGCGTCGACTTCCGAGGAGGATTCCGTGCTGCGGTCCAAAGCTACCATTCGCCGATTTCTGCTGATTAGCCTCGGTGGGCTATCCGCCGCCTGTGGTGCGCGGGATGGATTCCTCAGTCCCCTGGACTGTCCGGATGGTGGCAACTGTAGCGCGGGTGGCACAACTTCCGGGGGGAGTGGTGGCCTTGCCGCCACAGGCGGGTTCGCTGCCACAGGCGGTTTTGCGGCGACTGGCGGTGGTGGTACCGGCGGCATCGGCGGCATCGGAGGTACGGGCGGTGCACCGGGCAGTTGCTGTGTGCCGCAGAACACCCCGGGCTGCGACGTGCCCAGTGTGGAGGCATGTGTCTGCGCGTTCGATCCGGTTTGTTGTGACGTCGCCTGGGACTCGCTCTGCGTGGAGGAAGTCGAATCACTGAACTGTGGTTCGTGCGGCGGTACTGGCGGCACGGGTGGCATCGGTGGCACCGGCGGTACCGGCGGCATTGGCGGCATTGGCGGCATTGGCGGCATCGGCGGCATCGGCGGCATCGGCGGCACCGGCGGCACCGGCGGAACCGGGGGCATCGGCGGCATCGGCGGCATCGGCGGCATCGGCGGCATCGGCGGCATCGGCGGCATTGGCGGCACCGGCGGCACCGGCGGCATCGGCGGCACCGGCGGCATCGGCGGCATCGGCGGCATCGGCGGCATTGGCGGCATTGGCGGCATTGGCGGCATTGGTGGCACCGGCGGCATTGGTGGCACCGGCGGCATTGGTGGCACGGGTGGCGTCGGCGGAAGTGGCGGAAGCGGCGGAGGTTGTTCCGTCGGCGACTGCGACAACGATGGATGGAGTGTTCAGGACGGCGATTGTTGCGATCAGCCGGGCGGCTGCAGCGTCACTCCGGAACTCGTGAACCCAGGTGCCATCGAGTACATCGGCAACGCTGTCGACGATGACTGCGATGGCTTCTTCGACGAGGTGGATCCGCCCTGCGACAACCAGGTGGCGAACACCGGCACCACCAACGCCATGGACTACGCAAAGGCCATGGATCTGTGCCAAACCACTCAGGAAGTCGTGCCGATCAAGGACCGCAAATGGGGCCTGATTTCCGGCAAGTTCTCCCTGGCCAACGGTAGCGGAACCCCCAATGCCGCCGCGGCATCGGTGCGACCGAAGTTCGGGAACGCGATCTTCCCGCTGAAAGGCCAGCGGCTCGCGATCCTGTCCACCGGGGCGGCGTCCGCGCCGGGGGATACAAGCCCCAGCTATACGGCACTGCAGCCAGGAAGAGACAATCAGCGCCAGAGTGGCTTCCCGGCGGATTGGCTGGCTGCCAATGGCGGGAGTCTACCAAACTCGCCCGGCTGTCCGGGGCCCACGGGCAATGCGGCGAACGATCCCGTGATGCTCACCTTCCGTCTGCGCGTGCCGACGAATGCGCGTTCGTTCAGCTTCAACTCGTTCTTCAACTCTGCGGAGTTCCCCGAGTATGTATGCACGCAGTTCAACGATTTCTACGTGGCTCTCGTGGACTCCGGCGCCACCACGAATCCCAAGGACAAGAACCTGGCGGTCTACATCGCTCCAAACTTCACTCGCTTCCCCGTGAGTGTGAACCTGTCCTTCGGCACGAACCTGTTCGCGGTATGTGACGCCGGGCAGACGGGCTGCGCGGGGGGAGTGTTGGGGCAAGCGTCCTGTGTTTCAGGAACCGCGCTGCTCAACGGCACCGGACTCGACACAAATACGGGAGGCTGTGGCAGCCCGCCCAACAACAGTGATCTTCTGGGAGGCGGCACCGGTTGGCTCACGACGGCTGGCAACGTAGTTCCCGGCGAGGTGATGGAAGTGCGCATCGCGATCTGGGACACGAGCGATCACGTGTTTGACTCGCTGCTTCTGCTCGATAACTGGATCTGGAACTTGAGCCCGGCGTCGCCGGGGACTCGCTAGGCGCGAAGATACTTCGGCCCGGATAGCAGGATTTCGACGCAGAAACCCAGTGGCCTCGAAGTGGGCACTGCACGATCCGTGATGTGCACGCGGGCCTAGGCGCGCTTGCGTCGCAGCAGGAGCAGACCGAGAAGCGATAGGGAGAGGAGAAGTCCGCTATGGGAAGCGTCGCGGGTGTCTTCCACTCGGCAGCCGCAACCACCCGGCTTCTCTTTGATCTCTTGGGGCGGTTCGGCGGGGTCTTCGGCCTCGGGCATGGACTCCGGCGTGCTCTCGGGATCGTCAGCGGGCGCGGCGGGTGCTTCGTCGCCCTCAGCCGCTGGCTCCTCCTTCTTCTCTTCCTTCTTCTTCTTGCCCGGCGCCGCGAAGACCATGGCGCGACGGTCGATGACTTCGTTTTCGCCTTCGAGCTTGATGGTCGCGGCGCCCCCGATCACCTGACCGTTGCGCGCGTTGCGAATCGTCACCTTGTATTCGCCGGCCTCGAAGCCGTGTGCTCGCGTCACCTTGAAGCTGAACTTCGTGCGTTTCTCGAGTTTGCCAGATCCGGGATCCATGAATCCCAGATCGACACTTTCGATGATGTCTTGGCGCCCCGTCAGTGGCACGCGTCGCTCGACCAGCTTGTCGCCGTCCATCATGGACCGTTCGTAGTAGGCAATCGGCGAGAACTCGAACTTCACTGGGAGATGTGCCGTATCTGGCGCTCGGTTGAGGAACACCTTGATCTCAAGCTTCCAAGATCCGCCGCTGGTGTCGGTTTCTTGAATCGCCGTCTTGGTCCACTGGACGCGGCCCGCAGCCGAGGCCACCGAGCTGGTCACAACCAGACACAACAGCGCAAGCAGACCGACAAATTTCGAGATGGCACGTGGGGTTATCGAGATCAACATGGCGCTCCTCCGGCGCAGGAACGCTAAATCATTCCGCGTTCTTGGAAAACCTCGTTATCTCCGGCCGTCGCGTCTTGGACCGACAAACCCGCGGGAACTTGTGCATATCCTCGTCCAAATTCTCGGTTCTAGGCCATGGCTTTCACTCGCACCTTGCTGAAGGGCCTCGCCGGCATCTGTGTGGGATGTGGGCAAAGCCCCGCGCTGCCACCGGCGGCGCATGCGTCCGCGTGGCGCGCGCCCGCGCCGGCTGCCCCGGCCAGTCAGGCCGGTTCGCGAAACTCTGCCAACGCTGACGCAAAGCAGGCGCAGCCTGAGAGCGGTCCGCCGATCGCGCCCTGTGACCGTCAATGGCGGCAGCGGCTGGCAATCTTCAGTTGTGACGGTGCAGCGATTGAGCTGCGGCACGAGGTTGCATTCAACCCGATGCAACGCGTGCCAAAAGAACCCGCGCGATCGGTGTTGCAGGCAGTGGGGCAGCTGATGCGCGAGCACCCCGAGGTGCTGCTGATTCGAATTGAAGTCTCGACTCATGGGGCGAGCAACGACCCCGACAAACAGCGGCAAGCCGCGGCGTCGACGCAGCGTCGCGCCGACGCCATCTTTCGTCAGCTGTGGCGCCGCGAGAAAGTCTCGGCTGAGCGCATGGAAGCGCTGGGGGTGGGATTCAGCAGTGGGGCGGCTGCGGACCGCCGCTTCACGACCCGAATCCGGGTCGCGCAGCGACGCTAAACGAGTCCAGCGCCGCCGGCGCCAGGGCCGCCGACGCCGCCTCCGCCACCCGCGCCAGAGCTTCCGCCGGCACCTCCGCCACCTGTTGCGCCGCTTCCACCGGTGCCTCCGCCGCCGGTGCCTCCGCCACCTGCTGCGCCGATGCCTCCGGTGCCGCCTGAGCCACCGACCGAGACGCCGCCGGTCCCACCGCTTGACAGCGGAATGCAGGCGCTGACAGCACAAGTGCCCTCGCACTCACAGCCGTCATCTGCCGTGGGCGCCGCCGGCTTGAGGCAGTTGGCATAGGGCGCTTTGCAGGTCGATGTGCAGAATCCAGCCGAGCAGTCGAGAGTCACGACCTCGGTCGTGCTGCACGCGCGCCCGCAGCCCCCGCAGTCCGACGTCGTGTTCAGGTTGATCTCGCAACCATCACCGTTGGCGGCGTTGCGGTTGTTGTTGCAGTCTCCGAATCCGCTCGTACAGCTAAGGTTGCAGACACCCCCGCTACATCCTCCGGTGGTGTGCTGGCCACTACACTTGCGTCCGCAGGCTCCGCAGTGGATCGAACTCGACTGCGTGTCCAGGCACTGCCCCGGGCTGCACTCGGCAAAACCCTGGTTGCACGTCACTCCGCACACGCCGTTGACGCATTTCGGCGTCCCGTTGGCTGGGACCGCGCACACCAGGCAACCTGGGCCGCAGGCGTTGGGATCCGAACTCGAATCGACGCACTTGCCGTTGCACAATGTGGCGGGAAAGGTACACGTTACCTGACAGCTGCCGCTGTTGCAGACCTCGCCATTCTTGCAGGCGTTGCCGCAGCCGCCGCAGTTCTTGAGGTCTGCCTGCGTGTTGACGCATTGGTCGCCGCATAATGTGTCACCGCCGCCACAGCTCTTCTCGCAGACGCCCGCTTTGCACGTCGCGATGCCTTGAAGGCCGCCGGGCTTTGGGCACACGTTGTCGCAGGTTCCGCAGTTGGCGGGATCCGTCTTCAGGTTCTTTTCGCAACCGTTGGCAAGCAGCCCGTCGCAGTTGTCGAAACCGGCGTTGCAGTTGATGCCACATTTGCTCGCGACACAGGTGGGCGCGCCGTTGCCGTTCGCAACGCAAGCGTTGCCGCAGGTTCCGCAGTTGGCCAGGGATGTGCCGGTGTCTACGCAAGCGCCCCCGCACTCCGTGAGCGCCCCGCAGTTCGATTCGCATTTGCCGCTCTGGCACACATCCCCGGTCTTGCAGGGTTTGTTGCACTGTCCGCAGTGCAGGGCGCTTGCCTTGGTATCGACGCATGCCCCCCCGCATTGTGTGAAGCCGTCGTTGCAGAGAATGCCGCATCCGCTGGTGGTGCAAGTCGCGACGCCCGTTCCCGGGGCGGGTTCGGGGCAGTTGGTGCCGCACTTGCCGCAGTTGTCGGGGTCTGTGTTCAGGTTGACGCAGGCAGCGCCGCATCGGCTGAAGCCCGTGTCACACTTGAACTCGCAGGCTCCGGCGCTGCAGGTGCCCGCGCTGTTGGCGGGCGGAACGCAGGCCTGGCCACAGCCGCCGCAGTGTGCCGTCGTTGAGTTCACGTTGACGCAAGATGCGCCGCATTTTGTGAGCCCCGAACCACAAGTGTCCGAGCAAGTCCCCGCGCTGCAGACGCGACCCGTTTCACAGGTATTGCCGCATGCGCCGCAGTTGAGGGGATCCGATGCGGTGTCGACACAAGCCCCGTCGCACTCGGCGAACCCCGGGTCACACTGCGAACCGCATGTGCCAATCACGCAAGTGGGTGAGCCGTTGTCGATGTCCGGACAAGCGTTGGCGCAGGCGCCGCAGTTGAGACGGTCTGAGGCAGTTTGCACTTCGCAGCCGTCGGCAAGGTTCGAGTTGCAGTTGGCGTTGGAACCCGCGCACGAGCTGGTGCAGCTGCCTTGGCAGGTTGTGCCCGGGCATTTCAGTCCGCATTCGCCGCAGTTATCGGCACTGAGCGCGAGGTTGACGCATTCGCCGTCGCAGCAGGTGGCGTCGCAACCGGGGCAAGGCAGGCTCGAGTCGCCGCCTGCGTCGATGCTCCCGGCGCGCACACACTGATTGTTGGCAGCGTTGCACACGAACCCCGCCGCGCATTCCCCGGACGGGCCGCACTCGCCGGAGTTGAGGGAATCACTGAGATCCGACGCGGCGCAGCCGCTGCTCGCTACAAACCAAGCGCTGAGCGCGAGCACTAGGGCCTTGAGGCCGGTACGGACGGGTCGGTTGAGCATCAGAACTGACCTCCAAACTCGGCGCCACAGCCAAGGTGTGTGCAACTCGCGCGCCCCCAGGCTGCGGTTTCGGTTTTGCGACTCAAATCAAAGTAGAGCAACACGCCTCCGGTCACGACGACTGCAGCGCCGACGCCCGCGAGCACGCGCGACGTGGTCTGACGGGACTCCATCTTGTCGAAAGCGTCGTGCCGGTCGACTTGGGTCCGCTCGTTTTGCACGTCGTCCTCGGCGGAGCGACGCATGAGTTCGAATGCGCCCGCAGTGCCAAGGATGGCAGCTCCGGCGCCGAGCGTGATCCAGGTCGGCAGCGTGACTTTTGCCAGTCCCTTTTCGTCCATACGCACGTCGCTGCCGGTCGCAGGGGCGCTGGTCGCAGGGCCGGGCGTTTCCGCAGCTGCTGGCGCGGGAGCGGCAGCCTGTGCCAGTTCCAATCGCACGTTGATGTCGATCGCCTTGTGGGCTGGCAGTTCGAACTCTTGGGTCACATCCGTGTAACCCTCGCGACGCAGTCGCAGGGCATGCCGACCGGGGAAGATCTCGCCGGTCCAAGGGGTCACGCCGAGGGGTTGGTCATCGACGATGACCGTTGCCGCCTCGGGCACGCTCAAGATCGTCACTTGTTGCACGCCGCGCTCTTGCAAGCGCCTCTCGTGCTCGACGATGCGCGTCTGCACGGTGGCCTTGTCTTGAGCGCCCTCGTTTTGCCGGAGGTATTCCCGGTAGAACCGCAGCGCGCCGGCGCTGTCCTGCAGCTTTTCGTACGCCAACGCCGCGTTGAAGCTCAAGGTGGGGCTGGGGAATTCTCGATGGGCGTCTAGGAAGGAATCGATAGCGTCCTTGTAGCGACCGCCCTTGTAGGCCTCGATGCCTCGCTTGAAGTGAACCGTCGCCCGGGACTTGGCTTCAGCGACCGCCGTCGCCGTGGGCTTCGACTCTTGAGCGGTGACTTCAGGAGCATGCGCCATCACGACAGCTACGACCGCCGCAGCAGTCCCACGCCGAAGTGCACAAAGGATTGTCATAGGGTCGTCTTGATTTCGAGTTCCCCGGGCGTGGGCTTTGGCGCCTCAGGCTTTGGGGCAGGGGTTGGCGCCGGCTTTGGAGCCGCCGGCTTTGGAGCCGCCGGCTTTGGAGCCGCCGCAGATTTCGGGGTGGCCTTGGGCTGGGGCGTGCGCGTGGTCGCGACCTTTGGCGGCG
Source organism: uncultured Polyangiaceae bacterium (assembly GCA_965369205.1). Classification (GTDB taxonomy): domain Bacteria; phylum Myxococcota_A; class Polyangia; order Polyangiales; family Polyangiaceae; genus JACKEA01. The sequence goes on along the minus strand of CBDUPW010000076.1, from coordinate 2,374 downwards.
TCGGTTTCGGCTCAGCCGGCTCCGGTTCGGCCGCGCTTGCAGAAGCGGGCGGCGCAGCGCTGACGTCCGCAGGAGGCGTCGCTGTGGGCGGCGCACTCGCGGCGGGTGCTAGCTCGGCGGTCGCTGTGGCCGCTGTTTCGGAGCTAGCGACTTCGGCGCTACCGGCTGCGCCAGTCGGTGGCGCGTCGTCGCCGCGGTTGAGCAAGAAGAACAAAGTCGGCACGGCGATCAGCGCGCTCACCGCGAATGCCACGCCTCCGATGACCAACGATCGGCTGCGACCGGGCGGGCCGGATGTGCCCGTGGACTTGTTGTGAAACGAGAGTTGCGTTGCGACTGCAGTGCGCCCCTCGGCGTCCTCGTCCGAAAACTCTTTGTTTCCCGTGCGAATGGACTGCGCGGGCTGTGCGTATTCGCTCCACGTCGAGATCAAGGAGTTGCCTGCGATGTCGGATTTGGCGTCGCGGGCCATCAGCCAGCGCGCCAGGGCGCCGCCCATTTCCTGCATGGATTGCCAGCGATCTTCAGGCTCTTTGCGGAGCCCGCGTTCGATAATGGCCCACAGCGCAGCGTCTCCGCCGAGCGCGTCGGTCAAAGGCGCCGGTTTTGCCTCGAGAATGGCGCACACGAGTGCGGCCTGGGTTGCGCCATCGAAGGGTAGCTGACCGGCAATGCACTCGTAGAGCATCACCGAAAACGACCAAACGTCTGCTCGCGAGTCGACGTCTTTGCCGCGGGCCTGCTCCGGCGCCATGTACGCTGGGCTGCCCATGGCCGCGCCCGCTTGCGTTAATCGCGCTTCATTCGGTTTCTCGAGCTTGGCAATGCCGAAATCAACGAGCTTCGGTTGGATGCGTCCGCCGTCCTTTTCAGCCAAGAAGACGTTGTCTGGCTTTAGATCGCGGTGCACGATGCCTTTTGCGTGAGCGACCACGAGCGCATTGGCGATGGGCAGCAGGGTCTGCACCGCGTCTACGGCTTGCATGCGCTTGCGCTCGCGGAGGACTTTGCCCAGATCGTCCCCGCGCAGCAGCTCCATCACGATGTACGGATCGCCAACGCGAGTCTTGCCGAAGTCCGTCACACGGACGATGGCTGGGTGCTCGATGCGTGCCGCGGCGCGCGCCTCCTGCAACAAACGGCTCGTCAGCCCTGGGTGTGCGAGGTCCGCACGAATGAACTTGATGGCGACGTCCACGTCCAGCAGATCGTTGTGGGCGCGCCAAACCGCAGCCATTCCCCCTTCGCCAAGGAGCTCTTGGAGGGTGTACTTGTCCGCAACGACGGCGCCGACTTCGAGGGTGTAAGTAAGCGACGGTCGTGAGGGCGGGACGGAATCCCGGCTTCCCTCGGGGGAGTCAGTCATAAAGTCAGAAATGAGATTAGCATGCGGCCTTTGCACTCGGTATCCGCTTGCGACGCAATGCGTCAGGTGGCGGATGCGGGATCTTTTTCGCGCCCGCTGCATGCGGGTTCTCGCGCGATTGCCCCGGAATGCGCCTGATGGCCCCTCGGCGCCACGGGGTTTGTCTGTCCCGGCGTCCAGCATGCCGAAGCACTGCCGCCGCCGGACGCCGTGCGCCGGCTTGGGTTAAGCTCCCGCGCGTGACTCGGTTGGTGTGCCTCACTGCGCTGCTCGCTCTCTGTGCGTGCGAAGGGCAAACGTCCATCGCGGGTGAAAGCGCGCGGCGAGTTGTCACTCCCGTGACAAACACACCGTCACCTCTGCCAGCACCGACATCTACGACCACGCCAAACGCCCTTGGCGGCTCTCAAGGGGTGCCGGCGCTGCCTTGGGCGACCGCGAAGGCACCCAACAAGAGCGAGCGCCAGTCGCTGCGCGCCTTCTACACGCGCCTCGATGAAAAGAGTTTTCGTGACCACTTCCGTGCGGGGCCGCCGCCGGTAGCGGACGCGGCGGAAAGTCGGCAGGCGCTGCGCCAGCGTCCGTTCTTGCTTGAGCTTGGCGTTCCCGTGGGCACGCACCGCGCTGGTGTGTACCTGGAAACGCCCGACGGCAAGCCCGCAGTTTTCCGTTGGGTGTGGCCGATTGATGTGGGTGACGGCATCTTCCTCGTGCGACACAAGCCGCGCGTCAATGCGGGCACTAGCGCGGCGCAGCTGCGGCGGACGCATACGTGGCTGATGGACGCTCCCACGGATCCGAAGCTCATCGCACAGATTCGAGCAGAACCAGAAAAACTGCGGTTTCGCGCACTGTGGCAAGCACGCGGCGCACGCACGGATCGCTACCCCGTGCTGGTCGTGCGCGTCGTCGCCTGGCAGCTCTCCTTCGGCGACCTCGTGCTGCGCACAGAATCAGACGACCGCTGATTCGGCACTGCGCTGCCGCGGCGCGCCGCAGCGGAGCGGG
>CBDUPW010000075.1:0-26019 GCA_965369205.1 uncultured Polyangiaceae bacterium | reverse complement strand
ACCCCCGGCTCGCCTAGGTGAGTTCCTTTGTAGATTTTCGAGGAAAGCGCGATGACCCGCGCCCTCGGCATGTCACTGAGTGCAACGATGTCGAACTGACCGTCGGCTGGGTCGGCATCTGGCGCAATCATCATGCCGCCGCCGAAGTAGCGACCGTTGGCGATCGCTACATTGAAGATTGGGGCTTCGAGCCACGGCTGTCCGTCGACGAGGATGCGCGTCGGAGCGTCGCGGTATGCAACCATCGCACGGAGGGTTCCGATGAAGAACGCGGCTTTGCCGCCCATCCACTTTGGGCCTGCGTTCACGATGCGGTCCGTCAAGCCACCGATGCCGAAACTCGTGATGTTGATGAAAGCCTTCGTCTGACGGTCACCAGTATCGGAAGTGACTTGAACGATGCCGAGGTCCAGCGGACGCGCTTCGGTGCGGGAGAGCCGCTCGACGGCCTGCTCGACGTCGTCGGGCAGCGCGAAGGTCTTGCGGAAGTCGCCGCCAGTGCCCGCCGGAATCAACGCGAGCTCCGGCCCCGGCGCTGCCTCACCCTCCGGTCCCAGGTAGGCCTGGCAGGCCTCGTTGAACGTGCCATCGCCTCCGACCACGGCCACGCAGTCGAACCCGCCCGCGTAGGCTTCTCGAATGCACCGTGCCGCATCCCCCGGACCGCGGGTGTGGACGATCTCGTGTGGGTGCCCCAGCCGCCGGAGAGCTGCTGAAATTTCCCGTACTTTGCCGCCTGCCCGGCCTCCGCCGGCCTTGGGATTGATCACCACCTGGAGCTGCATGGCCGGGCCCACCATGGCACGGCCGACGGCGCGAAGGGAGCCTCTGGCAGGGCGCCCGGCAGAAGCCGGCTTTTTCGTGGACTTGAACCGGAATGACGCGGGATGTACCGTTTTTCCTGGCTCCTCGGAGCCCCCACCCCCCCGACCAACCAAGGAATACTGTTTTCATGTCGACTGAGGACGAGCGCAAGCTCTTCGTAGCTGGCTTGCCCGACACAATGAACGAGGACGCGTTGCGCGACCTCTTCGAGGCGGCAGGCACAACCGTCGTGGACGTTTCGTTGCCGCGTCATCGTGACACGGGCAAGCCGCGAGGTTTTGGATTCGTCACCCTGGGCACGGCGGAGGACGCGAGCACGGCGCGAGGAAGCCTTGACGGTTCACTCCAATCCGGCCGACCGATTTCAGTTCGTCCCTTCAAAGCAGAACCACCGAAGCGTGATGGCACTGCGTCTGCCGGCGGCGGGGCGCCCGCGCACGCATCTCAAGACAGGACGCTTTATGTAGGGAATCTTCCCTTCGATGCGACGGCGGAAGAAGTAGAGGAACTCATCACCTCCACGGAAGCAGGGGGAGTGAGTCGCGTGCATCTTCCTATCGGGCCGGACGGGCGAGCACGGGGTTTCGGATTCGTCACCATGGCAAGCGAAGAAGCCGCCAACGCCGCTATCGTTGCTCTGCGTGATCGCGAGTTGAAGGGTCGGAAGCTGATGGTCAACATCGCCCACCCGCGGGGCGAACGCCCGAGTGGCGGCGGTGGCGGTGGCGGCAGTGGGGGAGACAGGCCGCCGCCGCGGCGAGACGAAGGCGGCGCGCCGCGGAGCTTCGATGGCGGTGCTCCGCCGAGTTTCAACGAGCCACCGGCAGTCCGCGCCGAGCCCGGTCGTCGCTGGGCCGACAAGCCCGACAAGAAGAAGAAGAAGAAGGCAGGGCGCTCCGTGAAGAACGAAGCTCCGCCGAAGCGTGGGCGTGGCAACCCGAAACCCTGGCGAGAATGGGACGACGACTGAGGAGGGCCGGCCCGGTGGCCGGGGCAAGTCCGGGCGTATCCCCCACATCCTCATTGGGTTTCCCCCGCGCGAAGCAGGCGACCGGAAACGAACCGGCCGGAGGGCCGGTTTGGCCCAAGCGACGCATTGCATCGGCGCAGCGGCGCATGCTACGTAGGGCCCCTCGTGCTGAAGTGACCGCTCAGGGAGAGCAGCTGAAATCCCGCGGTTTGTTGGCTCGCTGAAAGCGTCTCGATGATCTTCGACTGGCTGTACGGCCTCTTTTCGAACGACCTCGCCATCGATCTCGGTACGGCGACGACGCTCATCTATGTCAAAGGCAAAGGCATCGTGAGCTGCGAACCGTCGGTCGTGGCGGTGCAGCGGGACGCGCGGGGAGACAAGAAAGTCCTTGCGGTCGGCCGCGAGGCCAAAGAAATGCTGGGTCGAACTCCCGGCAACATCCAGGCGATCCGGCCGCTCAGGGACGGCGTGATCGCGGACTTCGAAATCACCGAGGCCATGCTGCGGTATTTCATCGCGCGGGCGCACAACCGCCGCACCTTGGTCAAGCCACGCATCATCATCTGCGTCCCCTTCGGGATCACGGAGGTGGAGAAGCGCGCCGTGAAAGAGAGCGCCGAGAGCGCCGGGGCGCGTGAGGTCTACCTGATCGAAGAACCCATGGCGGCTGCGATCGGCGCGGGCTTGCCGATCACCGAACCGAGCGGCAACATGGTGGTCGACATCGGCGGTGGCACGACTGAAGTCGCCGTGATCTCCTTGGCGGGGATCGTCTATTCCCAAAGCGTACGGGTTGGGGGCGACAAGATGGACGAAGCCATCGTCGCCTACATGAAGCGCAAATATAACCTCGCGATTGGCGAACAGACCGCCGAGCGCATCAAGATCACTATCGGCAACGCCTACCAGCCCGAGCAACAGATGACCATGGAGGTCAAAGGTCGGGACATGGTTGCGGGGATCCCGAAGACCGTCGTGGTCAATTCGGACGAAATCCGTGAAGCCTTGTCGGAACCCATCAATGCCATCGTCGAAGCTGTACTTCTCGCTCTCGAGCGGACTCCCCCGGAACTGGCTGCGGACATCGTGGACAAGGGTATCGTCGTCACTGGTGGTGGCGCCCTATTGAAGAACATTGACGTGCTGCTACGCGAAGAGACGGGGCTGCCCGTCATGGTGAGCGACGACCCAATCAGTGCGGTTGTGCTCGGCAGCGGCAAGACGCTCGATCATATCGAGCTGCTCAAGGAAGTAACGATCGGCTGACGGCCGGTCCGCACATGCGGAGCCGCGTGGTCGATCGTCGTCGGGTAACGCCGTGGGGTCGTTCAAACGCTATCGAGACATTGCAGTCGTGGTTCTGCTCCTGGCGGTTCCGTTCTTCTTCTTGCGCGCGTCCATTCGCCGCCCGGAGGAGATGAGCGTCGTGGATCGCGCCATCATGCGGGTTGCTGCGCCGCTGGAATACGCATCCGCGGCGCTGGCGCGCGGCGTATCATCACTGATCGGCGACTACGTCTACCTGGTGGATGTGCGTGCCGACAACGACAAACTTGCCTATGAAAACTCGCGCCTGCGGGCGGAGGTGCGGCGCCTCAAGATCCAGGAAGCCGAGAACCTCCGGCTGCGTCGCCTGCTCAACCTACGCGACACCATCGATCAAGAAACCGTCAGTGCAGTGGTGGTCGCCAAGGACACCACGGAGTTCTTCCGCGTTGCTCACCTGACGCTGGACAACCCCGGCGCGGTCGTGCGGCCGGGCATGCCGGTGCTGTCCCTCGATGGCACGGTCGGGACCGTGCTGCGGGTGTCCGGCGAGAAAGTCGACGTGCAGCTCACCGTGGACAGCGGGTTCGGTGTCGACGTCGTCGTGGAACGCACCAAGGCCCGGGGATTCGTCCGCGGAATTGGCGATCGTTCCAAATACGCGCTGCGAGTGGAGTACGTGCAGCGCACCGACGAGGTGGAAGAAGGCGACATCGTTTCCACGAGCGGTGTCGGGTGTCGCTTTCCCAAGGGGCAGCCCGTTGCGAAGGTCACCAAGGTGATCAAGCGCGACTTCGGCATGTACCAGACCGTGGAAGCAGAACCGACCGTGGATTTTTCCCGATTGGAAGAGGCGCTCATCGTTCTGACCGACGAAAAAGACTGCGATCGGGGTACGAGTAGCCGTCGCCCGCGGGCGAAGCGGTGAGCCATGCGCAACGTCGCGTTCATCGCTGTCGGCTTCTTCTTGTTGCTCATCCAAGCTAACGTCTATCGCTTGGTGGGGGCTTTCGGATGGCACGGCATCACACCCAGCCTGGTGCTGCCGCTGATCATCTTCCTGGGCGTGCACGAGTCGAGCATGTTGCGTGGCGCAGGACTGACCTTCGTCATCGGGTATCTGCTCGACATCATGGCGTCTTCTCCGCCGGGACTCTTCACCTTCGTTTCCGTGGCGATCTGGCTTGTGTCGCGCATCGCGGGAGTACGGCTCACTACGCAGACGTTGTTGACTCGCATGAGTCTCGCATTCGCATTCGCCGTGGTCGAAGCGTTCATCGTCCTGACGCTACTGGCGATCTTTGGATCCGACACGCGGCGTCCACTGGAGATGCTGAGTGTGATCTTGCCACGCGCGGCCAGCACCGCCGTCTGTGCTCCGTTCGTATTTTCGATCGCGCAGCGCTTGCATCAAAGCGCGACGCCGGCGCAAGCCGCTGAGGGCACGCGTCAATGACGATACTGGTTCAGCGCTCCGACGTTGGTGAGTTTCGCAAGCGCTATAGCTGGATGGTGCTGGTGCTCCTACTCAGCTTTCTGGCCTTGCTGGGGCGCCTGGCTCAGTTGCAGCTCGTCGACGGAGAGCTCAACCGCGCCCAGGCGCGCCGCAACATCGTCGGTGAGGTGACCCTGGCGACGACCCGAGGCGTGATCCGGGACGCCTACGGCAAAGTGTTGGCTGCGAACCGCCCTAGCTACAACGTGTACGTGGTCCCGGGTCTGATCGATTTGGAGACGACCTGGTCTCGGGTGGTCCAGCTGATGGAGTTGGACGAGGCTGAAGCCGGCGAGCTACGCACACGCGTGGTTGAACTGCGACAGGCGGCGGGCAATCGTCCGATGCAGCAGACCCTCTTGAAGGTCGACGTGGACCGAGACGTCGTGGGACGGCTCAAAACCCATGAAGGCTCGTTGCGCGGAGTGGAAGTCGCCCCGGCACCCGTGCGCTACTACCCCTACGGGGAGCTCGGGGCGCATCTGGTGGGCTACATGCGCGAAATCGACCCAGAGACGCTCTCGCGTCTGGAGGGGCGCGGCTACCGGGCCGGTGACCGGCTCGGCGCGATTGGTGTCGAGCGGCGCTGGGAAAGCTATCTGCAAGGTCGTCGGGGCTGGCGCAAAGTCTTGCGCGGCTCGAATCGGCGCCGCAGCCAGGAAGGGCTCGAACCCAAGTACCTGGAAGAGCCACGCAGGCTTGAGCCGGTCCCGGGCCGTGACGTGTCATTGACCATCGACATAGAACTCGAGAAGTCGATCGAAAAGGCCATGCGCGGTCAGCTGGCCGGGGCCGTTGTGGTTGTGGACGTGCGCACGGGCCGGGTGCTGGCCGCACTGAGCAAGCCGAGCTTTGACCCGAACGTCGTCTCGGGAGGCGGCGGCAAAAAGGCGGTGAGGGATGCCTTTCGCCGGCTGTACACAGATCCCCTCAAGCCCACCTTGGACAAGACCATTTCGGCCGCGTATCCGCCGGGATCCACCTACAAGCCCTTCAGCGCCTTGGCGGCGCTTGCGGACAAGGTGATCACGCCGCGCACACAGATCGACTGCCGCGGCGGCTACGAGTACGGCCGACGCTACTTCCGCTGCACGGGTATCCATCGGAACGTCAACCTGCACGAAGCCATCGTTCGCTCCTGCAATACCTATTTCTACAATGTTGGCGAGCGCGTCCACATCGACCGTCTCGCGCACATCGGCATGGATTTCGGCTTCGGGACCAAAACGGGCATCGGCGTCAATCCCGAGGCGCGGGGCCGCATGCCGACGCGCAGTTGGTACACGCGGCGCTACAAAGGCGCTTTCCGCGGCGGTTTCACCCTGCTCGCGGCGATTGGGCAGGGCGCTTCAACGGTCACTATCATGCAGCTGGCGTTGTCCTACGCTGCATTGGCCAACGGCGGCACCCTGTATCAGCCGCAGGTAGTGCGCAGTATCGAGACCAGCGATGGCACCGTCGTGCAAGAGTTTCCTCCGCGCGTACGCCGTAGTGTGGAAGTCGACGCTGATCACTTAGAGCGCATCAAGCATGGCCTCACCGGCGTGGTGACCGAGCGCGAAGGCACGGCCTACACCGAGAACCTGGCCGAAGTCGATATGGCGGGCAAGACCGGTACGGCGCAGGTCAGCCATGTGACACCGCGCGGAGTGGATCCCGGCAAAGTTTGGTACTTCAACCGCGACCACGCATGGTTCGCGGGCTACGCGCCGGCGAATTCTCCGGAAATTGCCATTGTGGTGCTGGTCGAGCACGGCGGCGGCGGCGGCAAGAACGCTGTGCCCGTTGCCTCCCGCGTCGTGCGGGACTGGCAGAAGCTGTCGGCAAAACGCCTTTCGGCACGGTCGGAGAGTGCCGGACGCACGACGAAGGGAAACCCGCTCTGATGCGTGGGGATCGCGTCGGCTTCCGCAGCGGCATGCAGGTGGATATGCCACTGCTGCTGTGTATCGTCGCGATCGCTACGCTGGGTGTGGTCAATCTATATAGTGCCACGAGCGTCTACATCGATGCGGGTAAGCGGGCAGGCCTCGCCGACATCTATGTGTCGCAGGTCTACTGGATTGTCGTCGGTGGGCTGTTGGCCATTGCTGCGGCGGTGATCGACTATCGCCACTTCGAACGCCTCGCGTACTTTGTCTACGCCGGCGGCATCGTGTCCCTCGGACTTGTGTTCGTACTCGGAGCCGACATCCGCGGGTCCTCGCGATGGATCCAATTGGGCAGCTTCACGTTTCAGCCCAGCGAGTTCATGAAGATCCTCGTGGTCCTGGCGGTTGCGAAGTACCTGCACGATGACGCCCGCACGGAGCCCCGCACGCTATTTGACCTGGCTCCCGCACTCTTGCTCACTGGGCTTCCCGTGGCACTCGTGATGGCGCAGCCGGACTTGGGCACATCCTTGGTCATCTTGCTGACCGTGGGCACGGTGCTCGCGATGGTGAAGATCCGTCGGCGTAGCTTGGTCACCTTGGCCGTGCTTGCAGTGGTTATTCCACCCCTATTCTGGCGCTATCTGATGAGGGATTACCAAAAGGCACGCATCACGAGCTTTCTGGATCCCGAAGGCGACAAGACGGGCGCCGGCTGGCATGCCTTCCAGTCAAAAACGGCCATCGGCAACGGCGGGCTGACGGGCGAGGGCTTCATGCAGGGCACTCAAAACCAGTTCGGGTTCCTGCCTGATCAGCACTCGGATTTTCCCTTCGCCGTATTCGCCGAAGACTGGGGCTTTGCTGGAAGCGCGGTGTTGCTTGGACTGTATTGCTTCCTGTGCATTTGGGCGGTGCACGTCGCCTCCCAGTCAAAAGACCGCTTTGGGGCTGCGGTGGCCGTCGGCATCGGCGCGTTAGTCTTCTGGCACACGGCGTTCAACGTGGGCATGGCCATGGGGATCTTGCCGGTGGTTGGCATCACTCTGCCACTTTTCTCCTACGGTGGTTCGAGCGTGGTGACGATGCTGATAGGCCTAGGCCTACTCATGAACGTTTCCATGCGGCGCTAGCAGCTGTGGGGGCAGCGCGCTTACTTCCGCAGGACCCAAATCTCAAGCTTGCCCTGTTTGCGGCCAAAGCGGGTGGGGTAGCTGGAATCAAGTGAGTAGTTGCGTGGCAACCACTCGCTGAGGAACTTCTCCGCGAGCTTCTGTGCTGGGCTGCTCGTCGACCAAAGCGCGTACATTTGCTTCCACTGCACTGCGTCGGAGGGGTGCACCACGACGACCTGGGGTGGGGCGCGCTCGAGCAGCGCCAGGTCGGATGCGAGCACCTGGGCGGGGTATTGATCCACGAACACGATCGCACCCCGCAGGGGTGGGCGGGGCGCCCCGATCAAACGCGCCAACGCGACGTCTTCGGGTAGGACCAACACGGTTCCGGCGGGCCCCGCCAGGGCGCGGGCGCGCTCGGCGGCGGACACGACCACCTGTCCGCGAGGGTTGACGCGCATCCCGGCCCAGTGACCTTCGCTGACGGGCAGTGTGGCCTCAAGATGACGTGAGAGTTTGTGGCCGAAAAGTACGCAAAGACTCAGCGCGAGTACCAGTGGCTTCGCCCATTTGAGGTGCGCTCGCTCAAGCGCGGCGAACATCAGAAGGAACGCCACGACGATGATCGGATTGTTGTCGTAGAAGGGGCGGAATCCCGGAAACGACAAATTGTGCAGGAGGGAGCAAGCCAGCGCCGCGATGCTTACGGCGATCAGTGCGTGGTCCCGTTGGTTGCCGCCATCAGTCGCAGCTCCAAGTTGCGTGGGGAAACGCGTCACGACCAGCACCACTAGGGCGCAAAGGCCCATGGAGGGGACCATCTTGGCGCGTTCAGACCAAGTGAGCAGCGCAGCCGGGAGCGGCGCTGCGTTGGTCCAGAGCAACAGGGTGGCGGCGCCAAACGCCAGGGTCACAATCAGGAGAGACGCCAGGATCGCGCGGGGCGGGTCCGGTGCGTCCGGACTGGCCAGGTCGAAGGTGCCGCTGCGGGCAAAGCTGCGACGGACAATCCAGGCCGCCACCAACGTGACGCCGAGAGACGCTGGCCATGCCTCGAAGCGCCACAGGTACGAAAACAGGTTGAAGAGTAGTTTTGAAGAACCGCCTTTGAGCGCAGCGCCATCGACGTATGCCGCGTGAATGAAGCCAGTGGGCGAGCTGCCGGTGCCGAGGATCAAGAGGAGATCGAGCGCGAGCCCGAGTAAGATCCCGGCGGCGAAGCTGGCGGCAGGTATCTTCAAGGAAAGCACCTCGGTTCGGCCACCTGTGCGGAATGCGATGAATGCGAGGTAGAAGAACGCAAGCGTCCAGCCTAGGGCGATGCCACTGCCGGTGCTTTGCTTGAAGGAGAGGGTGAGAGCAGCAAGGGTGCCGGCCGCGAGCCACAAGCCGCGACTCTGATTCCCGCGTGTCAGGGCGTGTGCGCCTGCTGCAATGCTGGCCCAGGCGAGTACTTGCGCGGTGTGATCGTAAGCGCACTCTTTGTACAGCTGGAGCACCGTCGCGAGGCTGCAAGCCGCCACGAGCAACCCAGTGAGTCGGCCGAAAAAGGCGCGGGCAATGGCGTAGGCAGCCAGCGTCATCGCGAGTTGGGAGCCCGCAATGAGCCAGAGTTCCTGTAGCAGGAGCGCACGACCACTGAGCGTCTGGATCAACGCCATCACAGCGAACGGCCCCGGCGGGATCGGCAGAACAAAGTCCGAGTACGGGGTCGATCCCTTGAAGAACCGTTCGGCGATGGGGCCAGTCCATCCCGTGAACTCACTGTCCCCGACGAGGTTGTTCGTCAGCCGGGGAACGGCTTGCGTGGCGTAGGCGACACAGAGCAGCAGCACCACGAATAGGCCAACCCGGGGGAGCCAGACGGAAGCCCTGGCATCGGGCGGCGGTCTTGGCTCTGGGGGCTCCAGCACGGCTTGGCGCATCCTAGCTCGATTTGCCGGCGCGCTGCCGGGCCAGCCCGCGCGTCATGGATTCGCCCGGAAAACGGGGCGGTCGGGGGACGTGGCGTCGTCGATGCCGGCTGCCGGGCCGAAAACATTTCGTGCGGAGTGGGTTTTCGCGCTAGTCTTCGGGAGCCAGACGGGAGCCCATTCCCGCAGGCATGTATCCAAGGAGGCTTGTCGTGTCGCACCTTACCCGCGCCGTGCTCGTTGCGAGCGCTGCTCTGATTTCCGGACCACTTATGTTCAGCGCTTGTGCGTCCAGTGACGAGAGTTCTGGCATTCCCGCGAGCGGTGGCAGCTCCGGCGACGCTTCCATCTCGACCGGTGGAACGGCTGCCACGGGTGGTAGCAGCACCGGAGGTTTCGGCGCCGGCGGCACGGGCGGAATCACTTCGACCGGCGGTACGGGCGGATTTGGAGCAACCGGCGGCACCGGAGCGACGGGCGGCAGCGGAGCGACCGGCGGCACGGGTGGTGGGCCCTCGTGCAATCCAGCCTTCTGTCCGTCCGTGGGTTCGGGCACACCGTGTTGCCAGTCCAACGGGGACTGCGGCGTCGACTACGGCTTCGGCAACGGCTGCGAAGTGCCGACGGGAGCGGACGTCTAAGTCACCGGCAATCCGCGGTTTAGAAAAGCGTCGCGTGGATATCCCACGCGACGCTTTTTTCATTCCATCCGAAACAAGTCGTCGAGGTCTTCGCGAGTGAGCTTCTTTGCTCCCCCGCTGTCTTCGGTCAACACGCTTGCGACGAGTTCCTTCTTCTTTTGCTTGAGCTGCAAGATCTTTTCTTCGATCGTGCCCGCAGCGACCATGCGGTAGACGGTGACCAGCTTCTTTTGTCCGATGCGATGCGCGCGGTCGGATGCCTGGTCTTCAACCGCGGGGTTCCACCAGGGATCGAAATGAATCACCGTGTCAGCCGCTGTCAGGTTGAGTCCGGAACCGCCGGCCTTTAGGCTGATCAAGAAGACGGGGATGGTGGGATCGTTCTGAAAATTGTCGATTCGTTCAGGCCGATCCGTAGTGCTGCCGTCGAGGTACTCATAGCGGATCTTGTCTTCGTCCAGCGCTTGGGCCAGGAGCTTCAACATGGATACGAATTGACTAAAGATCAGCACCTTGTGTCCGCCCGATTCCACTTCTTCGACCAGCTCGCGAACGGCTGAAAGCTTGCCGCTGTCCTCGTGGGAAAACTCGCGGGGAAGCCCGAGTAGACGGGGATCGCACGCGGCCTGCCGCAGCTTGGTCAAGCCCGCCAAAATATGGATCTGGCTCTTGGCAAGGCCAACCCGCTCGACTTCCCCCATGACCTGCGCCCGCACTTCGCGCAGCACCTGCAGGTAGATCGCCTTTTGATCCGACGGCAGATCGATCACCTTGTCGATCTCGATCTTCGGCGGCAGGTCTTTGGCTACCTCGTTCTTCGTGCGCCTCAGAATGAATGGGTGGATGGTCGCGCGCAGTCGAGCGGCCGTCTTCGAGTCCCCTTGGTCGATGGGGCGCGCAAAACGTTCCTCGAATTTGGGAAGCGGGCCCAGCAGCCCCGGGCTGACAAACTCGAAAATGCTCCAGATTTCTGACAGTCGGTTTTCGATCGGGGTACCGGTCAACGCGAGTCGGCGCGAAGCGTTGAGCTCTTTTGCGGCATGGGCCGTCGCGGACAAAGGATTCTTGATAGCCTGAGCCTCGTCGAGGATCGCGTAGTCCAAGTCGAGCTTGTTCAATAGGTCGATGTCGCGCCGCAAGAGCGCGTAGCTGGTGATGATGACGTTGGCGCTTTCCAACTCGTCCTTTTGGCCGCGGCGTCCCGCTCCGTGCCACAGCGCGGTGGTGAGGGAGGGTCCAAACCGTTCGATTTCTCGGACCCAGTTGGTCACCACGCTCGTCGGAGCAACGATCAGGGCCTTGAGGGGCTTCGTCTTCTTTTCCTGCTTTAGGCTGAGCAGAAGCGCAATGGTCTGCACCGTCTTGCCCAAGCCCATGTCGTCCGCGAGCACTCCGCCCGACGCGATCTCGTGCAGGAACCTCAGCCAGGACAGGCCCTGCTCTTGGTACGGCCGCAGCGTCGCCTTCAAGCCCCGGGGTTTTTTGACCGCTTTGATCTCGTCGATATCCGCGAGTTTCTGGAACAGTGCTTTCGCCCCCGCGGCCACGTTCACGTCCGAAGCGTGCTCAAGCAGCTCCTGAACCCGCCCGGCGTGGGCCAGCGGCACGTGTCCGTTCTTGCCAGCTGCGGCCATGAGCTCGATCTCACGATCGATCATGGCCTGGACCTTGACCGGGTCGATTTCAGCGTAGGTGTCGTCGGAGAGCCGGACGAACTTCTTGCCTTCCTGAAGGCATTTGATCAACTCCTCGCGGTCAACCCCAATACCGCCGCTTTCGTAGCTGACCTTCACGCTGAGCCAATCGACACCGCTAGAGACACGCGCGTTCATATTGACGGCTTTGTTCCGTACCTGTGTGCCAACGAGATGTTCGGGCACGTACAAATCCCAGCTCTTGGGCAACTTGGCGACGCCTTCGGACCAAAAAGCGATCGCCCGCTCGCCGTCCGCCACAAAGGTGCCGCCGCTTTCGTCGGCGTTGAGGCCGGCGTCGAGCAGGTCGTTGACGGCTTGCTGTTGCGCAACGATGTCCGTGCGGATGCAGGTGGCCCGCTTCTGCCCTTCCTCCGGCGGCAAAATGATGATCGGGGGAGAGATGCCGTCGGCCCGAACCTCGACCTCGAGGGCGCCGTAGGCCACGCGCAGCTGGGCCTGAACTTCCGTGATGCCGCCAGTCGCTCGCAGGCGGAACTTCGGTTCGAGATCGATGACGGCTGCGACCTGACCCAGCTCGGGCAAGTCAGCGCCAATCTCACCGGCCACCCGGGGCAGACCGTCAGTGATGATGCTGATGAGTTCGCTTGCGGGCTCCGCGATGGTGGGGCTTCGCAGGATCCGGCGCAGCGCCGCCGGAGAAATCCGTCCGTCGATAGGGCGCGCGATCCCTTCGCTCACGTCAATATGCCAGCCGGGGGATCCTTCGAACCAGCCGCCACTCGTGAGCTGGAATCGGCGACCGTCGCCGGGCCGCTCGAACGTGATCTTGGCGACGATGGTCTCGGCGCCAACCATCTCCAAATCGAATCTTGGCTTCAGGGTCTCTTCGGCGAACCTGAGCTGCATTAGAGCGGGTTCGAGGAGGACGCGTCGGTTTTTCAACAGGGGTAGCAGCTCCGCGGCGTCTTCGCCCCGGATGTCCACGGCAGGGTGCCTTGGATTGCCGCTTTCGAATCGAGAAAGAACGCGCAGCCCGGCGCGGTCGGGGGTCGGCGCTAGGGCTTGCCACGAAAGCGCGACGCTCGGCAGTAGTGGAACGCGCGCGTCCGTATCCAGCACCGTTACTGTCAAGCCGCCCTGGCGAACGTGAACGCGGAACTCGAGATTCTGAACGCGCACTGCGCCGTCTGGCGGCAACCAGGCGCCGATGCCCGTGGGCCGCGCGCTTGCGTCGGGGGAGGGCGGTGTGCCGAGGCCCGGGGGCGCCACATGTGGCTGCGCTTGCGCACGGCGACGCCGATCGCGTCGTCGGCTGCTTTTCGATCCGTCCTGGACGCCACCCCCGCCGCCGCTGCCCCCGCCGCCGCCACCCCCGCCGGCAGCTGCAGTGGAAGGCGGCGCCGCTTGGACTTCGCGTCGAGGCAGGAGCGCACGCGCCTGATTTCGCACCGTAATGAGCAGCGCAGCGACATGTTTGCAGTGCTGTCCAGACTTCTGAAAGGCAGGACAAGTGCAGTGACTCGTAATGCCCTCACCGCCGAGTCGGATGGTGACTTCGTAGGGATCTGGGTCGGACCCTTTGACCTTGCCCGAGGCGGACGATTCGTTCACGCCCACGTCTTCGACGACGCGACGCTTTTCGTAGTCCAGGCCACGAAGAAAAGTCCGCGCACCGAGCAGGCGGCGAAGGCCGCGGTCCGAGAGGGTAGAGAGGGCGTCGGCTAGGGACGACAACTTGTTGCTCCGATTCGTGAGGGGTTGTGAAAAAGACAAAGGATGGTTCGCTTGTGGAGTGTTCAGGGGAAGACCAAGGAAAAGGCGACGAGGGTGGTTGCCGCGCATGCCTGCACAGCCAGAAGCGCGGCTGGGGCTGCGCCGTGACCGACGGCATCAGCAAAGGCGTCGCAGCCAAGCGCTGCTTCGACATCTGCTCGCGGTGTGTTCGGCCGGGCGTTGCGTCGGGAGGCGGCGAGCGTGACACGCGTGCCTTCGCCAACGAGGCCAAGGGCAAGCGCCGACACCCCAGCAACCAGAAGCAGCGCAACCAGACTCTGACTTGCGAGGGCCGGATCGGATTCTGTGAGAACGACACGCAGCAGCGCCAGTAGCAGCAGTGGTGTCGCAACGACGGCGAATACCTTGGGCAATACGCGGCGGAACGCGCCGCTCAGCGACAGATCCAAACAAGCCTTGTAGCTGGGGGAGAAGTCCGCGGGCACCCGCGTCCGACCACGTTCGCGAGGGAACGCGCGTAGTTGTCGCTCGACCTCAAGGGTCACGCCGCGGGCGTTGCTCACCCCGTGACGTAGAGTGTCCCCGGCATAGGCCAGAGCGACGCCGACGCCCAGGGCGCCGCACCACAAGACCACCGGGTGTAAGACGTTGACGACCGCTTCGGTGTTCGAAGATGCGACGGCGACGGCGGCGGTGACAGCGCTGAGGCCAGCGACAGCAAACAGATGTGCCTGCGCCATCGCGCTGCCAGCGAAACCGGCATCGTCGAGTCGTGCGGCGCGGCGGGCGGCTTCGGGCGACGAGGCAGTTGGCGCGATGGCACTGACGCCGCGCGCAGCGTCGACGATTGCTCCAAAGCTACCCAAGGCGAGGGCATAGGGATTGGTGCAAGAAACGGCCGCAAGCACCAGCACAACTCCGGCGACGCCGGACAAGGGAACGTCCGAGCGGCTGGCGATCAACGCGGCCGCGCCCACGCTTGCGCCGATGACCAGCATGGGCAGCGCGCTCGCACGCAGGCCTGAGGCAAGCCCTTGGGCGATGGCGGCGGCGTCGCCAACGCGCATTGCCTCGCTGGTGTCTCGGAGAGCCGGAAAGCGTTTGTGGGAACGCAGGCGAGCGATATGTGAAGACAGACCCAGACCGACGATCCCAACGGTTCCGGCCAGCACAAAGTGCGATGCGCGGTTGCCTAAGAGCCAATGGGCCGCACCGAATAGAGCGCCCAGAGTCACCAGGGCGTTGGTCACTTGTCCGCGCCAGAGGCCAGTTGCCACGTCCGAGCTCTCGTCCGTGCGGACCGTCATGACGGCAAACGCGCCGCTCACACCCGAAAACGCTCGCACCAGCGCGGGTAGGAACACGACGGGGAGGATTGCCAAGGGCGCTTCGCGGTGTTGCTTCACCAGAGCGGCGCCCACGAGCAAGATGGTTACGTTCGTCAGAGTCGCAGATGTGAAGAGGTCGACGGCGCGCCGCGCGGCGACTCCGACGTAGTCTCCGACTAGGTCCGCAACCACCGCGGGGTTCTTCACGTCGTCGTGCTCAAGGCCAGCGTCGCGTTCTCCGGCTAGGTCCGCGGCGATGTCACCCGCATTGTGAAATACGGACCCGGCGCGCTGCACGATGAGGGCGCTGATGCACGCCCCAAGGGCAAATCCGGGCGAGACCGCCGCGACCGCGATGTACAGGTCAGCTGCGACCGACGCCTCAGCCGAGAAGCCGCCTTTCATCGCATAGAGCAGTGAGAAGGGCAGGGCGAGTCCGATCACGCTGACGACTTCCGAGAAGAGCGCGGTGGCTCCAGCGCCACGCATGCCCGCAGCGAGTGCGGCATCCATGCTGGTGCCCGCAGATTGGAGCACGCGCAAGCTGGTCCCGAGGGCGGTGCGAGCCGAGAGGCGCGCCACCAGGGCGCCACAAGCGGCGCCGGACCCCAAGCCGAGCGCGGCCCAGAAGGCGACTTCCAGTCGGGAAAGCACGGCGCCTGCTGGTGCCAGCGCTGCATGCGCCCCAAACGACACTGCGGCTAGGACCCCTGCCGCGACGACAATGAGGCGCAACTCTTCTTGAAGGAATGCATCCACCGCCCGCGCAAGCGCGCTGGAGATCCTACGTAGTTCGGCGCCACCCGCGTCCCGCGCGGCGAGGACGCGCGACAGGACGAGTGCGAACACGAGTCCGCAGAACTCGAGAGCGAGGATCAGCCCGAACTGGGTCACAAGATTTCTTAGTTGCGTGCCGCTTCTCGGCACTGTGGACGCCCCAGCTCCCCATCAACACTGGCGTGACGAGTTCCTCTCGTCCGTGGGGCACTTCCG
This sequence comes from uncultured Polyangiaceae bacterium, assembly GCA_965369205.1. Taxonomy (GTDB): domain Bacteria; phylum Myxococcota_A; class Polyangia; order Polyangiales; family Polyangiaceae; genus JACKEA01. Next base: position 10,207 of record CBDUPW010000075.1, on the reverse strand, counting down.
AGACGTGCCCAGGAGCCATCGGGTCTCCGTAGTCACATCGGAACGCTCCCCCGCAGGAGCGCGAGCGAGTAGTTGGTACCATGGGCGCCGGGCACCGGCAAGGCCAATTCGGCCTCCGCGTGGAAGCGGGGGCGTCGGGGCGGTGGCGTTTGACCCGCAAAGCCCGGGACGGGCCTGGGTCAGGGTGTGGCTGAGCCGCTCTGCATCACCATCAAGTGATACTTTCCGAACTCATTCTGGCCGAGAGTGAAGAGCACCTCGATCAATAGGCGGTAGGGCGTCGTTTCGTCGGCGATGATGATCGCTTCGCTGGACGCCGGGTCCAAGCCTTTCGCTTGCCGGATCAACTTGTCCGTTTTGCGTGCGGCCTGCAGGGCGTTCCCAAGGGGAACGATGTACAGGTCGTTTGGCCCGCTGCGCTTGTTGCGCGCGCCGACCCCGGTTTGCGCCATGCTTTCCCGATTGGGCAGGGTCACGACGCGGTCGTCTGCGACGAGGATCTGGCTCTTGGACACCGTCACCACGACGCCCTCTTCGCTAGGCTGCGTTCGGATCACAGATTTGGGCAACCGCAAGTCATCGCTCTGCGGCACGCTGGCGCTAGACTCGCCAAGACTCTTCAACAGGAACACCAAGATGATCGTCATGATGTCGAGCATCGCGGTGATGTTGAGGAAGTTGATCTCCGGCTCCACCGCATTTCTACGGATCGCTTTGCGGAGTTCCGCCTTGTAACGTACGACGGACGGCTTCGCCGGGGGAGTGGCGCCTCCGCCGCCCGGCGGCACCTGAGCAGGTTGACTCATCTTGGCACCTTGAAGTTCACGTCCTCGAACAAGGCCTCGCCCTGCGCAGTCGAACGCAGCGCATCGATCGTGGCGATCAACGTCTGGTAGTCCGTGCCAGGGTTGGCCGTGATGTAGACCTGGTTTTCTTCAGCGAAGTCCGGCGACGCCTTCTTGAGCCGTGCCGCGCAGGTATTCAGCGCGTCGAAGTTGTAGGCGCTGCCCTTCTTAGGAACGGTGATGCCGGCACCCGGACCTTCACAACCCGGGGCGATGTTCCCGCCCGAGGCTTTGATGGAGAACCCGTCGTTGACGATGAACACCGTCAGGTTGAGCGCCGAAGTCTCAACCTGACGCACTCCGCTCGATTTGCTCGCTGGCGGTTGCGTATCTATCGATGCGGTGAAGGTCACTGCGACCGTCGCCAACACGAAGATCAAGATGTTCATGATGATGTCGAGGAACGGCACGATGTTGAGCTCGCCGCCCTCTTCGTCCGGAGTCAGCTCCTTAGGCTGGCTCAGACGGCGGATCTTGCCACGTTGCGCGACGGTGAGGGAGTCAGACATGGATCAGGCGCCCGGCCCTGGAACTAGTACTGCCCAGGTCGCTGCTGAATGGTCAGCAGGTTGAACGTGCGTTCCATGGTGGCTTCCAAGTCGTGCTGAATCGCCTTGGCGCGCGTATGCAGAATGATGTGCGTGATCATGCAGAACACCGCGATGCCCAAGCCTAGGGCGGTGTTGTACATGGCCTCTGCAATACCGTTCGACAACATGCGCTGCTTGTCTGCCTGAGACAAGCCTGGCGCGGCGATCGCTGCAAAGGTTGCAATCAGACCACTCACAGTTCCGAGCAGACCAATCAGCGTTGCGATGTTCGCGAGCGACCAGAGCGCACCGACACGTTTCTCCGCCTGAGGTTTGAGCTCCGAGAGCTTTTCGCTAAGCGCAGCGTCGATTTCATCAGGACCCTTGTTCGCGTGCGTCAGACCAGACTTCACCAGTTGCAGAATGGGGAAGTCTTGGGCTTCGCAAAGCTTGATTGCGCGATCAATATTGCCTGCGGCAACTAGCTTTTTGATCTGTGCAAAGAACTCTTTGGAGTTGACGCGATATCGCGTCATTTGAAAAACGAAGCGTTCCACCACGATGGTCAACACGATGGCTGAACAGATCATGTTCATCACCATGAAGGTCGGGTTGTGCTTGAACGCCTCCACCAACTGGCTGGAACCGGTGTTTTGAGCCGCAACGAGCAGAAGCTGCATTCCGTTATCCCTCTTGTCAGAGCTACCGACAGCGCGAAAATCGCGCGACAAGCTGGGCGACTATAGCCGCCGCGTTGTTACGGGTGCAAGACGACGATGCGCTGAAACTGAAACTGATTTTGCGGAGCAGTTTCGGGCGGGTGGCTCAGTGGACCGGTGACCGGGTCGGAACCGCCCTCCTTACATAAGGCCTTAGGCAGGCTGGGGGCTGGCCAGGTCACGTCGCCCTTGGGGGCCACCGACCCCAGGGACCCGGCGCGTGGCGGGCTGTGGGAGCTGGTTCAGCACCTGCGCGACTGTCGGACACCCAGCCTGGAAATTTGTAGCCAGACACGAACTGCCGTCTAGTACCCAAACTCTCTTGACCTTTTCGGGTCTGCCTGAGCAAGATGGCGCAGTTCTTCTACCGCGCCATTTCTCGGTGGAGGACCCCAATTTCGATGACCGCCGGGGACGTCAAGGAAGCGCGCATTTCTGCGCTGTGACCGAGAAACCCCGGCAAACCCGGAAAAAGAGCACCGGAAGGTAAGCGAACAATGTCGAAACTCTGGCATCACTACCAGGCAGGCGGTTGGGCAATGTGGATCATCCTCTTTTGGTTGATCTGCTCGATTGCGGTCATTGCGGAACGCGCCGTCTACCTGTTTGGCGCCTCCATCAACAAAGAGGTCTTCCTCGCAACCATGCAGAAGTGCATCTTGGCCGGCGACGTCGCCAAGGCCGTGAAGATGGCTTCCGCAGCGAACGCGCCCTTGGCACGTATCGTTCAGGCTGGGCTCGTCAAGGTCAACCGACCCGACGAAGAGGTACAGGCGGCAATGGACGAGGCGGCTCTTCGCGAGATGCCCCGGATCAACAAGCGCACTGGCTACCTTGCCCTGTTCGCAAACCTTGCGATGCTTTCCGGACTTTTCGGAACCATCATTGGTTTGATCAAAGCGTTCGGCGCCGTCGGCGGCGAAAGCATCGACCCGAGCCAGAAGGCGCGGATTCTCGCCGAAGGTATTTCCGAAGCGATGAACTGCACCGCGTTCGGCCTGCTCGCAGCGATCGTGGCGTTGGTTGGCTTCGCCTTCCTCAACGGCAAGACGCAGTCTCTGGAGGACGACATCAACGAGGCGAGCGTTCAGGTGCTCAACCTCGTCGTTGCCAACCGCCAGAAGGTAAGCCTGCAAGGTCTGGAGCAGGCGGCCTGATTGACGTTCGGGCCTTTCGAGTCGCGCGATTCGAAGGGCCCGGCTTCAACCTTTTCTCTGAATATAGGAAGACAAGATGGCTGGTATCGATACAGGTGGTGGGCATGGCGGTCGGCGCTCGTCCAACCACGAGATCCCACTGATCCCGTTCATCGACTTTCTGTTGTGCTTGGTGGCGTTCCTGTTGGTCACCGCGGTGTGGTCGCAGATGGCGCGCATCAACGCTGACGCTCGCGTTCCCGGTCCGCCGCGGCCCGAGGACGAGATCACGAAGCCAGAGAAGGAAAAGCAGCTGCACGTAGAGATGCGCGGCGAGCGCAAGTTCCAGCTTGTGTGGAAAGAGGGAAGTACGGTCGTCAACACCATCGACGTGGAGCGCAAGCCCGTTAAGGCTGGCGAAGATACGCGCTTTCCCGACCTCGCCAAGAAGATCGTGGACGAATGGACCGCGAACGGCAGCCACCGAGCGGCCACCGACAAGAAGTTCGACCAAGCAGTGTTGCACACCGACAACACCACGCCGTTTTCCGACGTGATTGCGGTGATTGACGCCATCTATTCGCCGCTCCGGGATTTCACGCCAACGGGCGGGCAAACGGAAAAGGTTCCGGCCTTCAACGTCACCTTTGCGGTGAACTGAGACCCAGCATGTCTGAAAAACCGCTAAGCAGGTTCCACCAACCCATCAGCGTTCCGGGTCGCAGGCTGCTTCACCACATTCCCCTGGCGTTCGTTCGCAAGAAGGTCGCCGGCGGCGGCGGGCGTGCACTCAATCAAGAGATCCCGCTGATCCCCTTCATCGACTTCTTGCTCTGCATCGTGCTCTTCCTGTTGGCTAGCTTTTCGGCCACGGGTGAGCTGCCCATCGACAAGAACGTCAAGCTGCCCAAGGCCGAGAACGTCTTGGACATGGTGGAAGCACCCATGGTTGCCGTTACCGGAACCCAGATCCTCGTCGACGGCGTGCCCGCAGGCAATACCCGGGCGATCGAAGAAGCCAACCGGCTCCAGCGCGTGGATGAGCTCTTCAACCAGCTCAAGAACAAGCGCGAGCTCTGGAAGCAGATCAACCCAGGCAAGCCGTTTCCCGGCGTGGCGGTGTTGCAGGTGGACCGGCGCGTGCCCGCGCTGGTGGTCAAGAGCGTGTTCCAGACTGCGGCATTTGCCGGCTACCCCAACATCAGCTTCATGGTCGGACGGCTCGGCGGTGAAGGTGGCGGCGAGGGCGGCGGCCATTGAGCGCTCGTGCTGATCGCCAGGCGTTCGCGTGATCGACGCGCGCTCTGCGCAGGCACAGATCGAAAGGTGAGGCGTCGTAGTGGCGCGGCGGCGCGAAGTAAAACCCCGAGGCCTCCCGTCCCTAGCTGAGGCGCGCGACGAGCGTCGCCGGGCAATGGTCGCGGGCAAAGTGCGACTGCGCGCGATGCCTCCGCAGTTCTGGCTCTGGGCATTCCTCGCGGTTGGCGTATTTTCGGTTGTGTATTGGAAGTTCGCGCAAGGCACCCTAGAGAGCCAAAAGAGCGCGGTCATGGCCAAGCAGCGCGCCATGGCGCAGAGCTTGGGTAAAGAGCTTTTGCCCATGCGCGACAAGGTCGAGGGCTTCACGGTGGCCTTGGCCAAGGCGGGCGTTGCGGACGAGTTTGCGCCGGGCCTGAGCTACGACGCGCTGGCGAGGACGCCGAGCGTCTACCTGCGCCTGCGGCAAGAGAATGCCCTGAGTGTCGAAGCCATCCGTGCCGCGTCTGTGCGCTCGCTGCATGACGGCTTTACCAGCTGCTTCTTCATCAACGAAAAGGCCAGAGACCCGGCCCAGGGCAAGGTGTGTCAGTCGCCCGCGGATTGCGAACGCGGCGAGCTCTGCAACGAATACGATCGCTGTGGTCCTCCACCCGAGCCCTTCAACATGCGGCTGGCGTATCGGTCGCTCAGGGTGCTCTCCAGCGTGTGGACCGATGAGCTTCACGAGGCGGAGAGCGAGCTGGCGATTGTCGCCTACGAACGGGACCTCGACCGCGTCACGCAGGAAGACGTACCGGTCGCTGCAAAGATCCTCGCTCGCGCGAAACACTTCGTTCTGCTGCTCGATGAGGACCTCCCCGAGGGACTGCCGAAGACCAATGTCGATGGCGACGCTGGTGCCTTCGAAAGCGAGGAAGAACGATTGCAGCGGGTGCCGCATTTCGTGCGCGTCGGAGTTTGGGAGCTCTCAAGCGGAAAGCAGCTCATGAAAGTGCGGCGGCACGCCGAGGGCCGAGTGATCCCGGTGGGAAACAAGGTCGTTTCGCGCACTGAGTCCGTGAACGCGCAGAAGCGCCAGGCGGTCAGTTGCAGCCTGGCGCTGGAGCTCAAGTCGTTGCTACAGAACCGAGCCGCGCCCGCGGACGCGGTCGACGCTGGGGCCGCCGAAGCTGGTGCGACGGATGCAGATGCGGGAGCGGACGCTGCGGTCGACGCTCCCGCTGCGCCCTGAGGCGCAGCGCCGAGGGTGCGGTCACCAAGAGGATTCGCCTGGGGCCGGCGCCGTCAAATGTCACGGCCAAAATCCGGTCCGCGCGGAGGGACCGGAGGCTGGGGTGGCGGGCGGTCGTCGCTTTCTTCCCTGGCGATCTTTTCAATCTCGATTTGGAGCTCCCGCGCTACGCGCGTGACGAGCAGAGACAGGTTGCGGTCGTACGGATCTCGTGGCCGGGGCAGGTCCTCTTCGACGTTGAGGCTGAGCTTTACGCGTCCCGGCCGCGTGCCCATCACCACGACGTCCGTCGCGAGGCGGACTGCTTCACGATTGTCGTGCGTGATGAACACGATAGTCGCGCCCGTGCGCTGCCAGGCGCGTTCTACCTCCTGCTGCAGGAGTTCCCGCGTGTGCGCATCCAGGGCGGCGAAGGGCTCGTCCATGAGCATGACCTTGGGCTCCATGACCAGCGCCCGCGCGATCGCAGCGCGGGCGCGCATTCCTCCGGAAAGCTCGTGGGGTTGTGCGCTGCGGAAGCGGTACAAATGCACCATGCGCAGGGCTTCTTCTACGCGGCGCCGTTTTTCGTCCGTGGACAAGGCCAGCTGTTCCAGGGGAAAGCCGACGTTTTCTGCGACGTTCAGCCAGGGGAAGAGTGCGGGATCTTGAAAGAGCACCACGCGATCTGGGCCCGGCCCGGCGACGGGCTCTCCGTCGAGCAACACCTGGCCGGAGCTCTGTCGATCAAAGCCGGCAATCAGGTTGAGCAAGGTCGTCTTGCCGCAGCCCGAGGGGCCGACCAAGCATACGAAGCTGCCGCTCGCGATCTCCAGATTCACTTCGGCGAGGGCGGTATGTTTTCCGTCCCGACCAGTGAACGACTTCGTCACCTTGGACAGCGAGACGTGCATGGCGCCTCAGCCTACTCCGTTTTTCGATCCGAGTCCCCAGGCCGCCAGTTCGTCGCAGCCGCGCTCGGTTACCCCGAGCGCGAGCGGCCTCGTCTGGGCGGTACGCCGTAGCCCCCGCCCCCGGGGGTCTCGATGCAGAGGCGACTGCCGGCACTGGCGCCAAAGGTGGCGGTGCCGCTGAGCGCTCTGCCGTCGATGGCGCCGGTGCCGGGGGCGCCTGCCTCACCGCCGGCAAGTCCGAAGGGCTGAGTCGTGCGTCTTCCGGCGATCAACGCACCCTGCATGTCCTGCAGTAGCTCGATCTCTCGGATCACTCCGTCGCCGCCGGGATGCAGCCCGTTGCCGCCGGAACCCCGCCGAATGCAGAAGCGCCAGAGACGCAACGGGTAGCGAGACTCAAGGATTTCTGCGTCGGTGATGCGCGTGTTGGTCATATGGGTGTGGACCGCGCTGGCACCGTCGAAGTCTGCGCCGGCGCCCGCGCCGCCCGCGATGGTTTCGTAGTATGCGAAGTTGGCATTGCCCAACGTCAGGTTGTTCATGGTGCCCTGGCTCGCTGCGCATTTGCCGACCGCGCCGAAAAGCACGTCGACGATGCGCTGGGACGTTTCGACGTTTCCCGCCGCGACGGCTGCCCCCGCCGGCGGATCGAGCAGACTGCCGGACGGTACGAGGATTTCGACGGGTTCGAGGCAGCCCTCGTTGAGAGGGATGCGTCGCCCCACCAAAGCGCGCAGAAAGTAGATGACGGCGGCAGTCGTTACCGCCCGCGGCGCGTTGAAGTTTCCGGGGTGCGCTGGCGCGGTGCCTGCGAAGTCGATGCACATGCGCTGTCCCCGCACGGTGACCCGCACACAGATCCGCGTGCCGTCATCCAGGCAGTCGCTGAAGTCATGCTGTCCGGGAGTGAGCTCGAGAATGGCGCGCTGAACCTGGTGGGCAGCGTCAGCACGGACGTGCCGCATGTAGCTCGCGACGACGGCGACTCCATAGCCGTTGGCGAGCTCAGTCAGCAGGCAGGCGCCGCGCACGTTGGCTGCAAGCTGGGCTTTGAGATCAGCGATGTTCGTATCGGGGGCGCGTGCGGGATAGGGCCCTGCTTCGAGAGCTCCGCGCAGCGCGGCTTCGTCCAGCGTGCCGTCCCGAACGCCGCGCATCGCGCGAAATACGACGCCTTCTTGCTCCAATCGGGTGGAATCCGCGGGCATGGACCCTGGGGAGATCCCCCCGACGTCCGCGTGGTGCCCGCGGCTAGCGGTGAAGAAAAGCAGGGCTCCGTTTGCAGCGCAGACCGGGCTGACGACGGTGATGTCGGGTAGATGGGATCCCCCTAGGGAGGGGTCATTGCTGATGAAAGCGTCCGTCGCGAGGATCGTTGGGTGCAGACGCAGCACGGCCCGGACGGTTTCACTCATGGCGCCGAGGTGCACCGGGATGTGCGGGGCATTGGCGACCAGGTTGCCCTCGGGGTCGAACACCGCGCAGGAGAAGTCTCGTCGCTCCACGATGTTCGTGCTGCGGGCGGTGCGACGCAGCGACTCGCCCATTTGCTCAGCGATGCTCATGAACGCATTGCCAAAGATTTCCAAGAGCACGGGGTCGGGTTGGTTCGTCGCCGACCGGCGACGCAATTCAGGGGGCGCTGCGCGCTTTGCGGTGTCCCTGGCCTCGAGCAGTCCGTCTGCCCGGACTTCGAGCCGGAAGCCGGGGTCCAGGACGAGGGTCGAGGTGGCCTCGGCGATGATTGCGGGACCATCGAGGGTGCGTCCGCGGGCGAGGGTCTCTCGGAAGTACACGGGCACGTCAGAGAGCCATTTGCCTTCGTAGAAGAGGCGGGTGGTGCGGGGCGGCGTGTTGGCGACCGTCGGATCTGGGCGTATCTCCGCCGTTGCACTGGTCGGAGCCGAGCTGCCCCGGACGCGTAGCGTGACGACTTCGATCGCGCAGTCAGGCTGCGCAAATCCGAACGCTTGGGAGTGGGCTTGGTGGAAGCGCTGCGCCAGGTCGGACGTTGGCTGCAGCGGGAGGCACAGTGAGTGGTCAGAGCCGGCGTAGCGCAGGTCCAAACTGCGCACGCGTGTCGGCGTAGCCTCGCTGCCCGTTGCGGCGTGCAGCTCGGCGTCAGCCTTCGCTTCCAGCTCTCGAAAAGATGGCTCCAAGGTGCTCGGCGCTTCCCGGGTCCACAGCGTGCCGGTCGCGTCGGATCCTGCGTGGGCGGAGAGCTCGGCAAGACCGAGCCCGTAGGCGGACAAGACGCCGGCCCACGGGTGGAAGACCACCCGTTTGATCCCAAGCCGTCGGGCCAGGGCACAGGCGTGCTGTCCGCCGGACCCGCCGAATACAACCAAGCTGTGGTCTCTGGGGTCGTGTCCACGCAGCGCACTGACGCGCCGCACGGCTTCGGCCATGTTGGCGTTGGCCACGTGGAAGAAACCTTCGGCCAGGTCATGGATCGATCCGGCGCTCGGCAACGACGGGAGCGCCTGGGTCAGCCACGCTTCGGCGCGCGCAGTGTTCAGGGGCAGCGGGAAGCGGTCCGGGACCAGGCGCCCAAGGATCAGGTTCACGTCGGTGACGGTCAGGGCGTTCGCTTCCGGCGCGCCGTAGCAAAGTGGTCCTGGAGTTGCGCCGGCGCTCTGGGGGCCGACGCGAAGCCGGCCGGCGTCGACCCAGCACAGCGAGCCGCCGCCCGCAGCCACGGTTTCGATGCGCAGCATCGGCGCTCGGATCGCGATGCCTGCGACCTCTGTCTCGAAATCCGTCTCCAGGTCGCCGGCGTAGCGGGAGACGTCCGTGGAGGTGCCGCCCATATCGAAGCCGAGGCACGGGCCCAACTGCGCGGACTCTGCCAGATGCGAAAGCGCGACCACGCCAGCGGCCGGACCGGACAGCACGGCTCTCGGGCCCCGGAGCTGCTCCGGCGTCGTGAGTCCGCCGCTCGACTGCATGACGAGCAAGCTCGAGTCCTGGCTGAGGGCGGCTCGCAGGTTTCGCAAATGCGCCCGGCACAGCGGGGTCAGCGTGGCATCTAGGACGCAGGTGTCGCACCGCGCCAGAAAGCCGACTTCGTTGGCGACCTCGTGGGAAAGCGCGACGTGATCGAAGCCAAGGCTGCGCGCGAGGTCGCCGATGCGGAGCTCGTGCTTTGGAGATTTCACCGAATGCAGCAGGCAGACGGCGATGCTGCTGAGGCCAGCGCCGCGCCAGCGCTTCAAGATTTCCAGCACGTGCGCCTCGTCCAATGCGCGCAGCACGTCGCCGCGCGCATCCAGGCGTTCGCGCACGCCTTCCACCGCGCTGTACAGCGGTTTGGGCTTTCGTGTGTCGAGTTCGAACAGCTCGGGGCGGGCTTGCGTGCCGATCAGCAAGACGTCTTCGAAGCCCTGCGTGACCAGAAGGCCGACGGCCGCACCGTTGCGCTCCAGCAGTGCATTCGTCGCCACGGTCGTGCCGAGACGGACGTCGCAGGGGGGGATCGCCGCGGCGTCATCGATTCGGAGCAAGGCGCGGATGCCGGCGATGGGCGCTTGGTCCGAAGAGCGCACTTTCGTGATCTGGATATGCCCGGTGCTCGGCTCGACACCCACGCAATC
>CBDUPW010000074.1:0-26339 GCA_965369205.1 uncultured Polyangiaceae bacterium | reverse complement strand
AGGGCACCGTGCCGGTGGTGCAGCGGATCCGGCCCGAGGCGGGCCGTCAGGCCGGCGCTCAGCAGCAGGGCGAACAGGAAGGCATTGCGCATGGGTGTCCCCTCAGGCGTGTCCAAGTAACGTTGCGGACCGGGCCGCGGATGACAATTCAGAAGGCATAACTCAACTGCACGCCGGCGGTCTTGTCGCGGTCGCGGCGTTCTCGGCTGCTTGTGGTAGCCAGCCCTTGCCTGCGCCATCCGCGCCGTCGACGACAAGTCCCATCGCGCGACCGGAGCCTGCGCCGCGGTTGATAACTCCGGCGGCCGAGTCAACCGAGGCGACCCCAGCGTCCGAAACCCCGGCGGTGGCGGCGGTGGAGCTTCCGACCCAGTGCGCGGCGCCGGAAAGCGGCAGCTGCTTGCCGCCAGCGGGCTTCGTGCAGGCACTGTGCAACCGCACGGCGCCCGAGGTGGCGCTGAGCATGTTTCGCAAGGGGACTCCCTGGGCTCGGGCGTATTTGCGTCTCGATCGACAGCTGTGGCTCTCGGGCAAGAAGCTCGCGCGCCCGGTGCTAGCGTTGCAGGGCGAGGAATTGCTGGTGCTCAAGGACCGCACGGGCGGAAGCGGCATGATCATCGGCGGCGGCAGCTACGATGTGCTGCGCTGGGACGGCAGCTGCGTGTCGGTGAGCGCGGACGAAGTGAGTCTGTCGGCGCCGCGGGTACCCGCCGTTGCCACCATCAACTGGAAATACTTGCCCGATGCCACTCAGGAATCCCTGCTCACAAACAGCGTGATTCAGAGCAAGTACCGCGCACGCGTGCAGAAGTGCCGTGCAGATGCCGAGGCGTGCGAGCAGGCGGATCAGGATCTCAGTCAACTCATCGCCACCCATGTACGCACGGGCGGTTCCGTCGCAGAGCCGACGTTCTCCGGCTGGTAGCCGCCGGCGAGCTGAGGCTGCGAACCCAAGGGCGGCAGGGCCGGAGGCGCCCCTTCAGGGCCCGCGGGGCTGCGACCCAAACCAGAACAAACGCTCTTGAGCTCAAGGCTCGGGCCGGCCTGCCGTTCAGTACATGCGTGCAAGACAGACCCATCGGTCAACGTTTGCGCGCCGGGGGGCTGATCAACGAGGCGGACCTCACCGCGGCGGTGCATCAGCAACGTCGACTGCGTCGCAAGAAGCTGGGCGCGTACCTGCTCGAGCTTGGCGGCGTACCCGCCCGCGTATTGTCCCGCGCAGTCCGCGAGAAGCGCGGGCTCTGCATCGGTGAATGGTTGGTCACTCAGGGCTACGTCAGTCCCGCCGTGCTCGCCTGCGCCCTGACCCGGCAGCGTGCCGAACGCGCCATGCGGATCGGCGACATCCTGGTGGAGCAGGGCGCGATTTCACGCGAGCGCCTGGAGTTGTTCTTGCTTGAAGAGGCGAGGGAAGCCGGCAGGGAGATGCGTGGTCATAACTGCGGCCCAGAGCTGTCGCTGGAGGGGCTTTTCCCGGCCTAGGCGTGGCTCAAATCGACCAGTCGGTCTTGGAGCCGCATTCGAGCATCTTCTTACCCATGTAGGGGTTTTCCAGCGCCGTCTTGGTCTGCACCCATTTCTTGTAACCTTTGGCCATTGGGCACTCGAAGACATGCCGGTCGCGCTGCAACTCGGGTTCTGCGGCTACCAAGCCGACCAAGTGCTTGCTCACATCGCCAAATGTCAGTCGAGCCGCGTCGATATCCGACTTGCTCTTCAGCTCCAGGCTGCTCTTGGCGATGCCCTCCAGTGATGCCTTGGCACTGCCGGAGGCTTTTTCACTTGCGACTTTGGCAACCTCGGCCAGTTGCGCTGCAGCGCCTGCGACCGGTTTCAAGTCGTCTGTTGCGAGTGCGGCCCGCAGGGTCTCGTAGTGGCTGAGTGCCGCACGGCTGCGCAAGAGCACTTCGGCGGACATGGTTTTTCCCGTCGGTCGTTTGTCCCCCAACGTCACGGGCGCGGTGGGCGGTGGAGTGTCTTGTCCTTTTTTCGCCGCGGGCTCTTTGGCGCAGCCGACAGTTGTCGCCAACGTCGCTGCCAAAGAAAAGACGAAGTAGTGGGATCGGCTCATACTGCTGTCCTTCGACGGGGTGTCTGGGTGCTTGGGGTGTTAGCGCGGTCCGGGCCTTGGGCCCAGTCCGCAGAACGCAATTCTGGGGCTCATTGCCCAGGGTGCGACGTCAGCGCTTTTTCCCGCAATCTGGCCTCATCGCGGGCCCCACGCTGAGCACAAGCATCAACCTCCCCGCGCTATTGTGAGGCGGCGGTGCTCACGGCCTTGACTCTGCGCATGCCCTGAGTAGGCTCCCGACCCTCTGCCATTCCGGGATAGCTCAGTCGGTAGAGCGGTCGGCTGTTAACCGATTGGTCGTAGGTTCGAGTCCTACTCCCGGAGCCCAAAGCGCGGGCTTGCCCGCGCGGATCCCATGCCCAAGGCGAACCCTTGGGCAGAAGGTCCGGCTGCCGCTGTGGGGCCCAATTCCTTAACGTCTCTTAGCCGCCGCTGAAGTGGTGCCGTGAATGGTCCCGTGCTTCCGCGGGGTCTTGCCGTGTGGTGGTGATCACGCGCTTTTCGCCCGCCGCGACGCGAAGGTGCAGCGGCGACTCGCGCGCACTTGAGCGAGCATAGTTGGCTCGTGTCCAGTGATACCGAGCAGGTGTACGGTAGCGAGACCCATGTCTGGATTTCGCATCTTCGGGATCGCCGTGGCCGTCCTTGGCGTCGTAGCTGCGGCGTTCCCCAACTGGTTCGGACCCATCACTGGCGGCCCGCAGCCTCCGGTCGACATTTTCGAGGCGGTCGAGCGCAGAGTTCGCGGTGGCATGCTGCTCGGGGTGGGCTTGTGCTTCATCGCGATAACCGCCCTTCGTCCCTGGTCCAGGAGCATCCCCTCGGCAATCTTCTACTTCATGACCGGCGCGTTGGCGGCTCGCCTCCTCGGCCTGCTCGTCGACGGCACGGTGCCGAAGCAGTGGCTCTGGGTCGCCGTAGAGGTCGTTGTGATGGCTGTCGCCGCGCTTTGGCTGTGGCGCAGCGGCAGGCCGTCGGCCTGAGGCGTGCATGGCCGCGAGGCTCCCTGCGTTGTCGCCTCCAGTTCCGTTCCGACACGAAGCTTGTCGAGATAGCGCTGCTACACCCCGTAGCGGTCGCGCTCCTTGCCGGTGGTCTCGACGAGCACGCCGGCCTTCTCGAGTGCCTCGACCGCACGTCCGGCTTGCTCACGCCGAGGCCGGTGGTGGGAACGGCTTCGGTTCTCCGTGCACTCGCCGCTGAGTGAGCCGCGCACCTCAGAGCGATCCAAGTCACCACTCATGAGTGGGCGCCCCCGCGATAGTCTGAATACAAATCCCGCGGCCAGTAGCGCACTGCATCGACGCCGTCCGCGTCGATGAGTTCTGCCCTGACACGATCGTACTCGTAGCAGTTGAGCTCGTACTGGTTCCCCCACGGGTCAGCCAGGTTGTATGCCCAGCACATATCGAAGTCGACGATGTCGTCGATCTGGAGGGGCTGCCCCGATGGACTTTGGAGCTCGCCAGGGAGTGAGCGGGCGAACGCGATGAAAGCGTCAGCGTCCAAGCTGAACGCAACCCCCGTCTGCTGAGGGATTAATGGGTGCCCGTCACTCGCCTCGAACAGCGCGAGCATCGTTTTCCCCCCGTCCGCCGAGATTTGCAGCGGTCCTCCCTCGAAGCCCCTCGCCCAGAAGTCGAACCTCTGGACGGGCTCAAAGCCGAGGTGCTGGGCGTACCATCGTGCCGCCGCCGCTCGGTTGGGCACGCGGATGTGCACGTGATCGAGGCGACCCATCCGAAACTTTGCTTTGCTCATATGTCGCAGTTCCCGTTTCCAGAACACCACCCTGCGAGCTCGGATGCAAGAATCCACTAGCCGGGAACGAACGCCACGGGCCAGAGCACGCTGATGAGCGCCTAGCACCGCTTGCGTATCGCGTTCAGCGGTGTGTTGCTCCGTTCGTCGCCGTCTCCAGCTCTGTTCCAACACGTAGCTTGTCGAGATAGCGCTGATACACCCACGAACGGTCGCGCTTCTTGCCGGTCGTCTCGAGGAGGATGCCGGCCTTTTCGAGCACCTCGATGGCGCGTCCCGCGGTGGGTTTGCTGACCCCGAGCTCTTTGATGGCGAAAGCCACTGACACAACGGGATGCCTCGGCAGGAGTTCGAAGAGGCGCACCGCGGCGACCGATGTGCCGCCGTAGTCGAGAGCGAGTGATCGATCCTCGGTGACCAGTGAAAACAGCTCGCGCGCGGAGGTCACGGCCTCGTCGGCGATGGTGGCGACGCCGTCCAAGAAGAAGTCGGTCCACCCCTCCCAGTCTCCGTTCGTCCGCACCGCTGCGAGGCGGCCGTAGTAGTCGCTGCGGTGCCGCTTGAAAAAGAGGCTGAGGTACAGGAGTGGCTTGTCCAGCAACTTCCAGTGCTCGAGCAGCACGGTGACGAGCAGCCGCCCGATCCTCCCGTTGCCGTCGAGGTAGGGGTGGATGGTCTCGAACTGCACGTGCAGAAGTCCCGTCCGCACCAGCGGCGGCAGATCGTCGCCGGTGTGGATGTACTTCTCGAACGCCGACAGCAGCTCACTGAGGGCGTGTGGCGGCGGCGGCACGAAGGCCGCGTTCCCTGGACGACTCCCGCCGATCCAATTCTGCGTGCGACGCACCTCGCCTGGGTGTTTGTCGGCACCGCGCACGCCTTGCATCAGGCGAGCGTGAGTCTCGTTGAGCAGGCGCATGGACAGCGGCAACCCCGAGGCGTCGGCGAGCTGCGCTCGGGCGAAGCGGAGGGCGTCGAGGTAGTTGCAGACTTCCTCGACGTCGGCGCTCCGTGGACCTGCGTCGCTCTGGGCCTCGAAGGTGAGCAGGTCGACAAGGGTCGCCTGCGTGCCCTCGATCTGAGACGAGACGACCGCCTCCTTGCGGACGAAGGCGTAGATGAACCAGTCGAGCGACGGGACCATCTCGCCGGCAAGCTCGAGGCGGACGAGCGCTTGTTCTGCAGCGCGGAGCCGATCGCCGAGGGCACCTTCGATGACGAGCTTCGGCCGCCTTGGTGGCAGTGCCGCCGGAATGAAGGCCGCGACCTCCTCGCCGCCTACGGTGGTTCGCTCGTAGGTACCGGTTTTTCTTTGCTTCATCGCCGCGTCCCGCTCGGAACGAGTTCGTGCCTTGGGCTCTCCACTGGTAACGAACTCTTTACCAGAGCGGTTCGTTAGTCAAGGAATCGTTCCTAACGAATGGGCGCTAGGAACAGATCCGTTATCAACGGCCGGTGGTGGGAACGGCTTCGGTGCTAGCGGGCGCAGAGTGGAAGGCCCGAGCCGTCGCTATCGCACCACCACGACCATCTTCCCGTTTGCGCGATTCTCGTCCATGGCTTGATGGGCCAGTGGAAGCTGGTCGAAGCGCCACATGGGGCCGCGCTGGATCTCGAGCTGCCCGCTTTCCACTATCGAGACGTATCTTCCCAGCTGTTCACGGGTGATGTCGCCGGCGCCGCCGGAGTACGAGGTCAACCGCACCGCCGTGGGGATTTGGCCCATGGGGCGAAACGACGGCAACTCCCATTGCCCCCCAAGGATGCCCGTCATGCAGACGACGCCCCCCGGACGCGCACACTGTAGCGAGTCGAGCAGCGTCGTGGTCCCGACGAGCTCGAGGACGCGGTCGACGCCTTGGGGGCGCAGCGCGCGGACTCGCTCGGCGACGGTGCCGGCGTCGATGACGACCTCGTCGGCTCCCGCAGCCTTGAGCACCTCCGCCTTCGCTTCGCTTCGAGAGGTCGAGATGACTTCGAGCCCTGCGTGTTTGGCCATCGCGAGGGTTGTCAGCCCAATCGATGAAGTGCCGCCTCGAATGAGCAGCGTCTCGCCGGCTTGCGCCTCGAGGCCGGTGTGGAGCGAGCCGTGGCAGGTCTGCAGCATCTCGGGCAGTGCGCCGAGCACCTCCCAGGCAAGCTCGGTTTCGAGGGGAGATCGTCGTCGCAGACGACGTCGCAACGGAGCGCACGCGCTTCGACCGGTGGAAAGAGATCATGAGCCACCGCGGAGCCGACGACGAGTTCGTTGCCGCAGCCGGGCGTCAGATCGATGCGACCATGCACCGGCGCACGGGGGACGAGCTGCGCTCGCTCCTTGGTCAGGCCGGATTTCGAGACATCGAGCAACCGTTCCGGGCGCTGCACACGGAGATCCTGCTCGGTTGGAAGTGATGCAGGAGATGCGGCCATGCCAAATGTGCGCCCAGCGTGCAGGCGACGACCGTAGCGATCACAACAACAGGGGTGTCATCGCCTCGCCGAAGTCTTCCATCTCGAAGAGCGGGCGCAGCTCGAGAGTCGTCTCTTCCCCCGGCATGGGTTCGGGGCAGCGCTTCGCCCAATCTGTCGCCTCCTTCATCGAGCTGACGTTCCAGATCCAGAAACCCGCTATGAGCTCGGAGGTCGCCTGGAACGGGCCGTCGCTTACCTCCCGGCCCTTGGACGAGATCGCGATGCGCTTGCCACGGGAACTGGGCTGAAGCCCCTCTCCGGACTGCAAGATCCCCGCGCTCGCTAGCTCTTCGTTGTACTTGCCCATGGCCGCGAGCAGCGCTTCGGAGGGCATCACGCCCGCCTCGCTGCTCTTGGTTGCCTTGACGATGACCATCACTTTCATGTCGCGTTCCTGTTTGGTGGTTTGGTGATCAAGCGGAGATCGGCTCCAACATGCTGATTCGGTTTCTCTCGGTATCGACGAAGGAGACGTAGCGACCGACGCCGGGGATGGTGTGCGGCTCGCCTAGGACCTCTCCGCCCGCATCGCGGACAACTCGCATCGAATGGTCGATGTCGCGCACCGCGATGACGATCGATGGGTACTGCAGCGGCCAGTCCGGCTTCTTGGGAAACATGCCGCCATTGATGGCGCCGGCCGGTGTTTCCGGCTTCGCGTCAGACTCGGCGGTCGTGACGAGTACGTAGTCGCCCATGTCGGGGCCGAGGAACTGCGCTTTCCAGCCGAACGCGGTGGTGTAGAACCGTTCGGCCCGCTCGCGGTCTTCGTATGGCAGCTCGAAGTGCACCACTGGGTTCATCGTTTTTTCTCCTGAGTTGGATGGTGATTGAAAAGCAACTCGACGTAGCGCCGCAGGTGATCGACGCTTTCGATCGCGACGCCCACGTCGTTCTTGGCCTTCGCCAGGATGAACGCGCCCTGCAGCACGGCTTGGGTGTGTGCCGCCAGGCTGTCGGCGGTAAAGCTGGAGGCGATCCCGTGCTTAGCCATGGCCTCGGCGATGTCGTCCGTGAGGGTGCCGGCGTGGCCAAAGATGCTCGCAGCGCAAGCGTCTCGGATCTCCGGGCACTGGCCGTAGGTCTCTTGGACCATGGTCCCGACCACGCATGTGAACTCCGGGACCGTGCCTCGGAGCAGCGCCCGTCGGAACTCGATGTACGCCAGGACTCGCTCGAGGGGGTCTACGGGATCGTGGTAGGGCGCGCGCTCGAAAAGCGCGCCGGTCACCGCCGACCAGTGCTCGGCTGCCGCGACTCCGAGCGCTTCCTTGCTCTTGAAGTAGTGGAAGAACGCACCCTTGGTCACGCCCGCCCGAGCGCAGAGCTCCTCGACGGTCATCGCCGAGAATCCCTTCTCGCGGATCAACGCCAGCGCGGCATTGAGCAGCTTGTCCTTTGCGGCCTGCGCCTTGGGCACGGCCGAATACATACCAACTGGTTGGTATGTGTGTCAATAGCCCAGAGATCAGGCTGGAAACCAGCCGTTGGTGCAGACGCAGATCCGCGGGGATATCCGCGACGGCACAAAGACCGGCGACCTGACCTAGGTGCTCGAGCACCTGCTCCAGTCGTGATCTACGGGTAGCCTGTCACCAAATAGACGAGACCCCCGACCGAGGCGCTGGCTACGTTGGCGCACAGGGCCGCAACGAAGGCGCGACGGCCGACACATGCCGAAGTCGACGATGTCGCTGATCAGTGGATCGCCACCGGAAGCCGCGCGCGCTGCACCTCGGCCTCGTCGATCGGGAAGCCATCCTCGTCGATGAGCCACGTGTGCCAGCCGTTCGCGTCCCGCTCGATGTACGCGAGGCGGACGCGCGACCACGGTTCGCCCCACCCCGGCGCGCTGCCTACCACGACCTCGAGCGGCACGTTCATCGCGAGCGCGGACTGCTGGAGGTCGTAGAGCCTGGGTTCGTCGCGGTGGACCCATGGCGCCGGGATACGCTCGTCGAGGAAGCCCCAGCGCAGGCGCACCGCGCCGTGGAGGCGGCCGTACTCGTAGAGCGCATAGAGAGACTTCACGTCGGCCTCGAGCCGGCGACGCAGCTTGGTCCGTTCGCCCGTGGCCAGGTACTCGGCGAGCTTCCCCTCGTCGCCAAAGGGCTTGCCGATCCCGCACGATCCCTGCACCAGCAGCGTGGTCGTGATCTTCAGCGTGCGCCCGCGCTGGTTCAGCTTCTTTGACTTCTGCGGCGGCCCGAGTTCGGCGAGCCGGCGTTCCCCCGGATCGAAGCCGAGCCCGCGCAAGAGACTACGCACGTCGATGCCGCCGAGGATGTCGTACGCGGCTAGCCGTGACGGTAGCGCGACAAGCTCGTCGCCGACGAAGGTCGTGATCTCGCGATCGCCAACGTCGAGGAGCGCAGCGGCCTCGGGACGGGCCGCCGGGAACGCGACGAGAAGCGCGCGGGTCAAGCTCGCGAGCTCGGCGCCGTGCGCGGCGCGCTTCTTCTCCGACTCCGCACGTTGCTGCTTGAGGATCGTGGGGTCGGTGCGCATCGCCGCGTGTCGCCGGGCAACGTCGACGCGGTCGCGCACGGCCGCTCGCGCCTGCTTCACGGTCGCGTTCGCGTCCTCAGCGATCGCCCATCGGCCGTCCGCGCGCACATGGACGGCGCTGCCGCGCCGTTTGAACTTCGCCGCGTCTTCCGTGAGTCCGTGCCACTTCGTGCGTGCGCCGACGGCCGAGACGACCTCGGCGGGTGTGAGCGGTCCTGCCTGGGCGTCGAGCACCGCGACCGCGAGGCGTTGCGCCGACCAGCTGAACAGGCTCGCGTCCTGCCAGGCCTCGTCCAGTTCGCTGAAGGTGAGCGCTGTCTCGGGGTCGGGGAGCGGCGTCGGCTCGATCACTTTTGGCGAGGGCCGAGCGACCTTCGGTGGACGCAGCCCGAGCCGGAACACCCAGAGATCGAGGTCATCGTCGTGCGGGTCGAGGTGGTACAAATCGCCCTCGCGGTAGAGCGGCGGGCGCCCCGGCTTGCAGCGCGAGAGCGAGAGCAGCGCCCGCGAGCGCTCCGCGATGCCAGCTTCCTCGAAGCGCGCGGCCACGTCGGAGAGCGTCATCGGCTCGCCGCGCTCGAGTAACGCCACGAGCAGGAGCGCGAACGTGTTCGCCTCGCGATGGCCGGCAACCGTCTCCAGTTTGGGCCGCGTGATGCCGAGGACCTGGCACCATTCGTTGGGCGTCACGCGCTGAGCTCCGTCCCCTGCTGCAAGCAGTTCTCCAACACGTTGCTGCGCTCGTGAGTGCCGATCGTGCGTGCCATGAACCCTCGACGGGAAGAGATCGCTCCCTACGCCCCGATAAACGATCGCTTCTTTTCGGTCAACCGTGCGAAGCCGCTTGTCTTCGGGATCATGGGAGAAGCGCCGCGTCGCGTTCGTTCCACCTATGCGTTATCATTCGAACCCTCCCAGGGTTGAGCCAAGAGCAATACTCGGCGGCGCGGCCATCAGGCTACCTGGGCGCGGCTCGGATCGGAGCCAGGGTCGGGCCAGTGGAAGCAGTTGCAATTCGCATGACCCGCTCCCCCGGGCAGCGCACGTTGTGGAGAAAGACATCCGCTCGCGGACGGCATAAATCCTGCGTCAACGCTTCGGTGGCGTGCATGTACCAGGCGCGCACGCACTCATCTTTTCCGATGCGAACGAAGACGCTCGGCTTGTTTTCCACGCAAGGCTTGCTGCAAGGGCAGAGGACGGGATGGTCGACGACGAGGTTCACATTGCGCTCCTGCAAATACTCCAACGGAGCGCGCTTCACGTGTCCTCGGGCACCAAACGCGGTGATGGGCAACCGAGCAACCTGGGCATCGTTCAGACCCCATTGGTCAAGGACGGGCAGACGGGAGTAGTAGCCCACCGTTCCTGCGAGAGTGGTGGCGACCAGCGTGTCCGGTGGGAGGCCGCTTAGCGCCTGCCCCACGCGAACGCCAGCGCGCGTATAGTCGTTCATTTTCTCCGGCTCGTGCATCCCGTGAGAATGCTCGTAATACGGCTCGGTGGTAGCCAGCGGCAGTGCCAGGATCGCCACGGAAGCTGCCACTGCGCGGGACGGGAAGCTGGACAAGCCAAAGGCGCACGCCGCCAGGAACAAGGGCACGACTTCCCACATGAAGCGCCACTGCATGAAGTCGCCACCCACTTTGACCACGTAGGCGGCGTGCAATAGGCAGCTCAGGACCGCGTAGGCGCTGAAGCGTCTACCAGGGTTCGGCGCGATGGCGGCGAAGATGGCCAGCGGAGCCAGCAGCATCACCCAGGGCGCGTGTCTGAGAAACCCGACGGCGTAGCGTATACCCACCAAGATCGGGACGAAGTCCGCGCCTTTCGCCCAGTAGGTGTTGGGGATGATCGCGCCGTAGTACGTTTGCTTCCAAGCCAAGAATCCGGCGAGCCCGAGCAGCGCCGGCCCGAAGCGGCCCACCGTGCGAAGTGTGGACGCTCGCGCGCCTTCTACGCGGAGATTCTGGAAGAAGTACACGATGCCTGAGGTCACGACGGGGAGCGCCGCATCCAGCCTTGTCAGCAAAGCAATCAGCGGCAGGCTCGATGCGAAGCCAGCGAAGACCCAACCCCGTCGCGTCCAAACGTGATTCGAAAGCCCTATCAGGAGCAACACCAGACCCAGAAAGCTCGTTTCCAGGCCTGTGCCGGCCAGAGACGCAAAGCCCTTGGGAAGTACGAAGAGTCCCAACGGAAGGCTCGCGATCAGCGCGACCGAAAGGCCAGCGCGGGATTTGAAGAACGCGATCCACGCACAGAGAACCAAGGCAGCCAGGAACGAATAGACTCCCAGACTGACGGTCACCGCCACAGGATCGCCACCCAGGGCGATGGCTGCTGCAGAGATCGCCATCCAAAGGAAGTTCGTGTACCCCTCCACCGTTTCGCCGGGGTTGAAGCAGACCCCCTTTCCGTTCACCCAGTTTGCCGCGTAGCGGTAACTGATGAATGCGTCGTCGATCAGGACTTCGCGCGCTTTCCAGGTGTTGTACGCAAAGTAGATGGCGATGGCGGTGACGAAGAAGAACGCAAACGCGACCCGACGACGCCTGTCGAAGGCAACCCCGGCGCGACCGGCGGCCTCGCGATCCTCGGCACCGAGCATGCGCGGCAGCGCGTCTGGTACGATCTGCCACGACACGCCGAAGCGATCCGTGATCACGCCCGCCTCGCTGCTTTTGGTTGCTGGACGATGACGATCATCTTCATGTCGCTGGGTTCCTTATGTGCTTGCTTCCGAATCGGTGCCGGCTGGAAACCAGCCCTTGGTGCGGTTGGCGAACGCCACCAGGGAGAGCATCACGGGCACCTCGATGAGCACGCCCACGACGGTGGCGAGCGCCGCGCCGGAGGCGAGGCCGAAGAGGCTGATCGCGACGGCAACGGCGAGCTCAAAAAAGTTCGACGTGCCGATCATCGCCGCGGGAGCGGCCACGTTGAACGGTAGCTTCAGGCCCCGCGCGAGCCCGTAGGCGATGGCGAAAATTCCATAGCTCTGGATCAGTAGCGGGACCGCAATCAGCAGCACGCGCCCCGGCTGCTCGACGATCGTCTCCGCCTGAAAGCCAAAGAGCAGCACGACGGTTAGAAGGAGACCAACGATGGAAGTCGGCTTGAGCTTTTTGGCGAGCCGATCGACGCCTTCGCTTCCGGCGGTGCGCATGATCCGCTTCTGGGTGAGCATGCCTGCGCCCAAGGGGATGACGACGAAGATGACCACCGAGGCCAGCAGCGTCTCCCACGGGACGGAGAGGTCCGTGACGCCGAGCAGCAGACCAGCGATGGGGGCGAAGGCAAACACCAGGATGATGTCATTCACCGTTACCTGGACCAGGGTGTAATTCGCGTCGCCATCAGTCAGGTGGCTCCAAACGAAGACCATCGCTGTGCAGGGCGCGACGCCGAGGAGGATCATGCCTGCGATGTATTGCTGTGCGTCCTCGGGGGGCACGAGCCCCGCGAAGAGATGCCGAAAGAAGAGCACGCCGAGCGCGGCCATCGTGAACGGCTTGATGAGCCAGTTGACGACCAAAGTGAGGGCCAGCCCTTTGGGCTTCTTGCCGACGTCCTTGAGGCAAGAGGGTTCCACTTTCAGCATCATCGGGTAAATCATCAGCCAGATGAGGACGGCAACGACCAGGTTCACGCGGGCCCACTCGAAGCGAGACACCCCCTCGAACATGCCCGGAGCAACGAGCCCAAGCCCAACGCCTACAGCCAGGGCCAGCGCAACCCAAAGTGAGAGAAAGCGTTCGAAAATACCCATCTGGTCCAGCTCCTGATCAGGAGGCCCTCGGGGCGCATCCGTTGAAGACAGTTGGCGGTCCAACCAAGGAATCTTCGGCAGAACCAAGAACGCGAAGGGTGGGG
Source organism: uncultured Polyangiaceae bacterium (assembly GCA_965369205.1). GTDB lineage: Bacteria > Myxococcota_A > Polyangia > Polyangiales > Polyangiaceae > JACKEA01. The sequence goes on along the minus strand of CBDUPW010000074.1, from coordinate 13,666 downwards.
TGCATCGTCGCTCGCCCTTATATTGCCGAACCAGGATGAATCAAATGCTCCCTACGGTCGGCTCCGATTACACTGCCGCCCGTGCTGAGCGGGATCCTGGAGCAAATCGGGCAGACGCCTTTGGTCCCGTTGCGCAGCATCGCGCGCGGATTGCCGCATCCGGTGCTTGTGAAGTGTGAGCATTTGAACCCGGGCGGCTCGGTGAAAGACCGCATCGCCAAAGCGATCGTCGACGACGCCGAACAGCGCGGTGTGCTGCGCCCGGGGATGACGTTGATCGAAGCCACCGCTGGCAATACGGGCGTCGGCCTTGCGCTCGTGGCGGCGGCGCGGGGGTACGGCTTGGTGTGTGTGATGCCCGAGAAAATGTCCGTCGACAAGCGCGCGTCGCTTGCTGCATTGGGCGCGCGGCTGGTGATCACGCCGAATGCGCCGCCGGACAGTCTCGACAATTTCCGCAATGTCGCTGAGCGCCTGGCGAAGGAGCGCGGGTACTTTCTCACCGATCAATTCAGAAATCCCGCGAATGTCGCCGTGCATGCCGCGACCACAGGCGCGGAGATCTTGGAGCAGACAGCGGGTCAGGTCGGCGCGTTCGTGGCAGGCGCGGGTACGGGAGGCACCATCAGCGGCGTGGGCCGCCACTTGAAAGCGTCGCTTCGGACCGTGCGCGTCGTGTTGGCAGATCCCTTGGGTTCGGGACTTGCCAATTGGGTGGACACCGGCGTACTAGGCCCGGACGGCTCCTACGCGGTCGAAGGCATCGGCGGCAGCGCCGTGCCGGAAAACCTGCACCGCGATGTGATCGACGCCGCGGAGCGCGTGAGCGACGAAGAGAGTTTTGCCATGGTGAAGCGACTGGTGCGTGAAGAAGGACTGCTCGTTGGCGGATCCGCCGGGACCAACGTCGTGGCGGCGGCCCGTGTCGCGGCTCGCGGCGGTCTTGACGGGCCTGTGGTCACCGTGCTGCCAGACGGCTTGGATCGCTACCTGGCGACACCCTGGCTGCGCGCGTGGAGCGAATAAGCGCTTCGTTTCCATGGAGCGCGCCGTCGCACGAGCGCGCCATCGCACCAATCGGCGCCGGAGCAGCCCGAGAGCGAATCGGAGGCAGCAGACGCCGCAGCCCCGTTCATGGCGCGGATCTTCGCAAGGACTAGACGCCGCTCAATTGCGCGCGGCGCGGGCAGCGGCACTTGAGCTTGCGCGTTTCGCACAGAAATGAGACTCTGCGACCATAGAAAGCGCTCTCGCGCGGACGCTGCATTTGGAGCCAGTGGTCGTGTTGGTCGCCACCCTTCATGAAAAATTCCAGTACTGGTTCGAGGCGCCGCGCGCTGCTTGAACGCGCTGCAGACCAGGCCGCAGACGAGTGGGTAGAGCACATCAATCGTGAATTGCTCGCGGAGCAACGCACGCCCGCTGGCGGGTGGCCGGGTACCGTGGGCGAAGCGCGCACGTGGTCCCGTCCGTACGCACTGCGCCTAGCGGGCTGCCCCACTGCTGAGGAGTTGGAGTTTTCCGCCAAGCGGACTTACGCCCACGCTCGGGGCAAGTGGTTGAAGCGCGCTCAGCCGACGCGCAAGTAGCCGGCCGACGCCATCTGCGGCGCGTGCCCCGCAACGATTGTCTCAGCCCGCTTTGTGAGCGATTTCCGGTGGCGCGAGGAAGAAGCGGTTCTTGTCGGGCGCGTTGTAACGCTCGTAGTCGATGGTCAGCGGCGTGATCTTCGACTTGCCGTCTTTGAAGCGAACGGTCATCGCCCTGGGCGTGACACCGCGATAGCTGCTGTCGCTAGGCAAGTCATCGTTCGTCGCGCCGCCCGCAGAAAATAGCGTGATCAGCAGTTGGTTGTCGTCGTCGTAGATGCGTCGGAAGCCCTCGTCGACCTTCTCGTGCCCACGCACCAAGGTGTGGCAGCCAATGCGCTGCAGGAACGCTTGGCACTGCAGGCGCCCGAACGGAAAGCGTGCGGATTGCTTCTGGAGCGACGCCGGAATGACGTTGGCACTCGACGGGTCGCTCCACATCATTTCGAAGCGGATGTCCCAGTCGTTCAGACTGGACAGGTCCTTGTACTTCTCCTTGAGCGTGAGATCCCGAGGGATACCGCCGTGCACAAATAGGAAGCGCTCGAACAAGAGCATATTCGGCAGTGAATCGAAGAGCTTCATGTAGTGCGCGAAGACCTCCTGGGACAAATGCGGCTTCAGGGTGTCCATAGCCTCGCTGGGACGTACCGCACCGTAGACCTTGCCTTCGTGCTCCACGTAGTACTCGTGGTTGCCGCGCAGTAGGTACACGTGGTCTGGGGCGGTGACGAGCAGCTGCATCACAGAGCGCAGAACGCCCTGGTAGCTGAACATGCCGCGATCGATGTAGTCACCGAGCAATACCAGCTTGGGATTCGGGTTGTTCTTCGGGTCCGCGTGAAACTTCTTCACCTTTTCGAAGAAGTCCGTCTGCATCAAGACAGCCTTGAGACAACTGTAGCAGCCATGCAAGTCTCCGACGACGATCAGTTCGTAGTCCTCTCCGGGTCGCGTCGGGCAGACATAGACGTGCCCATCGAGAAACGGAGCCTGTCCAGCGAACTCCTGCACGCTTTGTTTGCCGGCTAGCTTCTGTCCGGCCTGGTCGCGTTGCGCGTCCAGGGTCGCCATGACCTTGTTCATGAGTGCGGCGTCCCCCTGTACTTGCTTCAGCAGCAGTTCGGGATTCGCCGTGTAGTTGTGTTCGAACTGGTCGAAGAACGGGTGGTTCTCCGTTAGCGGGATCGGCGCTTGGTGGTCTTGAATGGACACCGGCGGTTTGTGCTCCGCATCGTCGAGTAGCTCAAGGCCCAAGTCTTCTTCCAACAGATCCGCGAGTTCCGCTCGCAGTTTTGCTTCGGCCGGATGCACTTGGCCGTCGGCGTGGATCAGCTCATCGATGCTGTCCATCAATTGTTCTTGGCTTTGGGGATCGAAGCTCTTGAAGATCTCGAAGCAGCGCAACTTCAGTTTTGCGTGCACGAAGTCGTCTTGTTTCTCCCCCTCGGCGACGGCTTCATCGAAGAGCGCCTGCACTTGCTGGTTGATGCTCTCGAAGACTTCGTGGAAGTGCGTCGTGAACTTGGTGGTCAGCTCGGTACGTAGCTCTGTTTCGGAGGCATCGATGGCTCCGGCCACACGGTGCTGGACCAAACCGCTGATGTAATTCTTGACGAAGGCTTTTTCACTTGCGTCGAAGTCACCATCGATGTGACCGAAGGTCGTGAGGTAGAAGATGATCGCCCGCATCTGGCGATCAGCTGTTGGGCCGTCGGTGCTGAAGGTGAGCATGTGGTCAGGCTAGACGTCTCTGCGGCGCACGCCAAGACCTCGTGCTGCGCTTAACGCACATGGCTCCAAATGTGCCGGTCGATTCAGTCAAGAGAAACCAAGTTGATGCTCTGGAGGCTGCCGCCTGCCGGATAGGCGTACGAAGCGCACCAGTCCGTGCCCCAAACGGTGACGCCGAACTCGCCGTCGGACCAGGCTTCGTGGCGACTGCTGACGCAGTTGCCCTGCGTCTTCATGCCTCGAACGAGATCGACGTGAGCCACTTCGAACTCGCCAGCACTGCCGACGGGAACAAAGCCGGCTACTTTTCCGAGGCAGGCAACATGTACGTCCTGGAAGCCGCCGGCGCTGCCCCTTTTTCGCGTGATGACCAAGTTGGTGGTGGCGTAGGTCGGATCCGTGAAGAACACGTAGCGCCTCAGGAACTGCGCGGGGGGCAGAACATAGATCCACTCTTCGTCGCCGATGCCGCAACTCAGCGACACACCAATGGGCAGGGGTTGTGTGCCGTCTTGGCGCATCACGGCCGCAAAGACGCTGCCGGTCATATACTGCGTAAGGTAGAAGGCGTGGCTCTTGTCCTGCGAGCGAACGGAAAACGGTGCCTTCGTCGTGAACTCCGCGACCTGCCCCGCGGACAGTGAGGACGGCGCTCCGCTGGACGGGGCTGGGTCCCAGCTGAGCGTGGTCCCGTCGACAACGCCCATCACGCGGTACATGATGGTTTCCGGCGACAGATTGGCCATGCGTGTCACGTTGCCCGCCCCGACGTATTCGCTACCGAGGGCGCTCAACGGCGGCAGCTGTTGGTGGGCGGGTTCTTTGCCGCCGTCGATGGATTCTCCCGCCGTAACCCAAAGCTGCGTGTTGCCCGTGAAGACACCGATCGGCGCAGTCGACTTGATCGCGGCTCCGGTGGGGTCCCCCATCAACCACTGAATCGTCTCACCCGCTCCCAGGCTCACGCTGGTGGCTTGGTTTGCGTTGGCCACCGGCACGTTCAATCCGGCGGGGAGCTGCGCTTTTGGAGTGATCGTCACGCTGGTGTTGGCAACGCTGCCTACGAGGGTGATCCAGAGGTTCCCACCGACCGTGGGATTCGGATCAATGTCGTGAGGCGCAACGGCCATGTGGCTCGTGCCCCAAGCGCTAACCGGCAAGAGTAAGCTGGCACTCGGTGAAAACGTGCGCGCGCCGCCGTAGGGCACGATGTCATACGCGGTGATCGGTGTGTCGCTGCCGAGCCGAAATGCCGTGCCGCGCCCACTTGTGGTCACGGCGGTGTCCATCAAGATGGCCGGCTTGACCGGACACTGGAGCGGGATGCCGGCGTTGTTGGCCTGTGGATCGTGGGACAAGAACAAGATCGCAACTTCGCCGGGGGGCAACCCCTGAGCAGGCAGTGGCTGGTAGGTGGGGTAGGGAATGTTGCCCTTGGGAATGCGCGCGAAGGCGGTTACGTCCAGCTTCTGGGAGCCGTAGTCCAGAGTCAGTTTGGCGTGGCGGTTCCAGGCGTTCGCGACGAATACGGCGTGGCAGGGACCCAGTAGAGACGCGCCTTGCGAGCCCGGCCAACCCGCACCGGTGAACGGTGGCGTGGGTGCAATGAAGCTGCAACCGACGTTGCCCTTGGTTTGGATCGCCGCGTCGCATGCAGCGACGCAGTTGCCTTCGAAACAGCCTTTGTCGGGGGCGCACGTTTCGATCACGTTGCCGGCATTGTCGACAACGCTCTGGAGATCCGAAGCGCACTTGCGTCCACCGGCGCCTCCCGTTCCCGCGCTGGCCCCGGTTCCAGTTCCGGAGCTGCCCCCCGCAGCCGCAGCCGCCGCCCCGCCGGTCCCGCCGCCAGTGGTTCCGCCACCACCCAAAGCGCCCGTGGCTCCGGTCCCAGTGCCCGCGCCCACACCCGCGCCTCCGGGGCCCGCGCTCTCGGAGGCCGCACAGCTCAGTCCAAGGCTGCCGAGGGCGCAGAGCAGTGAGACGAAGCTTCGGGCCATTCTTGCAGTATAAGCCCAAGGCATGCGCCTCGTCATCGCATCGGCCTGGGACGGCGCCGCCGTTGGGCCGGAGGAATATGCGACGGTCGAAGTCACTCGCAGCGGCGCGAGCCTCTGCGTCGATGTAGAGGCTCCTTTCTACGACGATCCCGCGCCAGACGCGCCACCGGGTCCGACGCCTGCGCTCTGGAACTTCGAGGTCGTGGAGTTGATGCTGTTAGGTGCGGAAGAAAAGTACTTGGAGCTCGAGTTCGGTCCACATGGTCACTACTTGGCGCTCCAGCTCGCCGGGCGTCGCGCCGTGCAGCAAAGCGGCATGGAGCTTTCGTATCGCAGCGAGGTGCGGCGCGGACGCTTCCGAGCCCAGGCGAGCTTTCCACGGACCTGGCTGCCGATGGGCTGCGATCGCGTCAATGCCTTCGCCATGCACGGTTGCGGCGACGCCCGGCGTTTCCTGGCATTCCGTGGTGCGCCAGGAACGGCCCCAGATTTTCACCGCCTGGAGCTCTTCGCCCCGCTTTCACCGTTGGTGTAAGGCGTGGCCACGCGACCGCGTTTGACTTCCAAACAGGGCTTCGGCCCGTCTTTGGAGGCACCATGAACGCTCGCTTGCCCTTAGCTCTTTTTGCAGTGATTGCCCTCGGCGCCGCATGTGGCGGCAAGGACAAACCCGCGGACGCCCCGCCACCCGCGTCATGCCCCCCAGGAATGTGGTTCGACGGCATGCAATGCGTGTCCCAAACCGGGCCGGGTCCAACCGTCACGGGCACAACGACCGCCCCGCCGCCGACTGCGACGACGACAGCAACCGGACCAGGGCCCATCCCAACGGTGCAGGCCGGGGCCGCCGCAACGCCGATCGATCCGAGCTTGGCAGCGGCGGCAGGACCCGCCATCGACGCCCTGGCCGCTCAACACGCCCAAGGAATGACGCCCGTGTCTGGCGGGACCGTCGCTGGCAACTTCGCCGCGGGTCAAACCCTGACCGTCGACTTTCAAGCAGAACCCGGCAAGTGCTACGTGGCGTTCGCTTCGGGATTGCCGGCGGTTGCCGAAGTGGATCTGCAGCTGTCGCCCGCGATCTCCGCGCCTGGGATCCCGTCGCCGATTCTGGCGCAAGACTCCACTACGGGCCCCACTGCAGTGCTGGGCGCCAAGCCGAATTGCTACAAGTGGGCGGCTCCCATGGGCGCGCCCTTGCGCCTTACCGTGCGCGTCACTCAGGGCCAGGGGGTTGCCGTGGTGCGTCTGTACGCGAAGTAACTGCAGCGCATGGCGTGAGCGCCGCCGGATCGCGAATGGATTGCGCGAGTTCCATGCGCGGTCAAAGGAACAAGCAATCAGCGAACAAGCTAAATGGGTGCAGCGCATTCCGGACCATGCAAACGCCGCAGGCGCGTGATACTCTCCGCGCCATGGGTTGGGTAAGAATTGCGTTTACTGGCGCTGCGCTGGCAGCAGTGGTTTTGGCGTGTAGCTCCGGAAGCTCCGGCGGCGGAGGCGGCAGCTGTCCCAACGTCACGGGCAGTTGGACCTTGAGCGGTACGTGCGCGGACAGCGCGTGCACCATCACGCAGAACGGTTGCGACATCACGCTGAACTGTTCCCCGAGCGGCACCGTGTACCAAGGTTCCGTCAGTGGCAGCTCGATTTCTTTCGGAGATGGGCAAGGCACCTGCAGTGGTAGCTTGAGCAGCAAGACGGCGAGCGGTTCTTGCAGCGATCCGACTTCCGGCACTTGCAACTGGGCGGCGTCCTGCCAAAGCGGCGCGTGCACGGCGAGCACGGGCAGTGGTGGCAGCACCGGCAGCGGCGGCGCTACGGGTTCGGGCGGCGCTAGCGGCATCGACTGCAACGCGAGTTGTGGCGCGATCACACAGTGCTGTACGCAGATGGGCTTCTCTGACTGCATGGAAGGCTGCAACAGCACGCCGAATCCCAGCAGCGCGTGTTTGGGCTGCTTCCAGAACACAAGCTGCGGCAGCTTCACGCCCTGCGTCATCGCCAACTGCGATGTGCCCAGCGAGCTCTGCCCGAACTGAAGTAGTCGTGCCGTGGTAGCTTGGGGCATGGCGCTGTCCTTGCCTGAGGCCTCCACGAATGCGGATTTGGGTGCACGCTATCGAGCGGTGCGCGACAGAAGTGTTGCGCTAACGCAGCGGCTCACTCCCGAGGACATGACCGTGCAGTCAATGCCCGACGTCAGTCCGACTAAGTGGCATTTGGCCCATGTGACTTGGTTCTTCGAGACCTTCCTGCTGAAATCGCTCCCAGGTTACCGGGCGTTTCACCCGGACTTCGATGTGCTTTTCAACTCCTACTACAACAGTGTCGGCGAGCAGTTTCCCCGCGCGCAGCGGGGACTGGTGACGCGGCCCGGTGTCGCGGAGGTGCGCTCGTATCGCGAGCATGTGGACGCCCGTATGGCGGAGCTCATTGCGCGCGGGATGGACTCAGCGGGAGCGGCGCTGGTCGAGGTCGGGCTGCACCACGAGATGCAACACCAAGAGCTGCTGTTGATGGATATCCTGCACGTGTTTGCGCAGAATCCGCTTTCGCCGGCTTTTTTGGAGGAGCCGCTGCCTCCAGCGGCGGCAGCGGGCGCACAGACTTATCGGGGCATTTCCGGGGGGCTCGTCGAAGTCGGTTTCGAAGGCGCTGGCTTCTGTTTCGACAACGAGCGCCCGCGTCACAGGTGTTGGCTTGACGACTACGAGCTGGGGACGCGTTTGGTCACCAACGGGGAGTATTTGGAATTCATCCAAGACGGCGGCTACCGGGCGCCTCTGCTCTGGCTGGCGGACGGCTGGCATGCCGTCAATCAAGAGAAATGGCGCGCGCCGGCGTATTGGCGACAGGTCGGGGGCAAGTGGCATGAGTTCGGGCTCCACGGGCTGGCCCCCCTTGACCCTGGATTGCCCGTGGCCCACTTGAGCTACTACGAAGCCGAGGCGTTCGCAGCCTGGGCGGGGGCGCGGTTGCCGACAGAAGCCGAGTGGGAGCATGCAGCGGATGGCGCGGCTGCCCTAGGCAACTTCATGCATGGCTCACGATTGCATCCGAGGGAAACGTCCTCCGAAGCTTCAGAGTTGCAGCAGTTGTTCGGGGACCTATGGGAATGGACCGCGAGTGCGTACCTGCCGTATCCGGGCTTCGTAGCAGCGCCGGGTGCGCTCGGGGAGTACAACGGCAAGTTCATGGTCGGGCAGATGGTGCTGCGCGGCGGAGCGTGCGTGACGCCACCCGGGCATGCGCGAGCGACCTATCGAAACTTCTTCTATCCGCAGCAGCGCTGGATGTTCTCTGGCCTGCGTCTGGCGCGCGCTCCGCGCTAGCCCTTCGGCGCTCTCAGCGGAGCGTCACTTGGAATAAAAGATCGCGACTTCGTCCAGGGGCTTGCGCTGTAGATCCGGAACTTGCGCGTCCGCAGCTGGGTAGCCCACGGGAAACAGAATGAACGGCTTCTCGTTTTCCGGGCGGCCGAGCAGCTTGCGCAGAAAGCCCATCGGGCTCGGGGTGTGCGTGAGCGTTGCCAGGCCCATCTGGTGCAGCGCGGCGATGAACAGCCCACAGGCGAGCCCAACGCTTTCTTTCACATAGTAATTCTTGCGCACCCGGCCGTCGGGATGCGCGCCGACAGTTTCCTCGAATACGACGACCAGCCACGGCGCAACTTCTAGAAATGGCTTTTCCCATGTCGTGCCAATGGGAGCGAGGGCCTCGAGCCAGTCGTCCGGCATGCGTTCTTCATACGACTTCTTCTCCTCTGCTTCCGCGGCGATGCGGATCTGGCGCTTCAGCTCCGGATCGCAGACGGCGACAAAACGCCAGGGTTGTCGGTGGGCGCCGCTTGGCGCTGTGGACGCCGTTTGGATCGCGGATTCGATCAGTGCCCGGGGCACGGCTTCGTCGGCAAAGGAGCGGCAGCTCCGACGCTGGTCCATCTGAGCGTAGAAAGCCCTGCCTCGCGCCAACTGCTCGGCGGCATCAAGTCGCGGAAGTCCGTAGGGTACGAAGGGGTAGCCGGGCTCGTTGGTCATCGCTTGGCTCGCGTTGCGCGCGACTTGGCGGGTTGCTTGTGGCTGGATGGGGTCGTTGGCTTCGTCTTGGCTTTGACGACGCCAGTTTTCCCTTTGAGCGCTGCTGCGAGGCGCGCGCGCACTTTCTCGTCAAACGCCATGAGCCTTTCTACACCACCTGAGCGCTCTGCACTCTACAATCCGGACCGTGGAGGAAGGGCATCCCGTCAGTCGCGCCGAGCCACCGCCAGCCCGAAACGCTTCTGTCGCGCTGGGGCTGGTGTTCGCCCTGGCGCTGGCCGTGTTCTTTGTCGTAACGCTGCTGCGCGATCGGCCCGCGCCGCTACCGAAGGGTTTGGTCGGCTTGCGCTTCGGCATGACGGAGGCGGATGCCATCGCGCAGTTTCCGGATGTCCGGCGAGAGTCGGGCGAGTTGATTCGCGAAACCGTCGCGTTCGAGCAGCGCGCCCGCTGCAAACTCGAAATGAACGAAGCGGGGCGGCTTTCCGCGATCGTGTGCCAGGTCGCCGCGGTCGATGCCGCGGGGCTACGGAACGCAATCGGCAAAGCGCTCGCCGTCGCTCGCAGCGTCTACGGCAAGGAGTCCCATGTGGCCGGTGATGTGTGGACTTGGGTGGGTACGGACAGCGTCTTGAGCATCCGTGCTGACCCTGTGGATAACCGAGTCGTGATCGATTCAAGGCCGACTACGCGCTAGCCAGCCAAGGGTTGCAGCCCGAGGGTCGGCGCATTGCAGTGGGCTAGGTTTTTGCCGTCCGGGGGCCTAGAAACCCTCGGACCAAGCGAGCAGAGGTGCAGCTTGGGGCGGCAGCCGCTATATTCCGCCGCCAATATGCGGACGCTTATTCTTTTCGGGCTATGTCTGGGTTTTGCCGGGTCGTTAGCGATCGGCTGTAGTGGGGACGGGGACCCAGAAGTCGTCTCCGGGACCGGAGGCGGATTCGGTTCCGGTGGCAACGCCGGTACGGCCAGCGGCGGCGTCGGCAACTTGGGGGGCACTGGAAACACGGGCGCTTTTGCGGGAGCGGCCGGAGCCGCCGCGTCTGCGGGCTATGCCGGTTCAGCCGCAAACGGAAGCGTTGACGCGAGCATCGATGTCATGGACGCCGGGCTTCCGGACGTTGTTTTCAGCTACGACGGTCCAACGGACAGCGGATTCGGCGATGCGTGCGCGGAGACGACCGTGACTGCGAAACTCAAGCCGCTGGATATGTACGTGATGCTCGACCGCTCCGGCTCGATGAGTGAGCCCGGTTTTGCATGGTACGCCGATGCTTCGGACTGCAATGTGGGCAGCGCCATCGTCGATAGCAAATGGTGTCGCGCGGTGAACGCCCTGGGGCAGTATTTCAAATCCAGCGCCGCCACGAACAATCGAGCAGCGCTGCAGTACTTTCCTCGCCAGGGCGTCAGCACTTGTCCGGGAGCAGGGTACGGCACGCCCGCAGTCGGGCTGACGGCGCTGCCTTCCGCTGCAAATGGCAGTCTGATCTCCTCTCTGAATCTGGAAGCCCCCAAAGGAACCTACACGCCGACGCACGATGCGATCCTCGGGCTAAATAGCTTCACAGCCGCAGCGAAAACGTCGGGTCGCGAGATGATTAGCATTCTGATCACCGACGGGAAGCCCAACAGCTGTCCCGTCAATAGCGACAGTGGCCTGGCCGGGATCTTGACGTCACATTTCAACGCGACGGGCATTCCAACCTACGTGATCGGCATGACGGGTGCGACCTTTGCGAATCTGGAGATCACTGCCAAGGGAGGCGGAACCAAGAGTCATCCGGACAAAGTCGGTACCCTGAATGACACCTGTGGGGATGGCGCTGGACCCTGCAATCATTGGAATGTGGGTAACGGCGATCCCAATGTCTTCGTAGAAGCGCTGAAGGCCATCCAACAGCAGGCAGTGGGTTGTTCCATGACGATTCCGAAGCCGTCCCAAGGCGCGCCGGACTGGAACCAAGTGAAGATCGAGTACTCCCCGGGCGGAACTCCCCCGCCAGTGCTCGTGCCCAAGGTGAGCAGCGCAGCACAATGCGCCGGCGACGGCTGGTACTACGACAACAATACCTCGCCGACGCAGGTCAATTTGTGCCCCACGATGTGCACCAAGGTGCAAGGGGATCCCCAGGCGAAGATCGACCTGTTGCTGGGCTGCCTGGGCAGTTAGGTCGAAGCGGGCGGCGCGGCCGCCTCATCCGCTTCGCTCGCGTTGTCTGGTTCGACGTCGTGGAATCGGCCGTAGTCGATCATCAACCGGCCATCCTCAAGCTCGCTGATGACATCGACGAAACGATGATGTGCCCGGATGTCTTCGGCGTTGTACATATGCCGAGCGTAGATGGTTTGGCCGTAGGTGCCATCGTGGCCAACTAGGGTGGCAATCACCGAAACGATGGGCAGATCTGGCGATGTACACGGCCTTTTTCAACGCGACGCCGACGGCGGTGATGCCAACCTGGAGCGGTAAGTGCGCGTAGAGCCAGACAATCCACTGCGCACGCCCCTTGCGCACATGGGAGCCGGCAACATCGTCGAAGTAGACCCACCACAGGCCACAGGTGATCAACAGCACGCTGCCCGCCTGGAGGTAGAGCGACAGCCCGGCGCCCGAGTCGGCGAGGCTGCTCAGCACTTTCACGAAGCTCTCGCCAAGCACGATCAGAGTGAGTAGTGCGTAGCGTTCGCCCAGGTGTTCGAAGTCGATGGGGCAGCGTTCCTGGAGCGCGCGCGACTGCGGGCTCAGCGGTGAGGCCAACACGAGTAGCGTGGCCACGACCCACATGCCGAAGACCAGCGGCCCTTGCACGAACGCCGATCCCAGCCACAGGGCGCCCGCCACCGCAAAGGTACTGCCCCAGTAGCGACTGTAGCTCTTGGCTTCTGCGACTTGTGCACTCGAGCGCATGTACATCACCACCACGAGCAGCTGAGAAAGTCCCGCCGCCGCGCTGAAGGCGACGGTCTTGCCCTCGAGCACGGCGGGCGCGCTGATGGCCATGCCGGCGACAGCGAACATCTGCAGCAGGACGCATGACGGAGCCCAGTGTATGACGCGGGGGTGGGACGTCAGCTCACGGATCGCCGGTGAGGGTCAAAGTCCAGGGTGCGCTACAGGTTCCGGACTTGTGGCTGACTTCGATCACGACGTCACGACTGTCGTCGCCGCCGCTGGCGATGCTGCCTTCGCCCCAGCTGAGCTTGAAACTCTCATTGGCGCCGGTTCCCCCGGTGTCGCGCTTGCCCGCGGGCTGCGAGCCGCACGCCGACGTGTCACTGGACTCGTTCACGTAGCCATAGACATCCAAGTCGTCGCCCGACGGTACCGTCAGCGCGACAGCGAGTTCCAGCTTTTCGCCCAGCACGCTGTGGTTGTCCTCGGTGATCCGGACCCTGACGAACAAGCTTCCGGTGCCCTGCACCGTGGTCGTCTTCTTGCCGTCGTCACCAGAGAGCGAGCCCTTCGGTGTAGCGGTGGCGCAAGCGTTCGGCGCGCTGCAGCTGCCGCTGCCGCCCGTGCCGCTGCCACCCGTGCCGCCGGTGCCGCTGCCGCCCGTTCCGCCGCCGCCTGTGCCCCCCGCGCCGCCGCTGGAGGTACCGCCGCTGGAGCTGCCACCACTTGCAGGCGTGCCTCCCGTGCCGCCAGTCGGAAGAGCTCCGAAGCCGCCGGTGCTGATCCCGCCGCTTCCGCCGCCTCCGGCGACGCCGCCGCCGCCCGCGGATCCAGCAAAGCCTGCGCTGCCGAGATCGTCGAGGTCGGCTTCGCCGGTAGCGCAGCCAATACACGCACCGAATGCGACCAGGCTGGCGGCCACGAGGAACTTGCTCATGATCGCCAGCTTAGCGCGGGATGAAGCGTCACGGGAGCGCGAAGGTGTGGGCTAGGACCCGGGGGCGGCTCGAATCGCTACTTCGTGCAGTCCATATTGCACTGCAGGGTGCCGTCTTTTTCGCACCAACACACCAGATCGCAGCAGTCTTGACTGAAGCAGTCCTCGTAGCAAACGTTGATCCCGCCGCAGGGCGCGCCCGGCGCGCACAAGCCGCTCTGCCCCGGCGCACCGCCGCCGCCAGCGTTTCCTGGACGATCCGCTCGCTTGTGGGGTCGCCCTGTAGGAGCATCTTGCGGCTAATGGTGCTGCTCACCCCCACAGAGGTTGGCGACATGCTGATTTTGTCGAAAGTGGGATCGCTGGGCGTTACCTGGTCGGAACCATCACCGGCCAGCCACCCGGCCGTGCTATCCGCCGTCTGGCGTGGTATCTGAATGTCAGAGGTCAGCCCGGGCAGAATGGTTGCG
>CBDUPW010000073.1:0-26580 GCA_965369205.1 uncultured Polyangiaceae bacterium | reverse complement strand
ACGAGTCCAGTGCCAACGTTGTTGTCGTTCTTGTCGAGGGTACCGACGTTCTTGGGATTCTCGTAGTGCTCGATGACTTTGTCGCTGTACGCCATTTTCTTTTGCTCCGTCTCTTAGTGTGCGGCCCACTCGATACTCTTGATGTCCACGCCTTCCTTGTGCATCTCGTACAAGGGCGACATGTCGCGCAGCTTCCTGACCTTGGCGATCACCAATTCTGCCACGTAGTCGACTTCTTCTTGGGTGTTGAAACGCCCCAAGCCAAAACGAATCGACGAATGCGCCAAGTCCTCGTCTAGCCCCATGCTGCGCAGCACGTAGCTGGGCTCCAAGCTCGCACTGGTGCAAGCACTTCCGCTCGACACCGCAACGTCCTTGATCGCCATCATCAGCCCTTCGCCTTCGACGAAAGCAAACGACACGTTCAGGTTGCCACATAGGCGGCGCTCCGGGTGTCCGTTCAGAATCACCTCGTCGAGCTCTTTGAGCAGTTTTTGGTGCAAAGAGTCGCGCAGTGCGCGGATCTTTGCAGCGTCTGCCTTGCCTTCGGTCTTCATGATCTCGCAAGCCTTCGCCATGCCGACGATGCCCGGGACATTGAGCGTACCGGAGCGCATGCCGCGCTCGTGGCCACCGCCGTCCATCTGAGCGACGAGCCGCACGCGGGGTTTGCTGCGACGCACGTAGAGCGCACCGACGCCCTTAGGTCCGTAGATCTTGTGGGCGGTGATCGATGCCAAGTCGACGTTCATAGCCTTCACGTCGAAGGGGGTCTTGCCGATGCCTTGGACCGCATCGCAGTGCAAAAGTACGCCTCGCTCGCGGGTGATCTTGCCGATCTCCGCGATGGGCTGGATCGTGCCGACCTCGTTGTTTGCAAGCATGACGCTGACGAGGATTGTCTGATCCGTGAGTGCGCTCTTGATCGCGTCGGGATCCACGATGCCATCTTCGCCCGCGGCAACATAGGTGACGTGATAGCCCTGCTTCTCGAGGCGTTTGCAGGAATCGAGCACGGCTTTGTGCTCAATCTGCGTCGTGACGATGTGTTTGCCGCGTCCTTCGTAGTACTCGGCCACACCCTTGATCGCGAGGTTGTCACTTTCGGTGGCACCCGAGGTGAATACAATCTCTTTAGAAGAGTCCGCGCCGATCAAGTCCGCGATGGTCTCGCGGGCGTCTTCGACAGTGGCTTCCGCATCCCAGCCATACTTGTGGGTGCGACTGGCGGCATTGCCGAACTGCGTCGTGAAATGCGGCAACATGGCTTCCAGCACGCGGGGATCGACCGGGGTCGTCGCGTGGTTGTCCATGTAGATGGGAAACTTCAGAGGCATAGGGGTCTCAGTGGGCTTGGGCGCCCGCGATCAATTCGGGAGCAGCATGGGTTTCGTGCCGGTCACAACTCGAGCAACCCGCCGTCGGTACGGCTGGTTCACAGTGCGAGTCGCAATCGTCGAGGTAGTTCAAGCTCTGTTCGAGCTCGCGCTCCAGGGCGTGGAGCTCCGCCAACTTGTTGCGAGTCTCGTTGAGCTTGCTCACGTAGACCTCTCGCAGGCGCGCGGCGGCGAACTGCGCGGAGTCGGCGTCGGTCTGATCCCGAACCACGTCCTGGATATCCGAGAGCGACAGGCCCAAGCTCTGCAACTTGACGATCCAGCGCACTCGCAGCAGCGCATCGCGGGCAAAGAGCCGATAGCGTCCCTTGGATCGGTCCTGCGGCCGGAGCAGGCCCAGATCCTCATAGAGGTGGATGGCGCGCACGGTCTTGCCGGTTGCCTTGGCCAGCTCGCCAACGAGCATGAGCTCGGCCACCACGTCGGGGCTTTCCAGGGTGCTCTCCGGGAGCAGAGCGAGGTGGCGTTTGCTGTCCATGGTCAAGTGTAACCCTTACGTATGGGTAAGGGTAACGCTACGGGAGGTTCGTAGCCCCCGCGCAGCCCGCCGTCAACCGGATTGTCCCAGAAAACCCAACATAACGCGATGCGTTATTGGCGATCCTTGGAAGCACGCAATGCAGCCCATCCGCGGCTTCCGCGCTCCGCGGCTTTCAGGCGGCCCGTCGACGCCACATGAGCAGGCCACCGAAGGCGAACAGCGCGAGAGCGCCCGGCCCAAATGGAAGCGGGCCACCCGGCACACTGCAGCCGCAGCCGCCGTCGTCCCCGGTGTCGTCTGCACCCGCTTGCACGCAGCGCTGGTCCTGGTTGCACAGGTTTCCACCGACGCAGTCCTCAAGCGAGTTGCATTCGACCTTACACGTACCATCGGCGTTGCAGCGATAGGGCGCGCAGCTCTGCGACTTGCCGTCGGCGCCGGTGACGGTGTGGGAGCCGTCGCAGGTCGCGCCCTGCACGCACTTGCCAGCGTTGCAGCTCGCGCCAGGCGCACAGTCATCTCCGCTGGCGCAGTCGCTCATGCAGGCGCTGCCGCCGCACACGTACGGCGCGCACTGCTTGGTCTGGATTGCGTCGCAGCTACCTTTGCCGTCGCATTTCGCTTCGAAGGTTTGCTGGCCCCCCACGCACCCGGGCTGGGAGCACACCTCGGTAGGCAACGCGTACCCAACGCAACTGTCCCGAACGATCCCATCGCAACGACGTGCGCTGCAGGGCGCATCCGGTGAGAGCGCAGCGTCACACGCGGCTTTTGTCCCGCGAGGTTCGCCCGCAACGGGCACACAGGTGCCTTCGGATCCGGGTTCTGCGCAGGCCTCGCACTGGCCCGCACACGCGGCGTTGCAGCAGACGCCGTCTACACACAAATTGCTCTGGCACTCCTCAGAAAGCCCGCATGCACCGCCGTTGGGCAGCTTTGCCGCACAACTCCCTTTGTTGCAGTAGCCGGTGGCGGCGCAGTCCCCACTGACCGTGCACGCGCTGGCACACACCCCGCCCACGCAACCGAAGGAGCCGCAAGCGTCCTGCTTCTGGGTGGTGCAGGCCCCGGGACCGCTGCATTCCTGCCAAAACGCCGTAGCTCCAGTCGAGCAAGTGGGCAGCAAACACACGGTTCCCACCGGATACTCATCGCAGCCCCCACTGCCATCGCACAGGCCGTTAGTCGAGCAGGAGCCCACGCCCTTGTCCACGCAGCCCGCGTCGGACTGACCACTGAGCTTCGGCGCACAGATCCCGTCTGTCCCCCCGGTCGCGTTCGCGAGGCACGAGAAACACGTCTGGGTGCAGGCAACGTTGCAGCACACTCCGCTTACGCAAAACCCGTTCTTGCAGTCGGCGGACTGCGAACAGGCGTCCCCGGGCTCGCCCAACTTCCACACCTCGGCGCTGTTCAAGATCGCGCCCTTCCCGCTACCACCGGTCACCAGAACCTCCGTGCCTGTCGCGAGCGTGATGCCTGCTGCTTCGTAGCGTTGCAGGTTGGTCGAAGACAGGGAGTGAAACACCGACTTCTTCCAGAGTTCGACCGCGCTGCTGCCGCCGCCGACCAACACGGTGGTGCCGTCCGAGAGCCCAACCATCACGTGATCGGCTCGTGGAAACAGCATGGTGCCGGCGGCCAAGAAGTTGAACACCGATTTGTCGTACGGATTCCAAACCTCCGCCGTGTTCCAAGCACCTCCCGGACCGAAGCCGCCGGTCACCACGATTTGGGTCGCGCTAGTGGCAAGTGCGCGAGCCCCGGCCCGTCTGCTGAGCATGGTCTGACCCGACTGCTGCCAACCGAGCTTGGGATCCGTGAGACGCTCCACACTGTCTAGGGATTGCGACCCGTCGCCGGCAGTGCCGCCCAAGGCAAACAGTTCGTTGGGAAGCGCAACCAGGTTGAGCCGCTTGCGAACTTGTTTCATCGCGGCACGCTTGGAAAAGACCTTCTTGCCGGTATCGAAGCTCTCGCAATCCGCCAGCACAACATCCTCAGGAGGCAGCCCCGCGCCGCCGCACGCCCAGATCTCGTTCTGATAGATCGCCGTCGCGTGCTGCGTCCGCCCAGCGGCGGGGACGGTCACCCACTTCGCGCTCGACTGGCTCAGGTCTAGAAACTCGGCCTGCTGGCCAGCCGCGGTCTGACCACCCATGGCGACGGCCACGTCGTTCAGCACGTCGAGGCTGAACAGCGCCCGCGCGGCCGCGAGGCTCGGCGCTGCCGCGAAGGCGCCATTGGCGTAGTATTCGGCAGTCGACGTGACCCCTTTGCCGCTCACGCCGCCGGCGACCAACACCGTGCCGGATTTGAAGAGTGCCATGGAGTGCTGACGACGCTCGGTGATCATGGATCCGGTAAATTGCCAGGCCGGATCCACGAGCACCGGATAGCGATCGTCCGCCACGTGGAAGCGTACGCTCAGCGTGCACGTGTCCTGGCCCGGAGCGACGGTGGGGCGGCCGAAGGGAGGCGCCGTCGAGGGATCCACTCGGCAGTCTTGAACATCGAGTGTCGCAGCGTGCACTTGCCCCAAGCGATCGACGACGTGTGGTGGCGGCACACGGACGCGCGGCGTACCGGATGTGTCCATGAATTCCAAAGTATTTTCGACTAGGCGCAATCCCGCGGCGGTGCCCACTTCGATCCGATACTGAAGCGCGTCGCCGACCGGTCGCCGTGTGACAAGGACATGGTCTTCCACGCCGTCCGCCCGCGGCACCACGAACATATGCTGTCCCGGGCCCAGCGCGTCCGCGTACACGCCCACGCCACCCTGTACGGAGAGCGACGCTGCGACGCCACCTTCTACCGAAAACCCCACTTCGAAGCCACGCTCGGCATCGAAGACGCGCAGGATCCCGTTTGCGGCAAGCGGCAGCTCTGCCACCTGGCGATTGCCAGCTTTGGTGCGCACCGAAAGCGTGTGGGCAGCGGGAGAAAGCAACACGCGATCAGTGGCGTGCGCCCACTGCTCGGCAACACCGAATCGGCGTGCCACGCTAGTCACCAGCTGCGGCGGCGACTCTCCGATGCTCGGGGCGGGCGCTGGCTCGGGCTCCGCGGAACAGGCCCCTGCGCAGAGCGCGAGACCAAACGCCGACCGTGTCCAACGTCCGAACGACATGCGTACCTCCAAACCCCCGAGAGTACACCACTCACGCTACCCGCGCCGAGCCGCACCGCTCCGGTCTTGCGCCCGCATCGACAAGGCCGGCGCCCGCGCTCATTTGACGCGGGTCGCGCGGGCGTCCCCGCGCGTCCCGTACCGGGCCTTTTATTCGTGTTTTTTCAAATAGATGCGCGCCCCGGTAATCGGCCTTGACTCATAGATTGGCGAGACTATGTTGCCCGCGCGCGGTGGAGCAGCCTGGTAGCTCGTCGGGCTCATAACCCGAAGGTCGTAGGTTCAAATCCTACCCGCGCATCCAACCGGTCTACCACTCGATGACCCCCGGCGGAGAGCCGGGGGCGCCTGCTTCAGCTCGACCAGGCGTTGACCGGCGACGTCCTTCAACGCGCGGTGGGGTCGAGCCGGAGTCACGAACGCTCGCGTGGGCTCCGGCACCGGTGCCCCCTTCTGGCGGCGACTGACGGAGAGGATCTCTTGGCGGCGTTCTGGCGCCTTCGAATCGGCCCATGGGTGCGCGACACGTCGCAGCCAACAAGGCACCGACGCCGACCAGGCACACGCCGCGCACGTTCGCGCCGATCATTTGCGGGGCTCCTCCGGCGGTGGCTTGGCGTCCGGAACGAAGACATACTGCTCGTGGGCAACGTCAATCTGGGACGTAGTCGCTAGTTCGATAGTTCCGGCCAAACGTACCGCGGTTCCGACCGGAAAGGGGCACGGCGGCACGCGGCTTTCGTCGCAGCTGGATGGACGACACCAGTACCTATTCAAGAGGCGCGGATTCATGATGATAAGCGACTGACGGTTGCCTTCACACGGCGCGACTCCCGGCGTTCCGGCCGGGACAAACACTGCACGGGTTGAGCACATTGCGCCGCGTGAGCATGTGATTCCGCAGGCGGTCATGGCATCACATGGGACGACCCACCCGACGGTGGTGACGTGTTTACCGATGTAGCTCGCTGGTTCCGATATCAACCGCTCAATCGACACGTGTTCGGGTGCAGGGCCAGCTGCGTCGGCGTCAAGGCCGGCCGCGTCCGGTCCGCCGTCTGCTTTTTGCACTGGCTGTCGACGGTGTTCGCCTTGGGGCACCGCTGCCCCGGGATGTGTCGAACGCGCGCAGCATGCGCATGCGGTCGCGAACAGGGTGGCGCAAGCCAGCCGCGCAAGCGCCGCCCGCCCGAGTGTGACCGGATCACAGACCAACGAACTGCTGACTCGGTTGGGCTTTCTTTGGACCCTGTTTGGCGCTGGAGCTTGGCGTTACGGACGCCGTCGGCACGAAGAACGTCACCTCTGCGGCGTTGATGGCGCGCAGGAGTGTAAGGATGTCGGCTGCATAGGCTGCTTCCGCGGTGTTCCAGCCGCAGGGTAGAGGGTCCGCCAGCAGCGCCTCCGCCGAGGAGATCGCCTCCGCGACGGACACGTCTCGCGTGTATACGAAGGCGCCGGCAAGATCCTCGCCGGCTGCGGCTCGCGCGACAACGTTGAGCTTTGCCGCAAGCAGCTCGGCGTAAAGGTCCGCCATGGTGCGCGCGGGCGCGACGCTGTCGCCGTGGCCCAAGTGCGCCGCTAGTGCGGCAGCGCCCACCACCACCAGCTTCGCCTTCGTGCCCTTCTTGCCGGGGGGCATGTGACATACGGAGACGTGTGCAGCGGTGGTACCCCCGAGGCCCGGGTCGGCTCGGGTCAACAATGTCAACGCTTGCGAGGCCGAATTTACGGAAACACCGCCGACGGTGAGAGGCAAGAGTGCGCCAGGCCCGGCCGAGATCCAGGTGTCGACCGGGACCGCGCCACTGGGGCTGAGCCGTCGAGTCGGCTGCCCGAACGTGACGGGTGACCCCACTGGCGCCCAGATTCGGACGTTATTCTGCACGAAGACGTTCTGCCAGCGCCACTCCCACACTCCGGGCGTGTTTTGCACAGACAGGGTCAACTGCTCTTCGTCAGTGACTGTCGCCCCGTCATTGTTTCCTGAGGGGTTGGTGTTGGCCAGCACCACAACGCCTGACGGGTTCAATACGTCGTATCGTATGTTCGCGCTGGCCCCGGTCGCGACCCCGTTGGCCTTCACGTCGAGCGGTCCTCGCTGGCCGACAATCGCTGGGTCGTCGTCCACCAAGATGTCAGCGTCGGCGTCCCGCAGGGTCATGCTGACCGAGGCCGTGCCCACATCCACGAAGAACCGAAACATCCCGTCGTAGTTGGTGTCTGGCATCGCGGTGTCCGAGAGCGGACCGACCGCGAAGGGACCCGCAAGGTCCCGGGCGATGAAGGCGAAGTCATTGGCGATCGTACTTACCTGGCCGGTAGCCCGAACCTTGAAGCTGTTCGTGAGCCCAGCCGTCACAGGGACCAGCGCCTGGCCACAACCGCCCTGCGTCAGGTAGGCCTCCAGAATATAGAAATGCGCCCCACTCCCGCTCGCGGTGCCAAATGTCGGACCGCCGTAGATCGTACCCCACGCGGCATCGGGGAGCGCGGCGTCCTCCACCACCTTTGCGGGCACGCTCGTCTCGGGGTTCGCCTTATCCTTTGAGCTGAAAAGCTCGTAACAGGTGCGCGTACCCGCGTTGTTCCCGGTGTCGTACAGGCTGCCAAAAGCCTGGTCGCCATCGAAGACTTGAACCGCGAACGTGCTCTGCCCCGAGGGAACACCGATGAGAAATCGCGTGCGCTGGTTCGGCACCGTCGCGAAGGGTTGGCCTGTGACTGTGACGAACCGGCCATCGTCCGAGTCCACCGACGGCAGGCCGGACATCGGCACGCCAGCGCTGACGAAGCCATTCGCCCCGCCGAAGTACAAGTCTCGCGTGCCGTCTTCTCGAATCAGCTCCAGATCGACGAAGCCGTCCTTGTCTGCGTCGCCCGTGGAGTATTGGACGTAGGTGCCCACCAGCAGAGGAAAGACGGTAAAAAACCCGCTTGCCGGGACGAAAATCGCCTGGCCGCCCGCCACGACTACGAAGTCCTCGACGCCGTCGTTGTCGAAGTCTCCCAGCGGAACGAACGAGTATTTGTCTGCCTGCTGCTGCGAGATGGGTAGCGTGGTATCGAAGGCTCCTATCGACGCGCTGTCGATGTAGATCGAGACCCAGAGCGTGCCCAGATCCTCGTAGAAAGCGAGGAAGTCGTCGCGGACACCGTCCAAGTCGTAGTCGTATGCGACGGGGAGCCATTTGCGTGGTAGCTGTCGCAGGTCGACCGCGATCGAACGATGGTTGGTACCCGCACAGGCAGGAGCGCCTTGTCCCGTAGGAAAGCAGTCTTGCGTGCAGCCGCCGGGGCCGAGAACTTCATCCGGTCCAGAAACAACCAAACCCAGCGCCCCGCCGAACGGGTCCAGCACTGGCGCGCCGCTGGAACCCGGGAGGAGATCAGCCTCGACCGTGAACGTTCCTGGCCCGCCGTTCACTGGGAACTGCTGCCCAATCGTCGCGATGTTCACCTGATTGTCGAGCTTCAGAGGCAGTCCTAAATTGTGCGTCCAAATCAGATTGTTCTGGGAAATGGCGGGCGGCGTGCTCGCGGGAAAGAGAGGCTCGCGGTCCGTGGTGAGCGGGCCGCCAGTACCCGTGCCACCCGTGACTGGTCGATCCACTCGAAAAACTACCCAGTCGTCCGGTAGTCCAGCCGCTGGCGGCAACACGGAAGGCCCGTGATCGAGCACTGCATCGCAGAAGTAGATATGGCGTGAGAGCACGTTTTGGTTGCCGTTCGGGAAGTTGGGGCTGCTCGTGCGCCAGCGCATGACGACCGAGCGCTGGGCACACTCCTGATCCCAGCCGTTCCACGGAGCGACCGTGTCCGTCATGCAATGGGCGGCGGTGACAATCGGTCCGGACCGATCATGAACGCCGTGCAGGCGGCGGTGGGTATCTTGCGCTCTGAGCTGAAGAACTCTCCTGGACACAGCCCTGATGGCTGGGTCGACAAGATCCAGGTGCAGTCCGTCGCCGTCGGCGGCACAGGGCAATTGAACGCCGTCGAGTTCAGATCGGACTTGTTCATCATGACGCCGACCGCGGTGCCGTACTCCTGGTGCGCCGGCGTGGACACGTTTTCGAAGTTCTTTAGGCTGAGGTTCCCCCAGATGACTTCGGACTCACTGCGCCCGGTCGGGGGATCCGTATGCTCCGAGGAGCACGCCGCCGCTAACGGTCCGAACACCAGCAGCGCGGCGGCCCCGTAACGTATGACGCGCTTCGGTGGCAGCAATGATCCGATCTTCGTCTTGTCCCCATCACTTACTGGACCCATGGTTCACCTCCAGCTGCGGCGCCCGAAACTATTGAACGCGCGTAAGCCCCCGTGGTCAAGGCAAGCGGGAGTACAAACAGGCCGCGCCAGATGTTCAAAACGTGTCCCATTTCCGCGGCTCCGGGTCGACGACTCACCGTCGTGTCTACGGCTGCCCCCGTCAGGGAGGGACGTGGGGCGGTCCAGGACCCCGCGTGGTACGGCCCGCGTATCGCCCCCGCGCATCCACTTGGTCGAGCCCGCCTCTGGCGGGCTCTTCCCGTTTGTAGCGGGCGGATCCAGGCCTTCGGGGCGGATCTTGTGCGGATCGCTTCCCCGAGCCAGCGCGTTCGGCAGCGCTTCGACGACGGCTCAAATCCTACCCGCGCATCCAACCGGTCTACCACTCGATGACCCCCGGCGGAGAGCCGGGGGCGCCTGCTTCAGCTCGACCAGGCGTTGACCGGCGACGTCCTTCAACGCGCGGTGGGGTCGAGCCGGAGTCACGAACGCTCGCGTGGGCTCCGGCACCGGTGCCCCCTTCTGGCGGCGACTGACGGAGAGGATCTCTTGGCGGCGTTCTGGCGCCTTCGAATCGGCCCATGGGTGCGCGACACGTCGCAGCCAACAAGGCACCGACGCCGACCAGGCACACGCCGCGCACGTTCGCGCCGATCATTTGCGGGGCTCCTCCGGCGGTGGCTTGGCGTCCGGAACGAAGACATACTGCTCGTGGGCAACGTCAATCTGGGACGTAGTCGCTAGTTCGATAGTTCCGGCCAAACGTACCGCGGTTCCGACCGGAAAGGGGCACGGCGGCACGCGGCTTTCGTCGCAGCTGGATGGACGACACCAGTACCTATTCAAGAGGCGCGGATTCATGATGATAAGCGACTGACGGTTGCCTTCACACGGCGCGACTCCCGGCGTTCCGGCCGGGACAAACACTGCACGGGTTGAGCACATTGCGCCGCGTGAGCATGTGATTCCGCAGGCGGTCATGGCATCACATGGGACGACCCACCCGACGGTGGTGACGTGTTTACCGATGTAGCTCGCTGGTTCCGATATCAACCGCTCAATCGACACGTGTTCGGGTGCAGGGCCAGCTGCGTCGGCGTCAAGGCCGGCCGCGTCCGGTCCGCCGTCTGCTTTTTGCACTGGCTGTCGACGGTGTTCGCCTTGGGGCACCGCTGCCCCGGGATGTGTCGAACGCGCGCAGCATGCGCATGCGGTCGCGAACAGGGTGGCGCAAGCCAGCCGCGCAAGCGCCGCCCGCCCGAGTGTGACCGGATCACAGACCAACGAACTGCTGACTCGGTTGGGCTTTCTTTGGACCCTGTTTGGCGCTGGAGCTTGGCGTTACGGACGCCGTCGGCACGAAGAACGTCACCTCTGCGGCGTTGATGGCGCGCAGGAGTGTAAGGATGTCGGCTGCATAGGCTGCTTCCGCGGTGTTCCAGCCGCAGGGTAGAGGGTCCGCCAGCAGCGCCTCCGCCGAGGAGATCGCCTCCGCGACGGACACGTCTCGCGTGTATACGAAGGCGCCGGCAAGATCCTCGCCGGCTGCGGCTCGCGCGACAACGTTGAGCTTTGCCGCAAGCAGCTCGGCGTAAAGGTCCGCCATGGTGCGCGCGGGCGCGACGCTGTCGCCGTGGCCCAAGTGCGCCGCTAGTGCGGCAGCGCCCACCACCACCAGCTTCGCCTTCGTGCCCTTCTTGCCGGGGGGCATGTGACATACGGAGACGTGTGCAGCGGTGGTACCCCCGAGGCCCGGGTCGGCTCGGGTCAACAATGTCAACGCTTGCGAGGCCGAATTTACGGAAACACCGCCGACGGTGAGAGGCAAGAGTGCGCCAGGCCCGGCCGAGATCCAGGTGTCGACCGGGACCGCGCCACTGGGGCTGAGCCGTCGAGTCGGCTGCCCGAACGTGACGGGTGACCCCACTGGCGCCCAGATTCGGACGTTATTCTGCACGAAGACGTTCTGCCAGCGCCACTCCCACACTCCGGGCGTGTTTTGCACAGACAGGGTCAACTGCTCTTCGTCAGTGACTGTCGCCCCGTCATTGTTTCCTGAGGGGTTGGTGTTGGCCAGCACCACAACGCCTGACGGGTTCAATACGTCGTATCGTATGTTCGCGCTGGCCCCGGTCGCGACCCCGTTGGCCTTCACGTCGAGCGGTCCTCGCTGGCCGACAATCGCTGGGTCGTCGTCCACCAAGATGTCAGCGTCGGCGTCCCGCAGGGTCATGCTGACCGAGGCCGTGCCCACATCCACGAAGAACCGAAACATCCCGTCGTAGTTGGTGTCTGGCATCGCGGTGTCCGAGAGCGGACCGACCGCGAAGGGACCCGCAAGGTCCCGGGCGATGAAGGCGAAGTCATTGGCGATCGTACTTACCTGGCCGGTAGCCCGAACCTTGAAGCTGTTCGTGAGCCCAGCCGTCACAGGGACCAGCGCCTGGCCACAACCGCCCTGCGTCAGGTAGGCCTCCAGAATATAGAAATGCGCCCCACTCCCGCTCGCGGTGCCAAATGTCGGACCGCCGTAGATCGTACCCCACGCGGCATCGGGGAGCGCGGCGTCCTCCACCACCTTTGCGGGCACGCTCGTCTCGGGGTTCGCCTTATCCTTTGAGCTGAAAAGCTCGTAACAGGTGCGCGTACCCGCGTTGTTCCCGGTGTCGTACAGGCTGCCAAAAGCCTGGTCGCCATCGAAGACTTGAACCGCGAACGTGCTCTGCCCCGAGGGAACACCGATGAGAAATCGCGTGCGCTGGTTCGGCACCGTCGCGAAGGGTTGGCCTGTGACTGTGACGAACCGGCCATCGTCCGAGTCCACCGACGGCAGGCCGGACATCGGCACGCCAGCGCTGACGAAGCCATTCGCCCCGCCGAAGTACAAGTCTCGCGTGCCGTCTTCTCGAATCAGCTCCAGATCGACGAAGCCGTCCTTGTCTGCGTCGCCCGTGGAGTATTGGACGTAGGTGCCCACCAGCAGAGGAAAGACGGTAAAAAACCCGCTTGCCGGGACGAAAATCGCCTGGCCGCCCGCCACGACTACGAAGTCCTCGACGCCGTCGTTGTCGAAGTCTCCCAGCGGAACGAACGAGTATTTGTCTGCCTGCTGCTGCGAGATGGGTAGCGTGGTATCGAAGGCTCCTATCGACGCGCTGTCGATGTAGATCGAGACCCAGAGCGTGCCCAGATCCTCGTAGAAAGCGAGGAAGTCGTCGCGGACACCGTCCAAGTCGTAGTCGTATGCGACGGGGAGCCATTTGCGTGGTAGCTGTCGCAGGTCGACCGCGATCGAACGATGGTTGGTACCCGCACAGGCAGGAGCGCCTTGTCCCGTAGGAAAGCAGTCTTGCGTGCAGCCGCCGGGGCCGAGAACTTCATCCGGTCCAGAAACAACCAAACCCAGCGCCCCGCCGAACGGGTCCAGCACTGGCGCGCCGCTGGAACCCGGGAGGAGATCAGCCTCGACCGTGAACGTTCCTGGCCCGCCGTTCACTGGGAACTGCTGCCCAATCGTCGCGATGTTCACCTGATTGTCGAGCTTCAGAGGCAGTCCTAAATTGTGCGTCCAAATCAGATTGTTCTGGGAAATGGCGGGCGGCGTGCTCGCGGGAAAGAGAGGCTCGCGGTCCGTGGTGAGCGGGCCGCCAGTACCCGTGCCACCCGTGACTGGTCGATCCACTCGAAAAACTACCCAGTCGTCCGGTAGTCCAGCCGCTGGCGGCAACACGGAAGGCCCGTGATCGAGCACTGCATCGCAGAAGTAGATATGGCGTGAGAGCACGTTTTGGTTGCCGTTCGGGAAGTTGGGGCTGCTCGTGCGCCAGCGCATGACGACCGAGCGCTGGGCACACTCCTGATCCCAGCCGTTCCACGGAGCGACCGTGTCCGTCATGCAATGGGCGGCGGTGACAATCGGTCCGGACCGATCATGAACGCCGTGCAGGCGGCGGTGGGTATCTTGCGCTCTGAGCTGAAGAACTCTCCTGGACACAGCCCTGATGGCTGGGTCGACAAGATCCAGGTGCAGTCCGTCGCCGTCGGCGGCACAGGGCAATTGAACGCCGTCGAGTTCAGATCGGACTTGTTCATCATGACGCCGACCGCGGTGCCGTACTCCTGGTGCGCCGGCGTGGACACGTTTTCGAAGTTCTTTAGGCTGAGGTTCCCCCAGATGACTTCGGACTCACTGCGCCCGGTCGGGGGATCCGTATGCTCCGAGGAGCACGCCGCCGCTAACGGTCCGAACACCAGCAGCGCGGCGGCCCCGTAACGTATGACGCGCTTCGGTGGCAGCAATGATCCGATCTTCGTCTTGTCCCCATCACTTACTGGACCCATGGTTCACCTCCAGCTGCGGCGCCCGAAACTATTGAACGCGCGTAAGCCCCCGTGGTCAAGGCAAGCGGGAGTACAAACAGGCCGCGCCAGATGTTCAAAACGTGTCCCATTTCCGCGGCTCCGGGTCGACGACTCACCGTCGTGTCTACGGCTGCCCCCGTCAGGGAGGGACGTGGGGCGGTCCAGGACCCCGCGTGGTACGGCCCGCGTATCGCCCCCGCGCATCCACTTGGTCGAGCCCGCCTCTGGCGGGCTCTTCCCGTTTGTAGCGGGCGGATCCAGGCCTTCGGGGCGGATCTTGTGCGGATCGCTTCCCCGAGCCAGCGCGTTCGGCAGCGCTTCGACGACGGCTCAAATCCTACCCGCGCATCCGCTTGGTCGAGCCCGCCACTGGCGGGCTCTTCCCGTTTGTAGCGGCGGATCCCGGCCTTCCCCGCTGCACGTGCTACGGTGTGCTCCAAAGGGGGAAGCTGAGGAGTCGTCCGCGTCACGGATCCCTCTCCTTAGTGACACGGCGTCGCGCGCGGGCGTGTTCCGCAATTGCGCAACCCGTGAGTTCCACCCGTCGAACGGAGTTCTCAACATGGGCGACAAGTCCCCAAAATCCAAACAACGAAACAAGAACCAAAAGGTCGCGGCGAAGTCGCAGACCAAAACTGACCAAGCCAAGCGCCAGGCCGGTTTCGCTACGGAAATGGCAGACGCCAAACGCAAGAAGTAGCGCAGTCGTGATGTGAGCGAGGCAAGTGCAGGGACTGCACTTGCCGTCGCGGGGGATCTGACTCATGCTCGGCCAGTCGCACTTAAGTCGTCGGGCGTGGCGAGCTTGAGTGCGGGGGTTATCAACCGTGCGCGCTCTCGTGCGAGCGTTCATGCCCTCCGACCCATCCGTCCATCAAATCGCCTTCCTCGGCAACTACTTGCCTCGACGCTGCGGGATCGCAACGTTCACGACGGATCTGGCGACTGCCGTTTCTTCGGAATTTCCCAGCTCAGGCTGCTTGGTCGTGGCGATGAACGACCCGGGTACACGGCACGCCTACGGCGACCGCGTTCGCTTCGAAATCGCAGAGAGTGATCTCGCGTCCTACCGTCGCGCCGCCGACTTTCTGAACGTAGGTGCGACCGACGTGCTCTGCGTGCAACACGAATACGGCATCTTTGGAGGCAAGGCCGGTAGCCATGTTCTGGCGCTCCTGCGCGAACTGCGTGTGCCGATCGTCACGACGCTGCACACGATCTTGAGTGAGCCCAACACCGAGCAACGGCGTGTGATGGATGAAGTGGTCCGGCTCTCGACGCGGGTGGTCGTGATGAGCCACTACGGCGCCAAGCTGTTGCAGGACGTGCACGCGGTCCACGGAGCCAAAATCGACGTCATTCCCCACGGCATCCCGGACTTGCCCCGCACACGCACGAGCAAGGCGCAGCTCGGTGTGGAGGGCAAGTCCGTCTTGCTCACCTTCGGGCTGCTATCGCCAGACAAGGGCATCGAATACGTGATCGAGGCCCTGCCTCAAATTGTCGAGCGTCACCCGAATGCCGTCTACGTGGTGGTAGGCGCGACCCACCCACACGTGAAGGAACGCACCGGCGATGCCTATCGGCGCAGCCTAGCACTGCTCGCACACCGGCTAGGCGTGGCCTCGCACCTGATCTTTCACGACCGGTTTGTGAGTTTGCAGGAACTCGTTGATTTCCTGTCCGCGGCGGATATCTACGTCACGCCTTATCT
Source organism: uncultured Polyangiaceae bacterium (assembly GCA_965369205.1). Classification (GTDB taxonomy): domain Bacteria; phylum Myxococcota_A; class Polyangia; order Polyangiales; family Polyangiaceae; genus JACKEA01. The sequence goes on along the minus strand of CBDUPW010000073.1, from coordinate 11,221 downwards.
CAATCCGGAGCAGAGTACCTCGGGCACGCTGGCCTATGCTGTGGGCGCCGGCAAGGCAGTGATCTCGACCCCCTATCGCTATGCCAGCGAGCTACTGGCGGAAGAACGCGGGGTTTTGGTTCCCAGCCGTGACGCTGCCGCCATCGCCACGGCGGTGAGCGGACTTCTCGATGACCCCGACGAACTCGCGGCGCTCGGAAAGCGTGCCGCGGCATTCGGGCGTGACATGGTGTGGCCGTCAGTGGCTCGAAGCTACGTCGCGACTCTGGAGCGTGCGTGCGTCGAACACGCGGCGGCGCGCCGGACGGTGTTCGAGGCCAAGACCCTCGCAACCCGCCCCATGGAACTGCCGGACGTAAACTTCGACCACTTGCGAAGATTGACCGACGACACCGGTGTGCTCCAACACGCGGCTTTTTCGGTCCCGCGCTACGAGCACGGCTACTGCCTGGACGACAATGCGCGGGCACTGCTGTTGATGGCCCTTGTCGAAGATGCCGGGACCGAAGACCTGGCCACCACACGAGCACTAGCATCCCGGTATTTGGCGTTCGTGAACTACGCTTTCAACGAGGAGATCCTGAGGTTCAGGAACTTCATGACCTACAGCCGGAATTGGACAGAGCAGTGCGGGTCCGAAGACAGCCAAGGTCGCGCGCTCTGGGCGCTTGGCACAGTCCTAGGGCGTGCTGGCGACCCAGGACGGCAGAGCCTCAGCGGGCACTTGTTCCACGCGGCGCTGCCGGTGGTGTCGAGCTTCAAAAGCCCACGCGCTTGGGCCTTCGCCTTGCTCGGCATCAACGAGTACCTGCGGGCGTTCGAGGGCGATAGTGGGGTCGAAGCGGCGCAGAAGCTGCTCTCGGAGCGCTTGCTGGTGATCTTCGAGAAGGTCGGCGATCCCGACTGGCGTTGGTGCGAAGACAGCGTCACCTACGACAACGCGCGCCTGCCCCAAGCCCTGATCGTGTCTGGCTGCAGGATGGGCAATGCGGCGATGACCCACGCGGGTTTGCGTTCACTGGAGTGGCTCACGAACATCCAGCGCTCGGCGGAAGGTTACTTTGCGCCGGTCGGGTCCAACGGTTTCTATCAACGCGCCTCGGTCAGTGCGCGCTTCGACCAGCAACCACTGGAAGCGTGCGCCATGGTGTCGGCTTGCCTGGACGCTTGGCGGCTCACCGGGAAGCAAAGCTGGGCCAACGAAATGCGCCGCTCGTTCCGTTGGTTCCTGGGTCACAATCATCTCCAGTCGCCGCTCTATGACCCGGCGACCGGAGGGTGTCGCGACGGTCTTCACGTCGACCGCCCCAACCAAAACCAAGGAGCGGAGTCGACGCTGTCGTTCTTGCTGGCGCGCACGGACATGGCCATGCTCGACGGCGAAGCTCGCGTCTCCATCAGCAAACCCTGCGTAGCTACTGCCACCGAACCCATCCGCGCCGCCCATGGCACTGCCGTCTGAACCGGTGGTCGAGGGGCTCCGTGTGGCCGTGTTGGCGCCGATCTCGTGGCGTGTTCCGCCTCGGCACTACGGACCCTGGGAGCAGTTTGCCTCACTCTTGACCGAAGGACTCGTCGATCGCGGCCTCGACGTGACGCTGTTCGCAACGGCTGATTCCGTTACCCGGGCGCGCCTCGCGGGGACGGCTCCAACGGGATACTCCGAGGACCCCACCCTGGACGCCAAGGTCTGGGAATGCCTCCATGTTTCTGCAGTTTTCGAGCGCGCAGCCGAATTCGATGTCATCCACAACAGCTTCGATTTCCTGCCTCTCTCCTACAGCGCGCTCGTCGACACCCCCGTGGTGACGACCATTCACGGGTTTTCCTCGCCACGAATTGTACCGGTTTTCCAGAAGTACGACCGACACAGCCATTACGTTGCAATCAGCGACGCGGACCGACACCCGTCCCTCGAGTACGCCGCGACGATCCACCACGGTATCGACATGAGCGCGTTCGCGGTGCGCAAGGAACCGCGGAGCTACCTGTTGTTCTTTGGCCGGATCCACCCGGACAAAGGCACTGCGGAGGCCATCGAGGTGGCTCGGCGCGCGAAGTTGCCGCTGCTCATCGCTGGGATCGTGCAGGATGAAGACTACTTCGACTCCCGCGTGAAACCGCACATCGACGGCGATCACGTGCGCTTCCTCGGCGCGGTCAGTCCGGATGGTCGCGAAGCAGTGCTCGGGGGGGCGCGCGCGCTGCTGCATCTGATCAACTTCGATGAGCCTTTTGGCTTCAGCGTCGTCGAAGCCATGGCTTGCGGCACTCCGGTGATCGCCCATCGTCGTGGGTCCATGCCGGAACTCATAGTAGACGGCGAAAACGGCTATCTCGTCGATACCCTCGAAGGCGCCGTCGAAGCCGTTCGCGGCGCGGAACGCCTGGATCCGGATAAGGTGCGCTCGTCCGTCGAGCACCGATTCGACGTCCAGCGCATGGTCGACGAGTACATCGCCGTGTACCGGCACGTCGTGCGAAACCCGCGCCGAATCGATGCTGCGCGATGAGCAGCGACGCGAGCACGGCATGCAGCCGGACCTTTCGCCTGGGACTCAACTACTGGCCCGCTCGCACCGCGATGGGGTGGTGGCAGTCTTTTGAAGGTACCGAGGTCCGCGACGACTTCGCGCGGATATCCGCTGCGGGGTTCGACTCCGTGCGACTGTTTCTCACCTGGGAACACTTCCAACCACGGCCCGATCAGGTGGACAGCCAAGCGCTGGCGCGACTGGTATCGACCCTGGATCTCGCGCACGAAGCGGATCTCCTGGTCATGCCAACCCTGTTTACGGGTCACATGAGCGGAGTGAATTGGATCCCAGGCTGGGCACTGGGCGGTGGGGCAAGAGATGAGCGTTTCCGGGTTGTGTCCGAGGGCCGTGTCCGCTCGGCCGGGCTGCGGAATTGGTACGCGGACCCCGAAATCGCCCGGGCTCAGGCGAAACTGGCGACTGTGGTTGCGCATTGCCTGGCCGAGCATCCGGCGCTGTGGGCCTGGGATCTCGGGAACGAAAACTCCAACTGCGTCATTCCACCGACCAAGGCGCACGCCCAAGATTGGCTCCGGCGCATGAGCGACGCACTCCGCGAAAACGACCCCGGCGCTCGCATCACATTGGGGATCCACATGGAGGATCTCGAGCAGGACCGCAACCTCGGCCCGGCCGAAGCGGCAGAGGTTTGCGACTTTCTCACGATGCACGGCTACCCCGGCTACGCCGCGTGGGCGCGAGGACCGACGGATGAAGATCTCTTGCCGTTTCTGGCCCAGCTTACGGCCTGGCTCGGCGGTGGCGCCGAGGTCGTCTTCAGCGAATTTGGTTTGCCCACGCTGCGTTCCGGCGACGCCGAAATCCAACGCGTGCGCGCCGCGTGCTCCACCGCGCTGGTCGAGGAGCAGGTCGCTTCCGACTACGTCGAGCGTGCACTGGCCGCGTTATACAAATGCGGCTGCAGCGGCGCGATGCTCTGGTGCCATGCGGACTACGTCCCGGCGACATGGCAATCGCCGCCCTTGGACTGCGCCGTCCACGAGCGGTTCTTCGGTCAGTGGCGGGCGGATGGGTCGCCCAAGCCCGCCCTCGCGAAGGTCGAAGCCTTCGCAAAACGGCTCCCGCTGCCCCCAGCGCCGAGGGCCGCCTCAACTTGGCTCGATATCGATCCTGAAGAATTCTATGCCAACGGAGTCTCGGACTTGCCGCGACTCTACCAGCTCTATCTCGAAGCGATGGGTAGCTAGGCGAGTCAGAAGTACTGATCCAGAATACTTCCCTGGCTGGCCACTAATGCCGCGTGAGCTCCGAGAGCAAGTCGTCCAGCTGAACCGTAGCGATGCGGCTGCCCAGGTCGGAAAAGCCGTAGGGCAAGACCAACCGGTTCCCGGAGATCATGCTGCCGCAAGAGTAGACCACATTCGGCACGTAGCCATCCCGTTCGTCGTCGTCGGGGGAGAGCAATGGCTCGCGCAGGCGCCCGACGATCCGTGCAGGATCGTGCAGATCGAGAAGCATCGCTCCGAGCACGTACTGGCGAAACGGACCAACACCGTGCGTGATGACCAACCATCCGGCTTCAGTCTCCAGCGGGGAGCCGCAGTTTCCGAGTTGAGTGAGTTCCCAGGGGGTTTCAGGCGTCTGGAGCGTGTCGCTTTCGTGCCAGAAGCGCACATTCTCTGAGCGGATGAGATGATTGTTTTCATTGTCGAGACGAGCGAGGGCCACGAAGCATCCGTCAATCTTGCGTGGAAACAGCGCAATGCCTTTGTTGATGGCAGCTCGCCCGTTGAGGGTCGACATCCGGAACGAGACGAAGTCCTGCGTCTCGATCAGTTGCGGCAGGATTCGATAACCGTCAAAAGCAGTGTAGGTGGCGAAATAGGTGATGCTGCCGTCGTCGCGGGTGAAGCGCACGAAGCGGGCATCCTCCATGCCTTGGCTCTCGCTAGGACCGGCGGGAAAGATGACTCGCTCCGAGATGCTCGAGTCCGCGGCGAAGGTGCTGTCGTAGTTGGATGACGCCAGCCAGTGAATGGTCCGGGTCGCCTGCTGAGCGCCCTGATCGCCCCCGGGAGCGCCGTCCACCACCCGAATGGCCGCTTCGAGGAGGTCGATTGTGAAGCGATCGGGAAGGGAGTCGAGGACGCGAGCGGCCGTCGCGGTCAAGGAGTCCAACTCGGCCAGCTTCATTTGAAATACGGATTTCTCGTAGACGGGCGGCCGGTGCTGCGCGGTCTTCGCGAAAGGGGTCACCGGATCGACGCTGATGCTGCCTCGAGCGTCGATGACTCCTGAGCGAAACTGAATCGAGGACAGGTGCCCCTCTCCAATCGCCCGCAGGCTCATGATGAACCGGCACGCCCCGGGCGGGACGCCGTGCTGGCTCGGCGCGGGGACCATGGATGGGTTGCTGAGCGCCGTGGCTTCAATGGAGTACTCGTGAGTGAAATAGGCGCCGATCAGGCGCCGCCGCTCGAGCGAAAGCAGTGCGGGGAATTCAACGTGGTGCGCTACCGCGGCAAAGTTGCCGTCGAGCACCGACGCCACGTCGGCGTGCCGGGCGGAGAAGCGCTCCAGGGTGGCGGCGAGGGTGGACGCGACCACCGGCTCAGACAAGTCCAAGATCCGCGACAGGATCCGATGCACCCGCGGTCCCCCGTTCACCTCACCGCCAGGGAGGAAAGGCTTGCTAATCACTCGCCGCGGCTCAGGCAGAAGTCGAATGCCGGTGCGAGTGACGGGAATGCGCTGCATCGCTCGTAGTAGCACCTGCCCGCAGCAAGCGTCGGAGTGTCTGCCCGCGACGGCACAAAACGCCCAGGGCGCGCCCAAAGGCGATACTGAGCGACCTTGTGAAACGCTACTTACACACAGCCTGGCATTCGGTGAAGGCCTTCTGGCACTTCACGGCGTCGGGAAGCTTGGGCACACCGGCATCCGTGACACCTGGGCTCAAGCAGCCCTGCATCAACGATTGACACTTCTGGACGCACTCCTTGGATGGCCCGGTGGGCTTGGGCGGAGCAGCGTCTTTGGGCGGCGCCGCGGCATCCTTGGCGACGCCCGCGTCTTGGGCGGTGGGTTTCGTAGTCGTGTTCGTCGCGGCTCCCGGCGTGGGCGACGCTGGTGCGGGTTCTTCCGGAGTCGCGGTTGGCGTCGGCTCCGGGTCCGTCGCCACGGGCGCGACGGGCACCTCGGCCGGCTCCGCGCTCGCGGATGCGGCTGCGTCGCTGGAGCGCTTGCATGCGAACAGCCCCAGGGTCAGCAAGAGAATCATGCTGGGCAAATCTGGTTGATGCGTCATCGGTAGTGGCCTTCGAAGCGTGAGCATACACGTCTGGTGGCCGGGATCTCGCAGGCTACGAAATTGGCCGCTGGATCCCGGGCGCGGAAAGCCGTGGTGCGCGGTGCGCATGAGGCAGCCGTAATGGCACGCCTCTTGGCGTCCGTCATGGGCAACGAGGCAGATCTACGCGCTTGGCCGCGAGAAATGCTAGCTTTCGGCCATGACCACCGCGGCCGCGCCCATGCTCGGATCCGACGCGCCGCGGGGGACTGGGGATTTCGGCAAGCGGGTGCTGGAGTTCATGATCGTGGGTGGCGCCACTATCGTGCTGTTCCCCTTCGCCTGGCTGTATCACACCAAGGTAGGCGTGGCGGAGTCGACGCTGGCCGTGGGCATGGTCGCGTTCTACCTCGCACACGTGATCAACGATCCGCACTTTGCGGTCACATACCTGCTCTTCTACAAGGACGTGAAGAAACGCGCCTTCGGTGACGAATTCACGCCGTTTCAAAAGGTCCGCTACTGGCTTGCCGGGCTGATCGTGCCGGTCACGCTTCTTGTTTGGGGCATGCTGGCGCTCTCTGCGCGGTCGCCGCAGGGCATTGGGCTGATGGTGCAGCTCATGTACGTGCTGGTCGGTTGGCACTACGTCAAGCAGGGCTTCGGAGTCCTAACGGTGCTGTCCGCCCGCCGCGGAGTGCGCTTCACGCCGCTGGAGCGGCGCGTGGTGCTCACGCACTGCTTCAGCGGGTGGGCGTACGGCTGGGCAACGCCCCGGGACTTCGGTTCGCTTTTCGAAGAAAGCGGCGTGGTCTACCGCTCGCTGGGGCACCCCCCAGGCATTCAGCTCGTTTCAGGGATCCTGTTCTTCGGCAGTGGCGCGGCCATGCTCGCCGTCTTCTTCCTGAAGTGGCATCGCGAGCGACGCGTGCCACCCTTGGCTCCCCTGAGCGGGCTCGTGATCACGATTTGGCTTTGGACCGTGTATTCGGACATCGATCCCGTCATGGCTTACGTGATTCCTGGACTGCACTCGATCCAGTACCTGTATTTCGTATGGCTCTTGAAATCGAATGAAGCCCGCGCGGCAGAAGGCCCACCGCGCTTTGGCCGTACCGTCGCGGTGCGCGTGGGATTGCTCGCGTTCTCGTCCCTAGCCCTGGGCTATGTGCTGCTGCGCGCGGGCCCGGAATTCATGGACACCGCGTGGAAGCTCGAAGACCCAGGGGGCGCTGGTACGGACTTGGCCCTGGGTTTGACGCCCTTCGCGGCCGTCATCGTCACCTTCGTCAACATCCATCACTACTTCATGGACCACGTGATTTGGCGTCGTGAAAACCCGATGACGCGCTACTTGCGTGGTTGATCGCCGCGGCCCGAGGCCCCCCGGCACGCGCCAGTCGCCTGGGCGCGTGGCCTTGGTTATGCTGCGCTTCATCGGTGCCACTTCCATCGCCTCTTCGCGCAGCTGCTGAGCTCGGACGCAACGGACCCGTGACGAACACAGACTACTACTCTCAGCTGCTTCGCCAGGTCTACGCGAACAGGCGCTGGATCGTCACCAGTGACGTGCTGGCCGGCTGCACCAAATTCGTCGACGCGCTGAAAGCCCTCGGTGCCGAACGCGCGCTCTGCATCGCGACGTCGCGGGGCGCCGGAGCGGGCCCGGATCCAGACTTCGCTCCCAACCCGATCCTATCCCCGGTAGAGGCGGCGGACGTCATGACCGGGATCCGAAAATCCCTAGATGCGTTCGCACACTTGCCGCCGGAAGCCGTGGCGCAGGTGGACGCCTTCGATCCCGCAGGCAACGCGGCTGTGCTGGGAACCATCTTCGATGACGGGCGTGCCGTCGCGGGTCGCAAGAAGTACGGCGCCCGTGCCGCGTCTTGGCAAGCACTGGAAGACAAGACGCTGGTGGACGCTTTCTGGCACGCAGCCGGCATTGCTCACGCGCCTTCTGCCGTAGTGCCGGCAACCCTCCAAGCGCTACGCAAGAAAAGCCACGAACTCGACGCTGGCCATGGCTGCGCTTGGGCCGGCGACAACCGCGAAGGCTTCAACGGCGGCGCCGTGTACCTGCGTTGGGTTCAGACAGCGACCGAACAGACCACCGCCGCGGAGTTCTTCGCTGCGCATTGCGATCAGGTACGCGTGATGCCGTTTCTTGAAGGCATTCCCTGCAGCATTCACGGCTTCGTCTTTTCGGACTACGTCATCGCGCTACGCCCCTGCGAGCTCTTCGTATTGCGCCGGCCGGGAAAGCGCGAACTGCACTACGCGCGCGCCGGGTCGTTTTGGGATCCACCCCTTCGCGATCGCGAAGCCATGCAGCACATTGCTCGACGCGCTGGAGAAGAGCTGCGCCAGCGCGTCGGCTTCCGAGGCGCTTTCACGGTGGACGGCATACTGACCCAGAACGGATTTTTCCCAACGGAGCTCAATCCAAGATTCGGCGCGGCACTCTTCTTGATGACTTCCGGTCTAGATCTACCGCTGCTCCTGCTCAACGCTGCCATCATCGAAGAGGATAGCTTCGACTTCCGCCCCGAAGCGCTGGAAGCAATGCTGCTGGAGCATGTAGACGCCCATCGCGCTGGCGGCGGACTGGCGATCTCGTCGAAACGCGGACTAGGAAGTCACGAAGCAAAACTTCGCTGGCGGGGCAAGGGCTTCGAGGTCGACAACGCCGCGGCCGAGCCCGACGCCGTCGCGCGACTGGGACCGGCGTCGGCGGGCAGCGCTGTGCTGGTAGATCTAGTCGCCGAGCGCACGCCCATCGGGCCATCCGCCGCGCCGCGCGTCGCGGCCGCGCTTGCATGCCTCGACGCCCACTGGGATCTCGGGATCGGATCCCTGGAACCAGCGCTGGATGTGCGCCGCTGAGCTGGGCGCCACACACGCGGTGATGAAGCTCGCATCCGACGAAGAGTCGAGCTAAACGCTGGCCGCATGCGTGCACTCTTGGAAATGACGGGGCTGGAACTCTCCGCGGCGATCCGCAAGCGCGAACTCTCGAGCGAGGAAGTCTGTCGCTTCTTCCTGTCGCGCATTGCTACCCTGGACAATCGCTACAATGCCTTCGTCAGCTTGCTCGAAAAAGGCGCGCTGCGCGCGGCTCGCGCCAAGGATGAAAAGTCCAAGGGCATCTCCGCCGACGAGCTGCCCATCTTTCACGGCGTGCCGCTCGGTCTTAAGGATCTCGCGCTGATGCGCGGAACCAGAACGCATCTGGGCTCCCGCGCCTTCCGCTATTTTCGTGCGCCCATCGATGCCCCGGTAGTCAAGCTGCTGAAGCGCGGTGGCTTCGTCGTCGTGGGCAAGACCGCCACCTCTGAGTTTGGTGCGCTGCCGGTGACGGAGCCGGAGATTCACCCGCCAACGCGCAACCCCTGGAACCCAGAACACACCTCCGGGGGTTCGAGTGGCGGCTCGGGCGCCGCTGTCGCCGCCGAGCTTGTCCCTCTCGCGCACGGTTCCGATGGCGGCGGCTCCGTGCGCATCCCCGCGGCGTTCTGCCATCTCTACGGCTTCAAGCCGTCGAACACCCTGCTCGGCAACTTGCACGGTCGGGTCAACACACTTTCACTTTCGACCATGGGCCCCCTCACCCACGACGTCGCCGATGCCGCCGCGATGCTCGACGTCATGCGTGGCGAGCCCATGACGCATGCTCGCTTCGCCCAAGACAGCTGCGTTTCACTACAGAATTTGCCCAGCCTGCGCCCGCTGAAAATCCGATTCTGCACCGAAGCGATGATCGGCCCTGTCGAACCGGAGATCGCTGCCGCAGTAGAGCAAGCCGCCAAGACCCTTGAGAGTCTCGGCCATCATGTCGAACAGGTGCCTATGGTTGAAGGTCGGCTGGAAGACTTCCTGCCGCTATGGCAACGCATGCTGGCAAACGTGCCGTCCATCAGTGAGAGTGTCTTGCAGCCGGTCACACGTTGGTTGCGCGAGGTGGGCCGGAAGCTCGACCACGCCGAAACCCAGCGGCTGAAGCATGTGCTGCTGCAGCGCGTGCTCGCGTTTCATGGCGACGCAGACGTGCTGCTGACGCCAACCGTCGGACAATACGCACCCAAGGTCGGCAGCTTCGCGGGCATGGATCCGGAGGCCACTTTCGTCGCCATCTCTGGACTGGGCAGCTTCACGGCGCCCTTCAACGTCAGCGGACAACCTGCAGCAAGTATCCCGGCGGGCGTGTCGCCAGCCAACCTGCCCTATGGCGTTCAAATTGTCGGGCGCCAGGGGCGCGACGACGTGGTGTTGCGCCTCTCGCGACAGCTCCAAGAAGCGATGCCCTGGCGAGAGCGCTCGCGCCGTTGGCAGCAGCAGCCCTAGGGCTTCGTTTTCGTTCCGAAAGAGAAAGAGAACGAAAAGCGAAAGCCCTTCTTGGTGCGTTCCACCACTAGGGGACCGAAACGCTCTTTGGCAGGGCCCCCATCATGCGTGCCCGCCGCGGCCCCGTCCCCTTCTTCGGCGGTAGGAGGCGCGTCAGCGGGCGGTTCCTCCGCCGCTTCGCTTGGAGGAGGCGGGCTGTCCACAACGAGAGGCTGCGCGGTGCGCACGTCCCAAGGCAGTTTGCGAAACGCCGCGCTCAGCGGCAACACAGGGACCGCAATGTGACAGCGGGCACCACCGTGCACCAGGGCAACAACCCGCCCCGCAGCGTCCACCAACGGCGCGCCGGAGTCCCCCGGCACCGCAGACAGCGTTGTGAACGCCGCCGCGGGCAACTTTGGCAGAGACGGACATGGCCCGAGGCGTGTCACGCTGGTGGTGCGCGCGCGTGCGCGGTCGGGTCGCCCTAGGAACAACAACTCGGCGCCGGAACGCGGCATGCTGCGCGCGAGGGTCAGCGGCGCAATAGAAACCGGCGCGTCCGTCACCAGCAGCGCCACGTCCCGATCCACATCGATGTGGGCCACCGTGGCCGATGTGCGCGTGCCGTCAGAGAACGTCACCGGGGTGTTCCTGCGACCTGGCACCAGACAGTGTGCAGCCGTTGCAACCACGCGGGCAGAACCGACCACGACGCCGGTGCACGCACGCGCCGGCAGCAACACGCTCGCAGCGCGAACCCGCTCCCGAGCAGCTTCGTCAAAAGCGGCTGCGCTGTCCCCGACGCGGGTCGGGGGCGTGCGCACCTTCTGAGCCTGGGGCGCCCGCGCGGGCCGAGCCTGGGCGTTTTGCGCGGCGCCCAGCACCACGACTGCAGACACGACCAGTGCTCGGTACATCAGCAACGCCTCTTCAATGTAGCACCCGATCTGCAGATCGGTAGTGCCTGGGGCCGGGCGTTTTCGGACTGGTTGGCAGGGATTCGTGCGGCAACGGCGGCCATTTTCTCGACCCAACCAACAAAACGCCAAGTCCAACGTCACACTCCCGGCTCCCGGCGCGATGGGCACTCGGAGGTGCGCATGGCATT
>CBDUPW010000072.1:0-26673 GCA_965369205.1 uncultured Polyangiaceae bacterium | reverse complement strand
CTCGCACGCAGCTGCAACGGTCTTCAAATCGAAGTACACGCTTCTGACAACCCAGAGCAGGACGACAAGATCGTCTTTGTGCCAGTGCCATGAAGCCCAACGACCGCTTGCCCACCCTGCTCTTGCTTGCGCTCCTGGCGCTGTGCGTCGCCACGGCCATCGCGCCCCCTGCTGGGCGGCTCAACTGGGCGCTAGAAGTCGGCCCTGGGCTCGTGGGCGTCGCGGTGCTTGCGGGCGTGTATCGGCGCTTCCGCATGTCGGACCTGGTCTACGTCTGTGTTTTTCTGCACATGCTGATTCTGATCTACGGCGGGTTTTATACCTACGCGGCGACGCCCCTTGGCAACTGGGCCAAGGACGCCTTCGACCTGTCGCGCAACCACTACGATCGCATCGGGCACGTCGCTCTCGGCTTCTTTCCTGCGCTCGTCACCCGGGAAATACTGCTGCGCACCTCGCCGCTGGTTCGCGGCAAGTGGCTGTTCTTCCTGGTCTGCAGTGTGTGCTTGGCGATTGGTGCGTTCTGGGAGCTGCTGGAGTGGTGGACCACCCTGCTGGTGGCCTCGGACGTCGGCACCGCGTTTCTTGGTAGTCAAGGTGACGTTTGGGACGCGCAGTGGGACATGTTCCTTGCCCTCGTTGGAGCTGCCGTGTCCCTGCTAGTGCTCGGCAAGGCCCACGACCGGTCCATGGCTGCCGTGACGGATCTCTAGGGGCCGGAGCGTGCGCGAACTGCGCTAGCGCTGCGATCCAACGTAACCACGCGCTTAGCGTCGAGTCTTCTTTTGCGACGAACGCTTCTTCGGGCGACCCGATGAAACGTCCTTTGGCGGCGGCTTCCCGGAACGCGCGCGTTCCGGCTGACTCCCCCGCGGAGCTCCCCGACCCGTCGCTGACTCGGCGCCGCGCCCGCTGCCAGCTTTGCTTCCGCCCGTTGCCTTAGCGCCACGCCCGCTGCCAGCTTTGCTTCCGCCCGTTGCCTTGGAGCCGCGCCCGCCGCCAGCTCTACTCCCGCCCGTTGCCTTGGCGCCGCGCCTGGCCGCAGCTCCCCGGGGCGTCGACGGCGCCTCGCTGCTCCCCGTGCGTCCGGACCGCGGGCGAGCAGCACGCGTGCCCGCAGCACGCGTGCCCACGCCTCCGGCTGTGGGCACGCCGGAATGAAACGCGCGCTCGCCCGCACGCACACGCTTGGGCACGCCGAAGTCATGCTTGAGGGCCTTGAGCTCATCGACGGTGAGGGATCGCCAGCGCCCCATGGGCAGGTCGTCAACGCCGATGCCGGCGTAACCCACTCGCGACAGCCGCATCAACGAAAGCCCTGCGTGCTCCACCAGCCGTCGCACCTGGCGGTTCTTGCCTTCCCGCAGCGTGATCCGCAGCCAGGTTTTGTCGCCCTCGCGGCGCGCAACGAATACCTTCGCCGGCACGGTTTTGCTGGCGTCGATTTGGATGCTGCTACTGAGGCGTTCCAGCACCGCCTCATCCACCACGCCATGCACCTTCGCCAGGTACTCTTTGGGCACGCCAGCGCTCGGATGTGACAGCCCACTGGCGAAATCGCCGTCGTTCGTCAGCAAGAGCACGCCGCTGGTATTGAAGTCGAGCCGCCCCACGGGTGCGACACGGATCCCGACGTCATGGGTCAGGTCGACCACGGTGCGGCGCTTCTCCGGATCGCTGAGCGTGCTCATGACCCCGCGCGGTTTGTGCAGCACGATGTACACCAGCGCGTCGTGGGTCACCCGCCGACCGTCCACCTCAATGCGTTGCTTGCGCGGATCGACCCGCGTACCCAGCTCCGTCACAATCCGCCCGTCGACACGCACTCGCCCCTCGACGATGAGCTCTTCCGAACGCCGCCGTGACGCCACGCCGCAGCTGGCGAGCACTTTCTGAAGGCGAACGCTCTGAGTCATGGGGTCTTTCGGGCGGCAGGCACGTCTTCCGTGCGCAGCTTCGGCGAGCGCGCTCATAAAGGGCGCGCTCGCATGCCTAGCGGTTGCGGGCGCTCACGTAGGCGTCGGTGGCTGCGTCCGAAGCTGCGGCTCCAGCGTCCGCCTCTCGTTCCGCTTTTTCCTCTTCTTCGCGCTCTTTGAGGGCTTCTTGTCGCATCAGCTCTTCGTCGCGATCCCAGCGGTCCACACGACCGTCATGGTCGAGGTCCACCCCCATGCGGCTGAGACGCCCGTCATCATAGATTTCCCATACATCAGGCTTGCCGTTGAAGTTGGTGTCGCGCTGCATGCGACTCAACTTGCCGTCGACGTAGAAGCGCACTTGGTCCGGCTTGCCGTCGCGATTGACGTCGACCTGCACCTTCGAAATTCGCCCTCGCGCAAACGAGATCCATGTGTCGATACGGCCGTCGTAGTCAGCGTCTGCTTGCTCGAAAAGCGCATCGCCTTTGTCGTTGTAGGTGCGGACGACATCTTTGACGCCATCGAGATTGGTATCCACTTCCCGACATAGCAGGGCGCGACGAGCATCCTCGCCTTCGCCGACAATGGCGAAGACACGGCGGATGTTGGGTTGGATCGCGTTCGGGCCGGTGGTCTCGAAGACCTCGCGGTCCGCGCGCCCTTTGTAGTCACAGCGGGATCGGTCTTCCTCGCCATGTTCGTCGACGGCGCGGTCCATGCCCTTAGGAGCAGTAGCGGTTTTCTTCTCGCTGCCACCGCAGGAAAATGCAGCAGCGGAAGCGAGTAGCGCGAACAAACCGAGCAGGTAGCGGCCGGGCATCACTTCTTGTCCTCTTTCGGTTCCGGAGCCGGGGCCGGAGCCGTCCCGCCCTCGCCTTGCTCCTTGTTTTCGAGCTCCTCAGGCGCTGCGCCGGGGCCCTCGAAGGTGTGTTTCGTCGCCTTCGGCCCGTAGCGATCCGGGGGCACGTAGCCCGTGGCTTTGCAGTAGTCCACGGTCGCGCCGGGGTCTGGCCGGCCGTCGCCATCGATATCTGAGTGAATCAGCGGGCACTTCTCTGCCTTGTACTCCCACCACTGGTCGACGATGCCGTCGCCGTCGGAGTCCCGCTCTGTGCGCGCCAGCTTGCCAGCGGAGTAGAAGTGCCAAGTATCAAGCTTGTCCGCCAGGTTGGTCGCCCGATGCTGCTCAGACAGGGCGCCTCCCTTGTACAGATTGATTTCTTCGACGCGCCCATCGCGATCGTAGTCGCGCTCGCGACGTCGCAGCTGGCCACCGCCGTCGAAATAGCTCCAGGAGTCCCAATGACCGTCAAAGTTGAGGTCGACCGCTCGGCAGACTTCCTTGCTGCCGGACTTCACCAGCACCACGTCTGGCTTCCCGTCGCCGTTTGCGTCTAGCTTTTCGGCACTGCCTGCTTTGAGGTCGCAGTCTTCATGCACGATGCGCGTGTCGCGGCGCGTCACACCGTCCTTGGCGCTAGCAGCGCCCGAGGACGCGGACCCCGCGCAGCCGAAAAGTGAAAACGCGAGAAGCGATGTGGAAACCGCACCGCCAATTCTGGCGACGCGTGACAGTTGCATCATGAGATTCCCCAACAAAAAGCAGTCCCCGCATTTCCGAACGCGAGGAGGCACATCGTAGGCGGGCTGAGGTAGGTGTGACAAGCGGCGACCCATAGCGTGGTTGGCGGACCATCCGCTCCGAAAGTTGCCATATCATCTCTGCCCGCCCGCGGCTGTTGGAACCGCAGTTTACGGCCAACGACCCGGAAACCGCCGAAGCGGCGAGCAGCGACGCAGAAAAACCAGCTCCGTAAACTACTGTAATTACTAACTTATCCCAATAACCCTGGCCGTTTAGGGCGATTGACACCATACGTAGTGGAATCTATTGTAACGGCTGGCAGCAAGGCCACCTCCCGAGTCGCGACCGGAAAAATGAGCCGCAAGAAAATATCCACCACGGTTTACATCACGCCGGAGCAAAACGAGCGGCTGCACCTGCTGCACGAGCGCACAAAAGTGCCCGTAGCGGTGTATATCCGAGAAGGCATCGACTTGGTGCTCAAGCGCTACGAGCACGCGCTGCCTGGGCAAATGAGTCTGGACGCGACCCCCACCAAATCGAGCAAAAAGTAGCTCACCCTGGGGAGCCACCGCGTCGGATGCACTGTCGTCT
This sequence comes from uncultured Polyangiaceae bacterium, assembly GCA_965369205.1. Lineage (GTDB taxonomy): Bacteria > Myxococcota_A > Polyangia > Polyangiales > Polyangiaceae > JACKEA01. The sequence goes on along the minus strand of CBDUPW010000072.1, from coordinate 22,575 downwards.
GGTGCAGCCTGCCGCTACGCGCTACACCCGGCGGCCCTCACGCCCCCTACTGGCATGCCCAAAAACCCCGCGCACATCCGCAACTTTTCCATCATCGCTCACGTCGATCACGGCAAGAGCACGCTGGCCGATCGCATCCTCGACGTTACCGGCGCGATCACCGCCCGTGAAAAGGTGGAACAGTTCTTGGACAAGCTGGAGTTGGAGCGGGAGCGCGGCATCACCATCAAGGCCCAGAGCGTGCGCTTGTCGTACAAGGGCAAGGACGGCATCGACTATCAGCTGCAACTCATCGACACCCCGGGGCACGTCGATTTCAGCTACGAGGTGAGTCGGAGTTTGAACGCCTGCGAGGGTGCTTTGCTCGTCGTCGATTCGACCCAGGGAGTTCAGGCGCAGACGGTGGCCAACGTCTACCTCGCCTTGGACAACAACCTTGAGATCATCCCCGTCTTGAACAAGGTGGATTTGCCCTCTTCGGATGTGGACCGAGCCGCGGAGATGGTCGAGGAAGTCATTGGCTTGGACTGCAGCGGAGCGATCTTGGCCAGCGGAAAGACCGGCGTCGGCGTGCCGGAGATCCTTGAAGCGGTGGTCGAGCGCATTCCTCCGCCCACCGGCGATCCGGAAGCGCCGCTGCATGCGCTAATCTTTGACAGCTGGTACGACAGCTACCGCGGCGCCGTGGTCATGGTGCGCGTGATCGCAGGCACACTGAAAAAGGGCGACAAGATCCTATTCATGGCCACCAAGCGCGCCTACGAAGTCACGGCGATTGGATGCTTCTCGCCGCACCCGGTTCCATTGACGGAACTCGGGCCGGGGGAAGTCGGCTTTGTCGCCGCCAACATCAAGAGCGTCGAAGACACCAAGATTGGCGATACGGTCACCCTTGCAGCGCGCAAGGCGGAACACGCACTTCCCGGTTTCAAGGAAGTGAAGCCGATGGTCTTCGCGGGCGTGTATCCAACGGACTCTGCTGAGTACGAGTCTTTGCGCGACGCGCTGTCCAAGCTGCATATGAACGACTCGTCGTTCCAGTACGAGCCGGACACTTCCGAAGCCCTCGGCTTCGGATTCCGCTGCGGCTTTCTCGGCCTTTTGCATATGGAGATCATTCAGGAACGGCTGGAACGGGAGTACGGCCTCGACCTGATCACCACTGCGCCGAGCGTCGTCTACCACGCGATCACGAAAGAAGGCGCCAAGGTCATCGTCGACAATCCTTCGAAGATGCCCGCAGTCGGCGACCTAGACCACATTGAAGAACCGATCATGAAAGTGACGGTGCACACGCCCGCGGAGCACGTAGGTGCGGTCGTCGCGCTGTGCGAGGAACGGCGGGGCACGCAACTAGGCATCAACTTCGCGACGACGCAGCACGTGGTCATCACCTACGAGCTACCCCTGGCTGAGGTCATCCTGGATTTCCACGATCGGCTCAAGAGCGCCAGCCGCGGCTACGCCAGCATGGACTACGAGCTCGTAGGCTACCGCACGGACCAACTGGTCAAGCTCGACATCATGCTTAACGGTGAACCCCTGGACGCGTTGAGCGTCATCGTGCATCGGGACAATGCATACATCCGCGGCCGTGCGCTGGCGAAGAAGCTGAAAGAGCTCGTGCCGCGCCAACAATACGAAATCGCCATTCAGGCAGCGATCGGTTCCAAAATCGTTTCCCGTGAGACCGTGCGTGCTCTGCGCAAGGACGTGACCGCCAAATGCTATGGCGGCGACATTTCTCGCAAGCGCAAGCTGCTGGAGAAGCAAAAAGAAGGCAAGAAGCGCATGAAGTCCGTGGGCAGTGTCGAGGTCCCGCAAGATGCTTTCCTGGCTATCTTGAAGATTGACTGACTGATGAAGAAGAACTCAGCTCGTACGAAACGGCTTGATCGACTCAACGAAAGCCCGCCGCCCCACGGCGCTGTCGAACACATCGAAAGCTTCGCGTTCGGCCCCGAACTCATCGGGGAACGCTTCCGGTTTGGCAACGGACTGCAGCTCTTGTTCGTCAAGGACGATAGCGCCCCCGTCACCGCGTACCACACGTGGTATCGCGTCGGCTCACGCCACGAAAGCCGTGGCAAGACCGGACTGGCGCATCTCTTCGAACATTTGATGTTCAAAGAGACGGAGAGCTTCGGCGCCGGCGAATTCGATCGTCGCCTGGAGGAAGCCGGTGCGGAGAGCAACGCCGGAACCTGGTTCGACTGGACGCACTACCACGTCGCTATCCCAACCAGTCACATCGGCTTGATCGTGCGCCTAGAGGCGGAGCGCATGACACGGCTGATCCTGAAAGACCCCCAGGTTGCCAGTGAGAAGGAAGTGGTCGCCAACGAGCGGCGCTACCGCGTAGACGACGACGTGGAGAGCACGGCAAGCGAGCTGCTCTGGGCCACGGCATTCACCACACACGCCTATCACAGCCCCACCATCGGTTGGATGCAGGATATCGACGGCTTCACGACCGAAGACTGTGTGGCTTTCTATCGGACGTTCTACGCCCCCAACAATGCCACGCTCATCGTGGTCGGTAGCGTGAGCGAAGCCGCCCTACTCTCGAAGATCCAGGCGGCGTACGGGCATATCCCGCCAAGCAGATTGCCCTTCGAAGACGTGCGTCCAGAGCCATCGCAGACGGATGAACGCCGCCGGGAGATCCTACAGCCCACGCAAAGCGACAAAGTGTTGGTCGGCTACAAGAGTCCGGCCCTGGGCGACTTCGACCACCCCGCGCTAAGCGTGCTGAACGAAGTGCTTTTTGGAGGACGCGCGAGTCGGGTGCACTCGAAACTCGTGCGTGAGCTCGAGCTGGCCACCGACCTGCGGTCGTTTGTGAGCCCGTTTCGGGATCCGGGCCTGCTCGAAATCTTCGCTTCGGCGAGAGGCACGCACCGCGCAGAACTGCTCCTGGACACCATCGACCGAGAGCTCGCTTCGGTCCGACACGAAGCAGTTCGCGAGGATGAACTGGCGCGTGCCAAGGCGCGCCTGGAATTGGGCTTGGTCGCTGGTCTCGAAACTGCTGATGGGAAAGCCTCTACGGTCGGATTCTACGAGGTGGTGCTGGGGCGGCCGAACGCGGCATTCGAACGACTGGATGCGGTGCGCAGCGTGACCGCAAGTGATGTGGTGCGGGTGGCGCGACGCTACTTGCTCGAATCGAATCGCACGCTGGTCCTCGTTCGGCCGAACAAGACTGAAGCGGAGGCCGCACAGTGAAACCCCCGCAAGTATTGGTCGAGTCCTGCGCGGCTCTGCCCATCGTGAGCATGACGATGGCGCTCCGAACCGGCGCCGCACGAGATCCCGTCGGCAAGGAGGGCCTGTGCCGATTGATGGGCCGATTGATGCGTCGCACTGGGGGGGGGCGCAGTACTGAAGAATTGGACGTGCGCGTCGATAGCCTAGGGGGCTCCTTGGGGGTCGACGCTTCGCACTCGGTATCGGGCGTGCACGGCACCGTGATCACCCGGTCACTGCAGCAGTTTGTCGAAGTTCTGGGCGATGTCGCAGCGCGCCCGGGATTTGATCCGGCGGAACACGCACGACTGAAGCGTGAAACTCTGGCCGAAATCGTGGAAGCCCGCGACCACGATCGGGCGCTCGCGCGTTCCAACTTTCGCCGTCGCATGTATCCGGACCATGCCTACGGCCGCAGTGTGGTGGGGAGCCAATCGAGCATCGCCGACCTCAGCCTGGAGGACGTTCGCGCCTTCCATCGCGAGAGCTACGTCCGCGACAACGTTGTCTTCGCCTTTTCCGGCGACATCGACCCGGACACTGCCAACACCATCGCAGAGCAACTGCTCGAAGCGCTGCCCGCAGGGGCGGCACCCGGTCAATCCGTTCCGGCGCCTACCTTCAGTGAAGGGCGACACCTGGTGTTCGTGGACAAGCCCGAGCGTTCACAAACGCAGATCTTGATCGGCACCGCCGGGACGCGTCCTCAGGACGAAGATCACGTGGCGCTATTCGTGGCCAATACCGTCTTTGGTGGCACCTTCACGGCCCGACTCACCCAGGAAGTCCGCGAGAAGCGCGGCTGGTCCTACGGCGCGTATTCGAACCTGCCCATCGACAAGGAGCGCCGGGCGCTGTCCTTGTGGACATTCCCCAAAGCCGAAGACGCAGCGGCGTGTATTGGGCTGGAGCTAGATTTGCTCGAACGCTTCGTGGATAAGGGCATCACCAAGAAGGAACTCGCCTGGGCCAAGCGCTACCTCGTGCGCAGTCACGCGTTCGCCCTCGATACCGCCAGCAAGCGTGTGGGCCTGCTTCTCGACGAGGTGATGTACGATCTGCCCGACGGCTACTATCGTGACTACACCAAACACGTCGAAGCCGTGACCTTGGAGCAGGTGAACGCCGCCATCGCGCGGCGCCTCGACCCGCACAACCTGATCGTCGCCGTCGTGGGCACGGCCAGCCAAATCTTCGACCAGGTGCGCGGAGCCGTCCCCGACCTCGCGGACGCTCAAATCGTGCCCTTCGATCGCAACGATTGACGCGATGTCAAAGGAGGCCGCCGCGCGAAACGCGGGCGGCCCTCTCGGCCGGGTCAGCTCCGGCGGGGCGCCGCCCCGCTCAGCTACAAATGGACGAACACTGGGACGAGCAACTCGCGCAGACGCAGGTCTGAATCGCCTGCAGCTGCGTGGTGCCCGACGCGTATTGGGAGCAGGTCGTGTTGATGCAGCTGGCATCCGTCGGGCAATTTGCGTCGATGCACGCGAGCAGCTGATTGCACGTAGTCCCGGGGCCGCAGCCCTGGAGCTGGGTGCAGCAGAACGTCTCACCGCAGGAGTCACACGCGGGCGTTCCATCCACCAAGAGTCCGCATTTGGCGCCAGAGCCACCGGTCCCGGTGCCACCAGTGCCGAAGCCGCCCGTGCCCGTGCCGCCGGTGCCGAAGCCGCCCGTGCCGGTGCCACCGGTGCCGAAGCCGCCGCTGCCAGCCGTACCACCCGTGCCGCCCGAGACGCAGTCCACGAACGCTTGATTGGCGGCGTCACACTGGGACCCGGACACTTGAACGGTCGGATCGCCATCGGCGTCGCAGACGGCCGAGCCGTTGGCAATTTGACAGGACAAGAAGGCGTCGAATTGCCCCGTGCACGCGGGACTCCCACTGCGCGCCTGCATGCAGTCGCTGACACACGTGGCCGATACCGGATTCGCGCAGCTAACCTCGGCCGCCTTGGTGCACGCCGCGTCGCAGGCGCCGCCCGTCGTCGTTCCGCCGCTTCCTCCGCCGAAACCGCCAAAATTCCCCGTGCCGCCGTTGCCACCGGTTGCCACCTGCTGGAAACAAAATCCGTCCGCGCCACATTGGTAGTTTGTGGGACACGCGCCACCATCCGCGCAGGAGACGGCGCCGCCGCCTCCCCCGCCGGAAGAACAAGCAATGGCCAGTGCGGACGCGATGGAAAGGAATAAGAAGCGCATGGTTTTCTCCGGGAATAAGGACCGCTGGGCGGCGGGCAGAGCTTAGCTGCCACCACGATGAGTGCAAGGGCCAAGGCGCGCCCATCCCGCGCCCAAAAAGGGGTGCCCGAAGGCCTGATACGCCCGAGCCAGCACCCCCCTTCCCTGCCGGAGGCACATTATTTTCGCCGAGCGCCGCCTAGAACCAGCCGCCGACCCCGGCGTTCACGATGCCGAAGGAGCGATAGCGGAGGTCCTGGTTGTTGACCTCACCGGTCAGGGAGAAGTCGAAGGTGGGCCCCACGATGAATCCGAAATGCGGCGCGGGTGAAATGACGAACATGCCTTCGCCCGTCAGGGCCAGTGCGTCTTCCTCGCCGTCGCCGGGATCCGTGTTGGTTGAGTGGTAGGTAAAACCGCCACGTAGCCAGAAACCGACCACCTCCGAGAACATCCACACGTACCCGACCCGAGGCGCAATCAAGAACCGGCTGATCTCCGTGTCCGGATCCCCGCTTTCCTGGGCGGTCGCATAACCGAGTGCGCCCCCGACGGACAGGGAGTCGATGACAAAGTAGTCGAAACCCACGCGCGCCATTTCGTATGGCGTGGCGAAGTCCGGGTCGCCCGCTGGACGGAATCCCAAGCCTATGCCCGAATAGTTGGCTTCAGCTTCATTGCCGTTCGGCAAGTCGATTTCGGCCTTCGAAATGTACGCGCCAAATAGCCGCTCGGCAAAAAGCGCCGGGGTGCCTTGAGTTCCGAACTCCTGAGCCGCCGCTGGCGCGGCCCACAGCATCGAGAGCATTGCCGCGCTGGTCGTGATCCATTTTCGCATGGTCGTCCTCCTAGTGTGTTTGGCCAGATCCGGTATTTCTTAGAGTCCCAAACTTTGCGCGAGCGCGTCCGCGAGCGCACTCGCGCGCGCGCGCTCGGCTTCCTCTCGGGCGCTGACGCCGTCGTCGCCGAGCTCCGCGCGCAGATCGACGTAAATCTTCAGCTTGGGCTCGGTGCCACTCGGGCGCACGAGGATCCGGCCGCCGTCCTGGAGATCCAAGGAGATCAGGTCCGTCTTCCCGAGCCAGCGTGGCCTTGTTTCGGCGCCCTCGCGATAGTCCGTCACGTGGGTCACTTGGGTGTCTGCCACCTGCGCTGGAGGCGCCCTGCGCAGCGCCTCCATGGTGGCCACGATCTTCGCGAGTCCTTCGCTGCCGGGACAGGTCACGCTCTTCTGCACGCTGACCCAGAGGCCATGCTTGCGGTACAGCCCGTGCAAATGCTCGAGCACGCTGGTCTTGCGCGCGCGACAGATCGCCGCCAAATCCGCGAATAGCAGCGCCGCGCTCACGCCGTCCTTGTCCCGGACGATGCGCCCGACCGAGTAGCCGAGTGCTTCTTCGTAACCAAAGCAGTAGCGCAGTCCGCCGGCCGCTTCGAGGTCCAGCGCGGCGTTCCAAATCCACTTGAAGCCCGTCAAAGTTTGTTCGAAATGCGCCCCGTAGGCCCGCGCCACATCCCCCAGCATGGGCGAGGACACGATCGAAGAAAACACCGCAGGTCGAGGCGCATCGAGGGCACTCTGCAGCATCAAATCCGCCAGCAAGATCCCGACCTGGTTTCCCGAGAGCTGCACGAAGCGCCCCGTCGCCGTCGGCACACAGACGGCGAGCCGATCCGCATCCGGATCGTTTGCCAGGATCAGCTCGGCGCCCTCTTTCTCGGCCAGGGCCAGGGCAAGATCCAGCGCCCCTGGCTCTTCGGGATTTGGGAAACGCACCGTCGGGAAGTTTCCGTCCGGCTCGGCTTGCTCCGGCACCACGAAGAACCGTGCGTAGCCCGCCCGCGCGAAGGCGCGAGCGCATAGTGGACCGCCCACACCGTGCATCGGTGTGTAGACGATGCCGAAGTCTTGATCCCGAGCGTCCGCGGGGCGGATCGCGTCCACCGCATCCAGGTAGCGTTCCGTGAACGACTCCGGAACACGTTCCGCTCGTGCGAACGCGTCCGCTTTGCGACGCACCTCGCGAGCCGGGCCCACCGACGCGATAGCGTCGGCGATCTCGATATCCCACGGCGGAATGATCTGCGCCGCGTTGGGCGCGTACACCTTGTAGCCGTTGTACTCCGGCGGGTTGTGGCTGGCAGTCACCACGATCGCCGCCTGCGCTCCCAATTCACGCGCTGCAAATGCCACCATGGGGGTGGACGTGGGCCCATCGAATACTCGCACTGGGATCCCCGCGGCATCCAAGACCGCCGCGGCTTCCTCGGCAAACCCGCGGCTGCTCAGGCGCCCGTCGTAACCGAGCACGACGGGAAGCGTCTTCCAATCAGGCACACGCTTTCGCAGCGTCTCCGCAAGGCCACGGGTCGCGCGGATCACAACCGCACGATTCATGCGGTTCTCTCCGGCGCCAACGATCCCCCGCAATCCGGCGGTGCCGAAGGCAAGGGGGGCATGCATGCGCTCGGCGACTTCGGCGTCGTTGCCGGCGTCGAGGAGCGCTTGCATCTCTGCGCGGGTTTCCGGGTCCGGATCCTGTTCCAGCCACGCCCGCGCGCGGTCCATGCTGCTGCCCAACAAGTTCGGAGCGGTCATGGGCGCAGCATACCCAACAATCGGGTCCCCCTTCGGGGTGAGATCGACAACCTATGGATTCTACTGCGTTTTTCTGCCAATCCCGCGGATCAACTGGGGCGCCGGGGCCTCTCCGCCCAAGGCCAACTGACCGCAGGCGGCGTCCACGTCATCGCCGCGTCGCACCCGCACAAAACAGGAAATGCCGGCGCCGGCCACGGCCTCCTGAAACGCACGAACGCGCTCTGGCAAAGACGCTTCGAGCCCAGACCCAGCCACGGGGTTCATCGGGATCAGGTTGATCTTCACCTTGAGGCCTCGCACGAGACGCACGAGCTCCCGGGCATGCTCCGCCGCGTCGTTCACGTCACGGATCAACGTGTACTCCAAGGTGATGCGGCGCCGCCGGGGCAACGGGTAGCGCCGGAGTGCGGCCATGATGTCTCCCACCGAATAGCGGGCGTTCATGGGGACGATCTTGTTGCGGAGCTCATCCGTTGCCGCGTGAAGAGAGACAGCAAGGCCCACCTTGCCTCCAAAGTCCTCTCCGAGTCTGTCGATCCCTGGCACAAGCCCCACGGTGCTGACCGTGATCCGCCTGAGTGACAAGTCCATGCCGTCCGCGTGGGTGAGTACGCGCAGCGCACGCGCGGTCTCGCCGTAGTGATGCAGCGGCTCGCCCATGCCCATGAACACCAGATTACGCAGCACCTCCCCGTCCGAAAGCTGTGCCCGGGCCACCCGAACTTGCTCGATGACCTCGGCAGCGGACAGGCCGCGGAAAAGACCCGACCGCCCACTCGCGCAGAACACGCAGCCCATGGCGCAACCGTGTTGCGTGGACAGACACACGGTGACGCGCGTGGGCGCCCCTTCAACGGGAGCATCGTCGTCTTCGGGAACCGCCGCCAGGTCCGCGTCTTGGGAGGGCTCCTTTTGCCGCTTCATCGGGATGACGACGCATTCGATCTGCGCGTTCCCGGCCAAGCGCAACAAGACTTTGCGGGTCCCATCGTTGGCGCGTCGCACGGCGACGATCTCGCTCGCAATCTCGAGGGACTCTTCGGCAAGCCGCGCACGCAGGGGCCGCGGCAGGTTGCTCATTTCCGCGGGGTTCGCGCTGGCGCCCGCGTGCAACCAGCGAAAGACCTGCCGCGCGCGGTAGCGGGGTTCGCCGGCCTGCGCCATGAGCACCTCCCACTCCTCGGGCAGACGTGCGAGGGGATGCACCGCAGCAGCGGCTTCAGCCTCCGCGCTCACTGCTCGCGCCCCTTGGCTTCGTTCCAGTAGCCGTCGAGTTCGGAAAGCGCGATCCCCGGCGCTGGCTTTCCGTCTTTCGCGCGGGGAAAACCGCCGTGCACCGCGCGCACGCGATCCTCAACATGCGCGAAGCGCTCGCGAAACCGTTCGCTGGCTTTGCGCAATGCGATTTCCGCGTCCAACTGCTCATGTCGCGCGAGATTCACCAGGGCAAAGAGCAGGTCCCCCAGCTCGTGTTCGACGCGCTCGCTGTCGCCACCGGCGAGGGCTTCGTTCAGCTCCGCCACCTCTTCGGCGACTTTGTCCCGGGAACCTTGCTTCGTGGGCCAATCGAAACCCACTCGACTGACTTTGTCGCTCATGCGCTGCGCCCGCGCCAGCGCTGGCAGAGAACGCGGCACGCCGTCCAAGATCCGACGCCCGGCTTTTTCTTCCGCTTTGATCGCTTCCCAGTTGCGCAGTACTTCCGTCGAGTCTTCGACGGTTTGGTCTTCGAAGACATGGGGGTGACGCCGCACGAGCTTCTCACAAATCGAAAGCACGACGTCGTCGGGCCCGAAGTCGGCGTCTTTCCGGGCCAACTCCGCGAGAAACACCACCTGCAGGGCAAGGTCACCCAGCTCTTCTTTGAGTTCGTTCGGGTTGCCATCCTCGATGGCGTCAATGACTTCGCAGGCCTCTTCTAGAACATAGCGACGCATGCTGTGCGGGGTCTGTTCCCGGTCCCAGGGGCAGCCATCCTCGGCAAGCAAGCGCTGGGTTAGCTCGACTAGCTTCACGAAGGTCTGGCCCCGTTGCGCCGGCAGCGCCACGGGCTCGGGCAGGTCAAAGCCGCGTTTCATATGCCAGCGCACGTAGTCCCCTTTGTCCCGGAGCGCAAACCCCGCGTGCGGAGCTGCGTGTCGGCTTGACAGCCCACGACGTCCGACGCCAGCCTAGCGCCGTGAGCCAAGCCCCGCTTCTAGTCAGCAACTCCGACGCCGTCGCGACGCTGACCCTCAATCGACCCGACAGCAAGAACGCGCTCAATCGAGAACTGGTCGTGGCACTCGGCAACGCCCTGCAGAACGTGGCTCAAGACCCTGCTGTACGTGCAGTCGTGCTTGCTGGCGCGGGCGAGAGTTTCTGCTCTGGCGCCGATCTGAAGTCGGCGATGTCCGAAACTGACGTGAACATGGAGGAACGGCTCGACGAGTTCCACGTCCTGATCCGCGCCATCGTTTCCGCACCGAAACCTTTCGTGGCAGCCATCGATGGGCCCGCGGTCGGCTTCGGAGCAGATCTGGCCCTGGCCTGCGACCTGCGAGTCATGAGCACCCGGGCGTACTTGCAGGAGAAGTTCGTCAAAATCGGCCTGATGCCTGACGGTGGCGGAACCTTCTGGTTGCCGCGACTGGTGGGCCTTGGGCGCGCGATGGAAATGCTGCTGCTCGGGAGCAAGATCGAGGCGCAACTGGCGCTTTCCTTTGGGTTGACGAACCGCGTCGTGGCCCCGGACGACACGCTGTCGACGGCTCAAGCGCTGGCATCGGAACTAGCCAAGGGCCCGCCGCTGGCGCTGGAACAAATTCGGCACAGCGTGCGCGAGAGCTTCCGTGGTTCCATCGAAGACGCGCTGACGCGAGAGAAGTCCGGGCAACTCAGGCTCCTTGCTTCCGAAGACATGATGGAAGGCGTGCAGGCCTGGGCGCAGCGCCGCGAGCCTAGTTTCCAAGGCAAGTAGCCCCGCGCTTCTCAGAAGAGATAGCGCTCGCCCGAGTCACAAAGCACCGTCGCCACGCGCGCGCTTTCGGGCAGGGTCTTGGCGACTTCCACAGCGGCGTGCACGTTTGCTCCGGAGCTTGGCCCGACCAACAGCCCCTCTTCCCGAGCGAGCCGGCGCGCCATGCGTTCCGCGGCTACGTCGCTGACAGTCACTATTTCATCAATCACGCTGCGATCGACGATGGCCGGAACGAAGCCTGCGCCCATGCCCTGGATCCCGTGCATGCCCGGTGACTTGCCACTGAGCACGGCGCTTGACTGCGGCTCCACGGCGATCACTCGGATCTTCGCATCCCGGCGCTTCAGCGCCCGACCGGTGCCCGTGACCGTGCCGCCAGTCCCCACCCCTGCAACGAAGACCGAAAGCCCAGGTCCTGCCTGCTCGAGGAGCTCGAGCGCCGTGGTGGTCTCGTGGCTCTTTGGGTTCTCTGGGTTTTCGAACTGACTCGGCATGAACCCGCGCTCTGTCTCGGCGAGCAGCGCAGCGGCGCGCTGCACCGCACCTGCCATGCCGTCGAGGGCTGGTGTCAGCACGATTTCCGCGCCATAGGCTCGTAGGATGTAGCGCCGCTCCAGACTCATGTCCTCCGGCATGACCAAGACGCAGCGATAGCCTCGCACCGCCGCGATCATGGCCAGACTGATGCCGGTGTTGCCGCTGGTTGCCTCGATCATCGTCGCCCCAGGCGACAACGTGCCCGCCCGCTCCGCGGCCAGAACCATGTGCAACGCAGGACGATCCTTGACGCTGCCCCCGGGGTTCGTGAATTCCGCTTTGCCCCAAACCGAGGCCCCGCCGTCGGGGCTGAGCCGCGCGAGACGGACCAGCGGAGTGGCACCGACCAAGGCTAGGGCGCTTTCGGCGATCCGAAAACCACTCTCGCTGCGTTCGTATTGGGGCGGAGGCGGCGTTTTCGCCATGTCCGCCGACGCTCTCACGCCCCTTTGGGGCCGACCACCACTGCGCGCTCGCCACCCACGCTGAGCACGGTTCCGATTTCGAAGTGGGGCGCGGAAATACGCGCTAGGCACAGCTTCCCGTCGGGACTCACGCTGCGCACTTCCCCGACGTCCGTGCCGTCGTGAAGGACCGCCGCAGGGCTCGCGACGCCGGCAGCGGACAACTCGAGGATGGAGAGCCGTCGCTTCAACTTGCCGCGCATGTCCTGCATGCAGACGACTTCCTGACCTAGGTAGCAGCCCTTAGAAAAGCTGATCGCGCTGCGATCCAAAGCGGCTTCGTGGGGGTTGTCCGCGAGATCGTAGTCGACGCCATACACGCCGAACCCCCGTTCGACCCGGAGCCGGGTCCACCCTTCCCGGTCGTGATGCGGCTGCAGAGCTTTCAACTCGCTACGGTGAACGATGGCCGCGTGTCCGCCGACGCCCGTGAAGTCCACGGCGCCGGACGCCACGGCTGCGCCGTGGGCCTTGAGCCAAGCGTCCCCTCCCCGCCCATGAATCCGGATCGCTAAAAGGTCATCACTGCGGTCGACGATTTCCGCGTCCTCCATGATCAACATGCGATCCAACGTGGCGAGGGTCTCCGCAGCTTTGCCCGGAGCCAAGCTCAAATAGAGCGCGCCATCACCGACGATCACATCCAAGTCCGTCTGGATCTTTCCCTGCTTGCTCAGGAGCAATCCGTATGCGCCGCCAGCGGTCAAATCCGTAAGATCACAGCTCACGATGCCGTTCAGCCAAGTCTGACGGTCCGCGCCCGTCACTACCAGGACGGGCCGGTCCGCTTCGACGACCACAATCGGCGAGGCTGGGGTGTTCATGTCACAAATGAATGGGAGCAGCGCCCTTTGACGTCAAGCTCAGGGGATCGGAATGTCGTCGGACTTCACCGGGTAGATCGGTCCCTCTTTGAGGGTAACGTCCACCGTCGAGCCATCGCCATGCTTGATCGTCAAGCTGAGCCCAGTTCGGCTGTGCGTGTTGATCAGGCTCTTCGCCTCTCCATCCTGCATGTCCCGGGCGGACTTGCCGTGGATATTTACGAGCTGGTCCCCGGACAGCAATCCCACGCGCCCAGCGGGGGACTCTTTCACGACGCGGGTGACGTACACGTCGCGCGTGCGCAGCTCGTAAGAGAATCCAAGACCTAGCACCGCGTGCGCCTTTTCGATCCGCAGCCGCACCTTGGCCCCACTGTCGCAAGTGATCTCCATCGGGTCCGGGGATACCTGACCGTGCAAGGAATGCAGCTTTTTGACGCAGATGGGTTGGTGCGTCAGCGCGTTCGAGTCCCACACCTCGACGCGCACGCGGCTTCCCTTGGCCACGCGATAGTTGGCACGCTCCGCGTCCAGCCAGGTCGGCGCGAGGGTGTTCGCCTGCACGGGCGTCCGGAACAGCTCCTCGTCGTCGATGAAGAGCTTCGCGAACGGGTCGGGCGCGTCGCCGCCAACGGCGTCCCATTTTCGCCCATCACGGGTTGTCGGAGGAATTTCGGCGCCAGCAAAGCGCAAGAAGTACATGTCCTCCGGCGGAGGCGGCGTCAGCGGTCCCGCTCCTGCCGGGCGCACGGGTGCGTTGAGTTCCGGATACACCGCCCCACAAGCGACCGACCCCGCCGCCACACAGGCAGCCATCCAGATGCCGAATCGTTTCATCGCGGCGCAGGCTATCACAAATCCCAAGGAAACCTGGGGACCCGCATCTCGGCCGCTTCCCGGCCCCGGGCGGCGCCCCCCTGGCGGTTCACTCGGTGCGCCTCAGGTCTTCGGCTTCCAGGACCACCCCATGTCCGCTAACCCGAAGGACACTGCGCACCAGCCCCTGGGCCAGCTGCCTTGCGGTCATCGAACGATAGCGCTGCGCAACCCGGCCCCCGCCGAACGCGGAAACCACGCCCAGCGCGGCGTCTGCCAGCGCCGCGCCAACGGATTCCCCTGCCCTCGGTTCGCTGCGGTCGCCGGTGATGAAGCTCGGCCGCGCGATAACGTAGGGAGCCCCGGAAACGACCAGCTCAGCCTCCATGCGCGCGCGCGCCTTGTAATACGCGCCGCGCGATTGCGCGGTAACCCCAGCAGCGGAGAGGTACACAAAGCGGGGCACCACCTCGCACTGCATCGCAGCCCGCAGCAGCATCGCGCTGAGGCCGTAGTCGACGCTATCGTAGCTCTCGTCCGCACTCGACGCCGACATCCGCTTCTTGGTTGTACCTAGCAACGCAAATACGTAGTCCGGCGCCAGTGCGCGCAAGCGATTCGACAGCACGTCGGCTTGCCATTCACTGACGTCCATAGTTGCGCCAAGGCCAACAAACTCCTGGCGAAACTCCTCGATGCGCTGCGAATCTGGGCGCACATGCGCGATCGTCTCTATCTCGCGTTCGCACAATGCGGCCACCACTTCTCGTCCCGTGTAGCCCGTAGCACCAGCGACAAAAGCGCGAGTCATGGCGCCGCTCCGCTCGCCACGTTCGGCACGCCGCACGCCGCGGCCACACCGTCCCGGTACAAGAGCCAGTGCCGGAGCGCGTCTGCGACCGCTTCGACGACTGCCTGTCGCCGCTCGGGCGCCACGGAGCCGAGCAATGTTCGCCACGCCGCCGCGCGATGCTCGCCCTCGACCTTCCGATGGGCCCGGGTCAGGGCGAGAGCATCCACCGACAGCCCGTAGTGCTCGACAAGCGGGTGCTTCTCCAGGGGTGGCTGAGGTCGCTTGGGTGCGTCAGGCTCGAGCTCTCCGCGCTCGTAGCGGGTGCCCTCCACAAACAGCGTGGTCACCGCTGCTCCCACATCCCAGTCCGATGCGGTCGCGGCATCGAGAAATGCGCGGTATCGCGCCGACGCCGGCAGAAGTTGCACTTCTTCGAAGCGAGACAGGTCCATGGCGAGTCCGCGCGGGACTTCCAGAAATAGCTCCGGGTGGGGGCGTCCAGCGGCAAGGCCGCCGGTTTCCTCCTCATACACGTTCTCGATCAGCTCGCGCCGCACGCTCGCGATGGGGCAGAGCACGTACGCACGGGCAACCAAGACTGGGAAATCGCGCACGTAGGTGGCGTACTCTTGCTCCAAGTGGATGTGCAGCTTGTCGCGCCGGACCTGGCCGGTGGTAAACGCAGACCAAGCAGCGTGGTGCTTGGACTCCATGATTTTTAGCAGTCGCTCTTTGAATTCCTGATGATCCACGGGGCAGACTCTACTCTCTCGGGTGGAGCGGCGAAAACCCGGGAATCTTTGTGCCCATCCGTGCGTCTCATGGTTGAGCGCTTGACGCGTGCCGGGAGGCGGGCTCGTTTGTGACCCTGAGGCGGGTCCACACGAAGTGACAAACCCCTCAACTCAGATCATGCTATCGAATTACGTCGTTGGATCTATGGAGCTTGGGAGAACCTGAATGGCGCGCATGTTCGCATTCATCGGAAACCGAGCGGATTTGGGGGCTCGGGTGCTGGCGCTACACGCCCCCACTCTGACGATCGCGACGGAACCCGGGCAGCCCGTCGGCTGGGGCCTGGGATTTTATCAGTCCGGCGAGGTGCTACTGCGCCGGCGCCCCATCGACGAACGCCCGAACATCGATCTATCCGAAGCCGCTGAAAACGTGCGCACGGACGTCCTACTCGGACACGTGCGCCGCGCCACGGTCGGCGCACTACGCACGGAAAACACGCATCCTTTCCGCTACCGCTCCTGGCTTTTCGCTCAGACCGGAACGATCGTAGGGTTCGAGCAGCTTCGCGACCGACTTCTGGAGTCTCAGCCGGAGTTCTTGCGACGCAATGTGCGCGGCGATACGGACAGCGAGATGTTCTTCTACTTGTTCTTGTCATTTCTGCACGACGCAGGTCGCTTGAACGAGCCCCACGTCGGCCCGGACGCCGTCGCCCAAGCCTTGCGCTCGTCCATCGCGCTGGTGGATCGACTCAGTGCGGAGGAAGGCCATTCGCCCAATCGCGGGGACATCTTGGTGACCAACGGCGAACACATGGTCGCCGTGCACCGCAACGGCACGATGGCCTACCGAGTGCTGCGGGGGCGCAACGACGTCGAGGAGCTGCTTGGAGAAGAGACTTTGAGAAAGACGCGGATCCCCAGCATCGAGAGCACGCGCTTTTCGCTAATCGCTTCAGAACTCGGCAGCGTCCCGGCGAACTGGACAGCCGTCGAAGGACCGTGCATCGTCACTATGACGCGCACGGATGACCCGCAAATCGAACCGCTCTAGTCCCTCCAAAGGATGCGTGCCGCCACGTATGCGCGGCATCGCGCCGCAGCCCGCGTTCCTGCTGCTGGCCTACCTGTCTATCGGATGCGCTTCGGGTCGAACGCTGCAGTTCGAAACGCAGTCCGAGCCTGAGGAAGCGCCAAGGCGCGCGCCGGGCGTGGCTATCGATCGCGCCGCCGAACTACCAGCGGCCGCGCAGTCGACCGTCACGGGCGCGGGGGTCGCCCAGCTGACCACGCCTCCAGACACATCCTTGGCTCGGAAGACCGTGCGCAGGTTTCTCGAACTCATGTTGCAC
Organism: uncultured Polyangiaceae bacterium; assembly: GCA_965369205.1. Classification (GTDB taxonomy): domain Bacteria; phylum Myxococcota_A; class Polyangia; order Polyangiales; family Polyangiaceae; genus JACKEA01. The sequence continues at coordinate 6,058 of CBDUPW010000072.1, read as the reverse complement.
GGCTCGTTTCGCGAACTCGAGCCCATCATTGATGAGCAAGCCTGGTTCAACACGGGTCCGACGGGAGGCCGCCAGCGCGCACGCCATTTCATGCAAACGCGCATGGCGCGCGTGGACTACTCCAAACTCAGCATCAACTCCCTCTACCGGCAAGCCGAGGTCGAAACCTACCGCGCCGAAGATCTTCCCGATTTGGGTAAAGGGCGCAGTGTTCCCCGCGTCGTGCAAGGCCAGGACGTGCTCGTGCGGGTATTCATATCCACGCCGCGGGTGGGACGCACACGGGTCTTCGGTGACGAAGTTAGTTTCGTACTGCGCCCAAGTGACGGCGGATTCTCCGTGGTCGAAATAGTCGAGGATTTTCAGCTACCGTGAACGTGCATCCTCAATGCCCGGCGTGCCAAGGCTTCGTCTCCACCGGCGGTGGGCGTTGCCCCACCTGCGGCGAGATGCTGCCGGACTTCGGCCAAAGCACGGCACCGCAGCCGCGGCGTGGGGTGGTGGCCCGTCCGGAGCGTTCGAGCCGGTCCATGATCCCGGTCATCATCCTCAGCATCTCCGTGCTCACTGCCGGCGCCGCGATCCTGTATTGGACCCTCGGCCCGCAGCCGGAAGCCGGTGCCGCCGCAAGCGCGCTCCCGCCACCTGAGCCGAGCGCGAGCGCGGTCGTCGCTACAAGCCTGGACCCCGACAAGGCGCTCAGCGACGCTTGGCGGAAAGCCCGCAGTTGGCACGGCGAAGCGGCCTTGGTCCGCCTTGAAATCTCTGCGGTGTCCTCGGGAAAGCTGGAACCGTCTGCGCAGCTGACTGCCACCTTTGCCAAGCCCAAGGCGCGGCTCGGCCCGGGGCAGCCGGTCGCCGCTGAGCGCTACCAGGTGAAACGCTCCCTGGACGGGCAAACCAGCGAAGAGACGACGGGCAGCGAGGCTGACAAAGCCGCGCCGGATCCTGCGTGCCCCGTGAGCGCCGCGTGGCGCGCGGCGGTTGCCTCTGGGCTGCCATCCAAAAAGCCACTACGCATGAGCTACTCGTTCTCGGACGCGTTTGGCCGTGCGGTTTGGCAAGCCCGCCCGGAAGCGGGCACCGACCACCGCAACCTCGACGGCGTCAGCTGCAATATTCTGGCGCGCTAGAAAACCGGCTTCGCCGTTTTCTCCGCCATCCGCTCAGTTCGGCGGCCCCACTTGGGCCTGCCCCAGGACGTCGAACGCACCTTGTTCCTTGGCAACCACGAGTGCCTGCAGGGCAGCGCGGTAGCCGCGCATGACGAGGGAGCGCGCCGCAAATCGATTCAGGTAGCCGAATCGACCAATATCGGGGGCAATATCAATGAAGTGGCAACGCGGGTGCGTATGTGAGTACAGGTCCAGCCCGCGGCGTTCCTTTTCCGTGAGCAAGATGTTCAAGGATTGGTTGATCACGGCAAGGGGCCCGCGCCGCGCCACGCTTCGACGTCCTCCAGGCGCGGCCGGCCGGTAGATATTCGAGATGATCACCACATCGGCGCCAGCTTCCACCGCGACGTCTGCCGACAGTGTCCGGGCCACTTCACCGTCGAGATGATAGCGCCCGCCAATTTCGTACGGTCGGAACAGTCCCGGTACGCAACAGCTCGCCGCAACCGCTCGACTGATGGGCGTCTCAGCGTCAAACCCCTTACCGAAAAGAACTCGCTCGGAGCGGTCGATGTCCACGGCCGTGACCAAGATCCGGCTCTCGACTTTTCGAAAGTCGTTCACGGGCAGGATCTTGGCTAGGTAGCGCTCCAATTTGTCCGCAGAAAACAGTCCGGAACTGAGATATCCGGGGTCGAATAGGTCCGCCATTCGCGGGGCACCAAAGAACGTGTGCATGTGAAAGCGTGGGCCCGAGTGCCGTCGTTTCCACGGCAATCGATAGCCGTCGAGCAGCACGTCGAGGCCGATGCCTTGACCATAGGTCGCGCCCACGATGGCGCCGGCACTCGCACCCACGAAAATCTCGGGGTAGATGCCTAGTTCCTCGCACGCTTTGAGCACACCCAAATGGGCGATCCCACGTGCTGCTCCCCCGGTCCCGACGAAAGCGACTTTCGGTTTTCGCATCAGAGTAGTCCCGTAAGCAGACCACTTCAGTGTGGCAGAACCGCCCTCGCGGCACCAGTTTCTCGCTCTTGCAGCAGTCCTAGTGGGCCGCCCGCCCTAGCTGGGCGGCTGGCTTTGGCTGCTCACATGCCAGAGACGATCTTGAACGCGTCACCGTGGGGGACCAGCTCAAGGCGATTGTCCGCCACCGTGCGCCGCCAGATGTCGCCGGTCGGCGTTGGGATCTTGTAGCTGGCCGAATACGTGAAATCGACGAACACGACGTCCTTGCGTCCGAGCCCGACTCGACGGTATCGGATTTCATAACGGATCGCTTTCGTCTCGCGAAATCGTTCCTCTAGGTAGTCCTTCAGCCCCGCGTAGTCGATGTCATCCGTCGCATCGACGTTGCCGCCGTCTTCGTAATAGGAAGGGTGTGCCAGCTGCAGCAGGAGACCCACTTTGCGTTGCTCCACAGCATGCCGGTATTCCTCACAGAAGCTGATGACGCGACGGTTGTCGTCCGTATCCTCCACGTCGGTATTCGGGATGGTGTGCGCGTTACATCCGAGCAAGGCGAACAGCACAAGTGGAAGCATCAGAGGCAGGATGATGCGCCGCAGCATTTGCAGCGGTCGTGCGGGCTGGGGACGTGGCATGTCTCCGGCATCAAACGCGGCGGACGGGGTTGGCATTCCAGGCGCGACACTGCCAAACGTCGCGCTCCCGGGCAAGCGCTTGCATTTTTCAGCCACAAGCCGCCCGGACAGCGTCGCAAAGCCCGCGCAAAGTGGCACCTGGGGCTTGTTGGCGGTCTCGGCTCCAAGACGACAGGAGCGCCGCCCGGTTCAGGAGCCCGGCGTTTCCCGGGGGCGCCTGGGCCAGGATGCACGCGGAGGCGCCCGGGACCAGCGGGGCACAGCCCCGGCGCCCCCAAAGCTCCGCCAGGAATGCCCCAGGCCATTCGAGGGCGATCACGAGGGCCGCCGGCGCGTCCCCCGCGGCGATCAGATCCGCGGCCACCACCGCGGCCTCGACGCCAGCGGCGTCACTCGCGCCCACGGCAAACGCCGGTCCCTGCAGACCCAGCGCGATGCTCACCGCGCAGGGCGCCAAGTTCGGGGACGTGGGCGGGAAGCGACGCGGCTGGGCACCACGCCGACAACGCTCAAGTTCGAACGCAGCGTTCAGCTCTAGGGTGGCGCCAGCTGTCCCGACAACGACCGCAGCGTCCCGCGGGAGCGGTTGCCCACTACGCGTGCAGGCAGACAGCGCCGCCGCGATGGCGAGACGGGAAATGGGATCGAATCGCTGCAGGGCAGACAGCTCTGCGGAAAGCAGCGGATGAGCGGACAGCTCGGTATCGGCCACAAACACCGGTTCAGCGAGAAGCGCGACGGACTGCGCGGTTCTCGCTGCCCTGGCAGCTGCGCCACTGCGCGTCCACACGAGAGCTGCGTTGGCGCCACCGAATGCGGCGCTGAGTTTCAAGCAGGACCGAGGCGCTCCCGAACGGCCCGTGTCGAGAACCTGCCCTGCCAGATCTGCAACGACTTCCCCGAGCCCGGTCGTCGCGGGATACACTTCGTTCTGCATCGCCCGAAGCGCGCTCAGCGACTCAAGAGCCCCAGCAGCGCCGAGGGTATGCCCGACGCTGCCTTTGAAACTGTAGACGATCGGGCGATTCGTGCACGCCGCCCGAATGGCGAGCGCTTCCCGGGCGTCGTTGAGCGGCGTCGCGGTGCCGTGTCCACTGACCAGCTCCACCTCGCCCAGACCCGCGTCCACGAGCGCCCGGCGGGCAGCCGCAACCAGTCCACGCCCTTCCGGGTGCGGCTGGGTGACATGAAACGCATCCGAAGTTGCTGCGAAACCTGTCAGATCCCCAAGGGAAGCCCCGGGAGCAGCGCGGCCGAGGAGGAGCAACGCGGCCCCCTCCCCGAGGGCGAGCCCATCGCGACGGTTGCGGTAGGGCAGCGGCCTTTGACTGGTAGCCCCGAGCGACTCGAAGCCCGCGGCAACGAACGGCGTGACAGCGTCATAACCACCTGCGATCACTAGGTCCGCTTCCCCCAGCTGCACGGCGCGAAGACCGAGGCCAAGGGCGATTGTGGACGAGGCACAGGCCGAGAGCACCTGCACGACGGGCACGCCGGCCCAGGGCGCCTCCTGCGTCAGGTCGAGCAGCGGTCCAAAATAGGTGGCACCAGCAGCCTGCTCCGTCGCGACGCTTTCGCCTCGGCTCCACGCTTGCGCGCACAGGGCGGACATCTGCATCCCGCCGGAACTCGTACCGATGTACACCCGCGCGCGTTCGGCAACCGGCTGGATCCCGAGCTGATGCATTTGCCGACTCAGCTCACGCGCCACGTGGTTCACTAAGAGTCGCGCGCGGTCTCCTTCACCTTCGAGCTGTGCGCGGGCCACGAAGGGCTGCCGCACCCCCGCGCCTCGCAAGGTCGCATCCAAGCGCACGTGGCAAGGCGCGTGCGCGCCCGCGGCGCTCACGTCGATGGCCGCTGTGCCGGCCCCTTGCGCTGAAACCGCGGCAAAGGCAAGAACGGAAACGGTCACGCCGCGCTCACGCCTAGCAAGTGCGTGGCGCGAACGACCGCGTCGCCACAACTGACAACCAAGGCTTCGTCCAAATCTCCAGCGCGGAGTGCCGTCGCGGCCAGGCCGATCAAATAGGCCGAGACCGCTTCGCCGATGAACCCTGGCGGCGCGCTTCGCTGCGCGACGGACTGCCAGGACGTTCCCGCAAGCGCAGCGGACAATGTGCCAGGTTCCAGCGTTGAGAAGACGGCAGCCCGCCGCTGATCGGCGCAAGGCGGGAGTGAGAGTGCGCGTCCCGGATCCGCACACAAAGTACGTCCGACTTCCGCCCAAGCGGCTGTTTCGCGTGAGCCCAAAAGCACGAAACCGCCGACTTGGCTGCCTGACGGTGGCGACGCCGAACCCACGACGGGAGCCAGCGTGCCGAGCACAATGGGGTCGTACACTTCCACGGCTCCAGCAATCATCCGCGTGGCGCTGCCAGCGGCGACGCACACAGCGGCGACGTCGAGCGCCATGTCTCCCCCGGCCGAGAGATCGCAGCAGCCAAGCACCGGACCACGCAAACCGTTGTAAATACTGGCGTTTCCGGCAAGCGCACCCGGCACCAGATGGGGAAACTCTGCGGGCGGAACCCCTTTGCGCCCGCGCTCGAACAAGCGACCGAGGAAGGCCACACTTCGCTGAACGTTTCCGTAAGCGTTTCCGCAAACGAGCCCCGTCTCGCCGGGTGCGGCCCCGGCGGAAGCCAGCAACTCGGCCGCGGCCAGCGCGACCTGCGCGCTCGCCCCGTCGAAGCGGCGACTGCGCGCTGGGTCGACCTGCGCCCCAGGCCCACGGACGTCGAGTTCCGCTTCCGGCGCGGTGCTGCCCGCGACGCCAACGAAGCCCTGCACATACACGCGACGCTGCGCTGGCCGACGGAGCGGTGCGGGCGCCGCAGGCTCTCTGAACGCGAGCACCGCCCCGGCGCCGCCGAACCCGAACGATGTGGAGAGCGCCGAGCGGATAGGCATGCTCGCGGACTTGGCTGCGCAGAATCGCAACGGGATCTCCGGGTCGGGGTGCTGCAATCCGACGAGCGGCGGCAGAGTCTCGGCCGCGATGCACATGACCGTGAACGCTGCCTCGATGGCACCCGATGCACCGAGGGTATGGCCGACCTGCGGCTTCGAAGACGTGACATGGATGCGACGGGCTCCCGCACCCAGGGCTTGCTGTAACCCGAGGCCCTCGGCGAGGTCGTTGTGACGCGTGCCTGTTCCATGCGCGTTGACGAAATCCACGTCGTCCGGAAGAAGCGCCGCGTGTGCGAGAGCCTGCGAGATGAGCGACGCAGTGGTCTTCCCGCTCGGCTCGGGTTGCGTAATGTGAAACGCTTCCGCGCCGAGCACCCAGCCGTCGAGGTAGGCCAATATCCGTGCCGACCGCCGGGCGGC
>CBDUPW010000071.1:0-26708 GCA_965369205.1 uncultured Polyangiaceae bacterium | reverse complement strand
GGCGCCGACGCTGAGGGTCTCGCTGGTCGCTTCGGCGCGCACGCCCTTGTCAGGACCATCGAGGACTTCAACAGCCAGAGTGCGCACCGCAATGCGGGGCCGGCTTTCGATGGGCGTTGTGACAGAAGACAAGGCCTGGCGGTTGTATCACGACGGCAGGGACTCAGCATGGGCGGCCGGCTTGGCCGATAAGTCTTTAGAATTGCTAGATTTTTCTGAGCGTGCGGGCGATACGGGACAGCTTCCGCGCCAGCTGTTCGCCCCGAACCGGATACCGAACCACGTCCGCGGCGCCGGCCTCGATGAACCGATTGACGTCCGGCGCGCTGAGCCCCGCGGCGCAAATCACCACGGGCGTTTGCGCGTGTTCCAGCGCCGACAGTCCGGCGGCAGTATTGGTCTCTGCGTCGAAGACCCGGATGTCCGCCTCGATGCCGGAGCCGGCGTCCACGACCGCAAAGCCCCGAGCACGCATGGCGGTGATGACCTCGCTCGTCACCCCCTCCGCGTTGCCGCTGCCGACGCGCTCTACGACGATGGTGGCCGTGCTGTCGCTGGTCGGCGTGCCAGCGCTCTGCACCCATTCCGGATGCCGCTGGTCTCGCGCTCCCAGCGGTTGCTCGCCTTTTCGGTCTGGAAGTGCCCGTTCGTTTTCCTCGGGGTCGAAGGCCTTTTCGAGGGCGGCAATGACATCCGTGATCGACGACGGGCGCTCGTGGGGTCGTTTGCCCAGCAACTGCAAGCGCAAACGTTCCAGCAAGTCTGGTATCGGTTCCGCGTCCTTCGGACGCTCGAGCGCCGGCGGCGGCGTGAACATATGCTGTGAGATGACGTCAATGGCGGAAGCCCCGGCGAAGGGGGGCCTCAATTGCAGCAATTCGGTCAGGATGCAGCCCAGGGCATAGATGTCCGTGCTGGGGCCGACCTTGAGCGTCCGACATTGCTCCGGGCTCATGTAGTCGGGAGTCCCGGCGACTGCATCGGCTTGCGTGAGCGTGGAACCAAAGTCCTTCGGATCGTCCAGGTGCGCAAGGCCGAAGTCCGCAACTTTCCAAAGCACTTTGCCGTCTGGCAGTGTGCTTTGCATCACGTTGTCCGGCTTCAGATCGCGATGCACGATCCCGGATGCGTGCGCCGCTTCCACGGCGCGTGACACTTGGAGCATCGCTTCCCGTACCTCGCTCAAAGCAGGAGGCGTGGTGTGGGTGTCCAGCCAATAGGCCATGGACTCCCCCATGACCAACTCCATGACCAGATAGGGCTGACCGTCGTGGGTTCCGTAGTCGGTGACTTTCACTACGTTCGGGTGTGAAAGCATGGATGCCGCGCGTGCTTCCCGGTAAAAGCGCCGCCCGGCTTCTTCGGACCCCGCCATGAAGCCGTGCAGGATCTTCACCGCGACGGGCACCTTCAAATCCAAATGCTGTGCGCGGAACACTTTGCCCATTCCGCCGCTGGCGAGTGCTTCGTCCAAGCGGTAGCGCCCTCCGAGCACGACGCCAACCCCCGGGCCCGGGGCCATGGGTGGGACCGGTTCCGTCACCGAAGCCAAGGTGTTTTCTACCTGGTACGTGCGTGCGTTGCGCGTGGGCTCCGGCGCAACTTCGCTGAACTTTGGAACCCTGCCCGGCTTCGGCGGGCGATCACTCACGGCAGCTGCTCCCGCACTCCAATCGACAACTGCCCCAGAAAGTGGCCGCCATCTTCCTCCCAAGGGGATGCCCGCATGCCCACGCTGCCGATGAAGGCGGTACCGGCCTCTAGGCCTGCCGAGAGGCCACCGCGCGGCGCAAGCTCACTGTCCCGCGCGAGGGCGTGGGCGTCGAGCAAAGCGTAGCCTGTGAGCCAGTGACGGAAGTCCCAGGTGGCGCCGGCAAGCAAGAAGCCTTGGGCTTCTGGGATCGTTCCGAGCCGGGTGTCGTCCAGCGCCGCGCGCCCACCGGCGTTGGCGATCACGCCCAGCTTGTCGCTGCGCACGGCGACGGCGACGGCCAGTTCGGCGCGGGGTGCCGCGCCGCCTGGGGAGGTCGGGATCCCGACGCGCGCCGCGGGCGCCAGCTCGAGTCCGCCGTCTGTCCGCACCGCGCGCCAACGGAGACCGAGCCACGCGGCGCGATCCGGCTCCCTGGCGTCGCCCACGCCGTCCGAGAGAATGAGCGCATCGGCGCCGAGGTCACCGACATTGCCCTGCGCTCGCGCGTGTCCTTGAAAGCGACTGGAATCATCCTCGCGAGACGCCGTTGCTCCGATGGCTCCGGCGCCAAATGCGCTGGGCGCCCACCACGTCATGCTCAGTGCGGGGGACGCAACGACAATGGGCGCGACCAACCCGAGGGGGCGGGGACCAGCGGCAGGCGCGGGGGCGCTGGCGGGCGCGGTATCCGCACCCAAGCGATGGGTGGACAGCACGCGCCCCCGAGCGTCCATAACGTCGAGTTCGAAGGGATCAACCGCGGAGCTGGGCAGCGTCGCAAAGAATTCCGAATTCGATGTGCCCGCTCGAAGCGGGAGCTCGACACTTGTACCATCCGTCTGCGCAAGCAAGAGCTTGGGGCCCACGCGCGTGGGCACGTCTACGCCTTCCAGGCCGGAGAGTCGGATGCGTACCTCGCGGGCGTCAGCATTCGCCCAGGCGACGTCTGCGGTCGGGTTCTTGTAGCGAACCTGTATCTCGGTCACCTGTTCGCTGCCGCGTGTGCGAAGGGAGAGCATTTTCGGCGCAAGCTGCAGCAGATCGAGCCGTGCTGGCAGCGTGCCAAATGCCGCGTTGTCGACGGAGAGCTCGAGGGACGTGTCTTGTTCGAAGAGGAGCAGGCCGTAGGGGCTGGCCTCGATCGTTCCGCCTTGGATCGAGCCGCCCTTCACAGAGCTGTACACCAGCGTGACGTCGCGTCGGGTGCTAGCGAGCCCCAAGAAATCCTCGTCGTCGATGGCGCGGACGCGCACGTGATAGCCGCCGGCCGGGAGCTTTTCCGCACGGAACGAGCGCACCTGTGCGGAGACTTCTTCTCGCACCACCAGCTCCGAGAACTCAACGTCGCGGGCCAACTCCACGCGATAGGCGACGGCACGCGGCACTTCGCTCCAGGACACCACGATGCGACTCTGGTCTTCTTGGCTCACGAGAATGCCCGAAGACGTATCGGGACCATAATTGGGAGGTGGAGGTAGTGGGCGCGGGGGAGTCGGGGCCTGCTTTTCTACGAACGCACTGCCGAACTTCTCGGGGACGTCCACGGCTTTGCCGCCAGACCGCACCTTGGCCTTGCCGTCGAAGACGCTGACGGTGCTGCGCAGCCCTTTTTTGCGCACGCTGGCCTCTTTGCTGTCGGCACTGACACGCGCGCCGCCTTTGACGGAAATCTCCACCGGTTGGCCCCGCAGCGCAGCGAGACCGGCTTGCACCTCGCCGGTTTCGAGTTCCACCCGGGGTGGCGGAGTCTTAGCGACCTGGGTTCCGGCCGCGGTGTCATAGATCACGACCAGGGTGTTTTCCGCAAGGTACACCCGGGTGCGATCCGCAAACACGATGTTTGCGCGGGCATCGCTTAGGGTGTTGACGGAGTGGCTTTCGTATAACGACATGCCCGGCGCTGCGGGCACCCAGCTAGCGCCAGGTGGACGAGCCTTGACCTCCGGCGCCATGGATCGAAGCTGCGCGGTGGGCACGGTGCCTATGGTTTCTGGAACGACTAGCGTGAGCCCCTCGGTGAGGGGCTTCGCACAATCGACGTTGTTGTAGCGTTTCAGCAGTGCGGCGTGCTTCCCCGAACCGTAGAGCGCCCGGGCGATCAGGCGGCAATTCTCGCCTTTCTGAATCGTCCAATGGAATACGCGCTCCTGGTAACCGGGAGTTGGCTTCGGTGCGGCATGGACAGACGTGCAAAAGCCAAGCACACACCCGGCGCTCAGCCATGCAGAAATTGAAGAACGAATGACACGCACGGCAAAACACTATAGATCGACCCGTGGTGATGTCAGCGCAACAATCGCGCTTCTTTTTGGTGCTTTGGACAGCACTGCTTTGTGCTGCTTCGGCGGGTGCCCAAAGCGGGCCCGCCGCCAATGAGGGTGGCGCGTTGGAGCGTTTCGAACCGTCCGCCCCCGGCGACGCGCTCCTGGCCACACCGGATATGCACGTGCGCGGCCACCTTCTGCCAAAGCTGGGGCTCGTTGGGTCTTACGCCAACGGTCCGCTGGTGCTACGAAACGCCGCAGGCGAGATCGGCGACGTCGTGTCGCATCAGCTCGTGCTGCACGCCATGGCCACACTCCCGCTCTGGGCGCGGGTCCAACTCGGCGTTGACCTACCACTATACGTGAGTCAGGCGGGAGAGGACCCTGCGGCGATCAGCACTCGGTTTACGTCTCCAGAAGGAACGAACCTTGGGGATGTGCGTACGGATCTTCGTATCGCGCTCTTGGAGCATGACGGCCTGGTGCCCGGGGCGGGCATCGAAGGCCGCGCCTGGTGGCCCAGTGGCTCCGAGTCGGACTACACCGGCGCCGGCGAGCCGCGCTACGGCGTGACCGCAGTGTTTGGGGCAGACTCCGAGCGCTTCCGCTATCGCCTAGCGCTCGGACGGCGGTCGCAGCCGATCGCCAGCCGCCTGACGACGAGCCTGGGCAGTGACACGACGTTCGGTGGCGGAGCCGCGTATCGCGTCGCGCCGGTGTGGCTGGGCGCGGAGCTCTTTGGCAGTACCCGTGCGTCGGCGGGCACTGACGTGCTCGACCCGGACAGCACGCCCTTGGAGGCGCTCTTTTCTGCGCGCTACGAAAGCGGTCCTTGGCGAGCCGGCATCGGGGCGGGCCCCGGGCTTTCGGATGCGGCCGGCACGCCGCGCTATCGCGTGGTGGTTGCTCTCGCGTGGGCGCCAGGCGCCGACACAGGCCCCAGCAGTTTCGCTCGTTCCAGGCCCGGGGCGGATTCGGACGGCTCCGGCCAAGCGCCCGTCGCAGGGCGAGAAGCGCGGAAACGTGCGTTGGACCGCGATCGGGACGGCGTGCTCGACGAAAACGATCGCTGCCCGGATCAGTATGGAGAAGCTAGAGAGCCGCCGGAGCGCCTCGGTTGTCCCCCGGATCGGGACGCTGACGGTATTTCCGACATGGACGACCGTTGTCCGGACGTTCCAGGCGTCGCCAGTGTGGAGCCAGCCAAGCACGGGTGCCCTGCAGACCGCGACGGCGATGGCATCTTTGATGAAGACGACGCATGCCCCACGGAGCGCGGCAAGAAGACCGAAGACCCCAAGGCCCATGGTTGTCCGGACTCCGTTCGCGTCGAGGGCACGCAAATCGTGATTCTCGAGCAGGTCAACTTCGCCACGGGCAGCGATCAAATTGAGTCCTCGAGCTTCGCGTTGCTAGCTGCCGTCGCCAGCGCCATGAACGAGCATCCCGAGATCGTGCGCGTTGCGGTCGACGGTCACACAGACAACGTGGGCAACGCGGAAAAGAACATGGACTTGTCGCGTCGGCGCGCGCTCTCTGTTCTGCGTTGGCTGGTGGAGCGTCAGGTCGACGAACGGCGACTCGAAGCACGTGGATTCGGGCCGCGGCGGCCCATCGCAGACAACAAGACGGACGCCGGCAAGGCCAAGAACCGCCGCGTCGAGTTTCAGATCCTGAAGCGAAGCGACAAACGCGAGCAAGCCTGGAAAGATGGCCCCGTCGAACGCTGAAGCCACTCCCCGCGGCGTATCGATTCGTATCAAAGTCGTGGCCACGCTGCTGCTCTTGGCAGTAGTGCCGGCCGCCGTGGTCTCGGTATTGCTCAGCAGGCAGTATCGAGACTCTGTCTATCTGCTGGAGGCGCAACACCAAGAGGCGGTGGTCGCCGAAGCCTCGGCGAAAGTCATTGAACGCGTGCGCCGGCTGGAAGACGACGCAAAAGCCGTGGCGCAGGCTCTGGCGCTGGCCGCGGCGCAGCCGAGCGTGGCGCCGAGCGAAGCAGCGGAAGGGGCTGCAGCTCCGAGCGCGGCGGACGGGCTCGACGGAGTGCGGGCCGTGTTGGCAACGCGCCAATCCTTTGATGCCGTGCGATTCGAGGTCCCAAGCGCGCGGATCAGCACCGTGCTTTCCAAGGAGAAGCGCCCGGCCGCGGCCCCGGAGAGCGACGCGGCGCTTCGCAAACAGGCCGACGAACGCGGCGTCGCTTTCGTGGTGCGGGGTGACAAAGGCTTGCTCGTCGTGCCCGTGCCCCGGGCACCAAACGCAAAGGCGAGCGGTTACGTAACGACGCGGGTGGACTTGTCGCCGCTGCAAGCCGAACTCACCAAGATCGCGCTGCGTCGACTGGAAGGCGCGCGCATCGTTCTGGCTGACTCGCAGCGCCGTGCGGTCGCGACGGTGGCGCTTCCGAACGTAGCCGTGGGTTCGGATGTGTCGCAGCTCCCGATTTGGTCTCGTTTGCCCGAGGGCGCGCCCTGGACTGCAGAGATCGGCGTGGTTGGCGAACTGTCCCTGGATGGGGAGCCCCAAATCGCGGCAGTGCGCACGATTTCCGAGCTGGGGTGGGCCGTAGGCAGTTACCGGTCCGCTGCCGTGGCGTACCGCACTCTCGACGAGCTGGAGCGCGTGCTCTTGCTCGCGTCCCTGGCGGCGCTGCTCGGCGCGCTCATCTTCGGCTTCTTGTTGTCATCGGCATTGACGCGGCCGGTCTTGGCCCTGGCAAAACAGGCGAACCTCATCGGTGGGCGCAGGTATGCCGAGCTAGAATTGCCCCTTCGGCGTGGCGACGAGCTTGGCGAGCTCGCGCGCTCCATGGGGCAAATGGCGAGGGACCTTCAGACGGGTGAAGAAGAGCTGAAACGCGAGGCTCAGGTGCGCGGCGACTTGAGCCGCTTCTTGAGCCGTGAATTGGTCGACGCGGTTGTGAACGGGAAACAGTCGCTGTCCCTCGGCGGCCGTCGAGCAGAGGTGACCGTTCTGTTTGCGGATGTCGTTGCGTTCACACCCATGGCAGAGAGCCGGGATGCCGAGCAGGTGGTCACGCTGCTCAACGAGCTGTTCACGATGCTGAGTGAGATCGTGTTCCGGCACGGGGGAATGGTGGACAAGTTCATCGGCGATTGCATCATGGCGGTCTGGGGTGCGACGGAGGAGTGCCCGGACCATGCTGAGAGGGCTCTGCGCGCGGCGGAAGACATGCTGCGATTCCTGGAGACGACCAACGAAGACTGGCGTGGGCGTTTCGACTTGGAAATCCGCCTCGGGATCGGGGTGAACTCCGGCGAAGCGATTGTGGGTAACGTTGGTTCCGACAAACGCATGGAATTTACCGTTGTCGGGGACGTGGTGAACGTGGCCGCGCGTTTGGAGGCCATTGCGCGCCCCAATCAAGTGCTGCTGGGCGAGCGCACGCAACAGCTCGCGCCGGAAGTCTTGCCGCTGACGGATCTGGGCGCCCACGAGCTGACCGGACGCCAAAACCAGGCTCGGGTTTTCGGCTACACGCTCGGCGACGACTAGCGGCAGGTCCCGGGGGTCTGTGGGATGCACGCTGCGATCCGTCGCACGGCGCCCACACCGCTTTTCGCGAAATAGCCCAGAATGGCGGCAGTTTTGCCTGGCTCATCCCTTGCACCTGTGCGGGCATGAATCAGCCGTCCAATCCGGGGGACGCTTTGCGGGGCCTGAAGCTGCCCCGAGGCATCGAGTTGCTCGAACGCGTCGGGGAAGGCGCGATGGCGACCGTGTATCGGGCCGTCCAGCATCCCTTGGGCCGAGACGTGGCGGTGAAGGTGATTGTAGCCAATGGTGATGACGCTGCCACGACGTCTGACCGCGTGCTGCGTGAGGCGAGCTTGGCGTCGCAGCTGAACCACCCGAACAGCATCGACATCTACGACTACGGGCGGACGGATAGCGGATTGACCTACTTGGTCATGGAGTATTTGCGCGGTCAGGACCTAGCATCACTGCTCCACCGAGAGCGTCAGCTTTCCGTAGAGCGCGCGATACAGTTGACGCTCCAGGTGCTCTCTGCCCTCGAAGAAGCCCATGCCTTGGGCATCGTGCATCGTGACGTCAAGCCAGAGAACGTCTTCGTCGAACAGCGCGAGGGCATTGGCGATTTCGCCAAGCTCGTGGATTTCGGTCTCGCCAGGAGCATTGGCAACAAGGGCTCCGAGATTACCGCGCCACATTTGGTTAGCGGCACGCCGGAGTACATGGCGCCCGAACAAGCTCGTCGTGAAACTGTGGACGGCCGAGCGGACCTGTATGGCGTTGCCATCATGCTTTTCCAGTTGTTGAGCGGGAAGCGACCCTTCGCCGGCGAATCGCCGATGGACGTCGTGCTGATGCAGCTCCACCAGCCGGCGCCCAGACTGGACGCGGCGGATGCGGGAACGTACTTCCCCGACGATCTCGTCAAGATCGTGGCGAAGGGCATGGAGAAGCGTCCCCAGGACCGCTTCCAGACCGCACAGGAGATGTCGGCAGCGTTGGAAGAAGTGCTGTTGCAGCGGCGCTCCATCCCACCCCGAGCCCAGCGATCTTGCGGCGCATGCGGCGCAGCCGAAATGCACGGCAACTACTGCGGGGTTTGTGGCGCTTCGCTGGTCTCGGACTCCGGGCGGAACGCCGTGACCCAGCGCGCGGTGCCGGCCTTGGTATTCCGTGCGCGGGAGCGCGACTGGGTTCGCGAGCAGCGGGCAGTGGCGCAAAGTGAATTCGTCGCTGCGGGTTTGCTTGGGAGCATTGGCGCTGGCAAGACGGCGCTGCTCGAGGCCATCGTGCACGAAATGCGTCAGGCGGGCGATCATGTCGTGCTGACGGGACCCGACGCGTTTGGCGGTTGCGTGGTGGGCAGCACCTTCCGTGAATTGCTCGCGCAGCTTCCAGGCGGAGCCGAACCCGTGGACCTCGCCACGTCCGACGCCGCGCGTGTCGATGCGCTCCGCCTCGCCTTCACCTTGGCCGCACGTGGTTTGGCGGGCCGACTTGTCGTGGTCGTGGACGATCTGGACATGGTGGATGCGCTCAGCCGTCGGGCCCTCTTGGGACTGCTGCAGAGCCCACCGGATGTTGCATTTCTACTGATCTTGACGGCAGAGGCGCGCCCGACGTTGTCCTCGGCGCCGGTGCGCGTGCGCGAAGTGGCGCGGCTCCCCCGGGAGCGCGCCCGCCAACTCGCTTCCGAGGAAGCTTTGGCGCTTTGGCCGGAGGCGACGGAGTTTACTCCGCTGGGACTGAGCCACTTGGAGGCATTCATCGCGGAGGGGGGAGGTCCGGCGCCGCGCACCCTCAACGGCTTGGTTGCGCAGCGGGTCAGTCGCACGGATCCGACTGCCCGACGAGTGCTCCAGCTTTGTGCCGCGGTTCGGTGCCCGGTACCGGCCGAGGTCCTGGTTCGTGAGTCGGCGGATGCCGGTGCCGCCGCCCTGGAGCGCTTGGAGCGGCGCGGGCTGATCCGTTCGGTACCCGGCGGCGTGCAGATCGCGCACCCGCTCGTGGCTCAGATCGTCCGCGAGGCGGCTCCCCTCGGAATGCGCAGACCGCTAGGGGCTCGGGCCATCGAGATCTTAGTGGACATCGGCGCGCCCCTCGAAGCGCGCGCCCGGGCAGCGCTTCGAGGCGAGAGCATCGAACTTGCCATCCTGCTGTTCGAGCAGATCGCCCGGCGCTGCGAAGGCGCCGGTGATGCTTCTGGAGCAGCGGACGCATACGGCAGCATCGTGGAGTTGTGCCGTAGCGATGTTGGCGCTGCGGAGCTGTCCGACGCCTTCGCCGTAGAATCGAGCTTCGTCTTGCGTTGGGCCAGCGCGCTGCGCGACTCGTCACGCGGCGCCGAGGCGGGCGCAGAACTCGGGACAACCTTGCGTCGGCTGCCCCCTGAGCGGGCCGAGCCGGTTCGCGCTGCCCTTGGGACGGCGATCACGCAGCCGGCGCCAAGCGCCCGAAGCGCAGCGCCTCACAGATCGAATGCATAGCGGAGCGACGCTCCACCAATCCACGCCAACGCAACTTCCCCGCTTCGTTCGCGGTGCAGTCCCTCATCGTAGCTGCGCACACCGCCAAAGGTAGCGAGGGCCATGTGCGGGCTCACTTGGTACCATTCAATGCCGAGGGCGCCGCCGTAGTAGAGGTTGAGTGCGTCGGCTTGGGCGTAGCCGTAGACGAACAGCACGTCTTCGCTCACTTGCGCTGCGCCGGCACTTCCCTGGACGTAAATCCCGAGCCAGTCCGTGGGGCGTACGGTGAAGCGAATGCCACCACCGAATCCGTACAACGCGTAGCCACGCGGGTCGGGTGGGCGCGTCGCGTACGAAGTCGTGGCGAACGCAACGTCTGCTTCGCCGAAGAGCATGAGCCACTTCAGGGGTTCGAAGCCGAGTCGGAAGTTGAACCAGGGCGCCGTTGGCGAGACGTTCTTCATCGGACCAAGGTGTCCAAGAGCGCCGACGCTGGACTCCAACACAATCCCACTTGAGCGGGGCGGCGGCGGGGGTGCTTCCGGCTGCTCCTCAATCACCCCGACGTCCCGACTGCCCGGCACTGCGCGCGCATCGAGCCAAGCCTCGATCTCCGCCTGGGTCATCTTGCGGGTTTCGTCGTCGTCCTCCGCATGTGCCGCTCCGGCGGCAAGCACCACCGCAAGCAGCGCGTATCCAGCTGTACTGCCGCGCATGGCCTAGTCGATCCTCACTTCCAGCCAGTCTATCCCATGAAGTCCGTGCGCGAAAACAGCGCAATCAACGGAAGTTTTGCCTGCTCAATGGCCTCACGGCCGCCTTCCAGGCGGTCCACAAGGGCCAAGATGCCGACGACTCGGGCACCCGCATTGGCCAGCGCCTCCACGGCCTTTAGGCTCGAGCCGCCCGTGGTGATGACGTCTTCGAGCAGCACGACCGGCGCATTGGGAGCCAGGGCCTTGTCTCCTTCGACGAGCTTGGCGCTGCCGTGGTCTTTGCGCTCCTTGCGCACGTACAGGGCCGGTATGCCGCGTCCGTGCTGGTGGCTGATCAACGAGACGGCACTCGCTAAGGGACAGCCGCCGAGTGCGACGCCCGCTACCGCCTGGTGCGCGGGCAACTGAGTCAGCGCTTCGAACATGACTTCACCGACGAGCGCATGCCCTTCGGCGGTAAGAATCGTCTGCTTGCAGTCGATGAAAAAATCGCTCTCTTTGCCTGAAGCCAAGATCACGCGCTTTCGCTCGAAGCTACGATCTCGGAGCAGGTCCAGTAGGCGATCTCGAACCGCAGAACTCACGAACGCTTGGCCCTCTTCTTCTTGCCGCGCGCTTTGCCGAGCGCCGGGACCACCGGGGCCGGCGGACCAGCCCCGCGCTTGGCGCTCGCGGACTTGTCCGGGACCGTTTCCTTCGGCGCCGCAGCCTCCGCTTTCGGTTCCGGCGGCGCAGCGGCTGGCGCCGCGCGTTCGACGCTTGCTCGCTCCGGTGTGCGCCTTGCGACGGTGACCTGCGCGCGCCGTGGGGCAGGGGCTTCGCCCTCGGTTTTCACGTGCCCGCGCACCAATGCGCCTTCAGCGATGCCGATGCGAGGGGCCACAAGGTCCCCAACCACGCGTGCACCGCGTTCCAGCAGCACCGCTTCCGTCCCGTGTAAATCCCCAGAAATCTGGCCTGCGATGACCAGTTGCGCCCCGCTCACATTGCCGTCAACGCCTGCGCCCTCTGCCAACGCAACGTCGCCGTCGACCTCGACGTCGCCCTCGACGTTTCCGCGGATTTCGATGGAGCCACGCCCACGGACGTTGCCTCGAATGGTCGTGCCTTCGCCGATAACTGACGCTGCAGATGCCATGATTCTCCTCACACGTCCATGTCGACGCTGCCCTTGAAGGACGCGCCATCCGCGATGGTGAGCCTGGACGCTTTCACATCGCCGAGCAGCCGGCCGCCGGACTGAATGTCCACTCGGTCTTGCGCGGTTGCGTTTCCGGTCACTTGGCCCGCGATAGTGAGCGAGCTGCCGCTGACGTCGGCCTCGACGACCCCGCCCTGACTCACTTGTACGGGTCCAGAGGTGCTGAGGGTTCCTCGCACCGTGCCGTGAATCACGAACTCTTCTTCGCCGGTGATCTCGCCTTCGATGGTGAGACCCTCTCCAATCACAGTGCTTGCCATTCGTTGCTCCTACCTTATATCAGCGCCGTGCGGTGGCTGAACCGAAGTCGAGGGTGAATTCCGTATCCAACTGCACATCCACGTTCGAACCGGCTTCGATGCTCACGCTCGATGCGACCAATTCGCCTTTGACGCTGGCGTCCGCACGAACAGTAATCGGACCCGAGCACTTTGCGTCGCCGTTCAATGTGCCGAAGATGTCCAGACTTTGCGCGCTCACATCTCCGTCGACGACCGCGCCTGCCGCGAGCTCCATCGGACCGGTGACGGAAACCTCGCCGTTGACCTGGCCCTCCACACGGATGGGGCCTTTGCCGCTAACCCGTCCCGAGACCTGAGTATTTGCGCCAAGAATGCTGGCGTCCGTGCTCATTTTTGCCATGACAATGCGGCGCGCACGCTACCCCGCCGGCCCGCTTTCGGCAAGAACACACGCTCCCGCAGTTTCTCCAACTATTTCAACGGTTTCGCCAAGGCGCCTTGCGCGCTTTGCGTCGCGCCCCTGGAGGCCGTCACGCAGGTGGCCGAAGTGCGCCCAAGACTTCGTCTGCGCGCGCTACCGTACGAAACAAGCCGCGCGCGTACAGAAAGCGCAACTCAGACGCGTCTAGGTCTCCCGGGCGGCCGCTGGTTGCGGACGATAGGGCGATGGCGGCGCACACACTGACGTTCAGGCTCTCGACGAAGCCGCGCATGGGAATGCGCACACTCTGTTCAACGCCGGCTTGCAGTTCAGCACTGATACCGCTGTGCTCATTTCCAAGTACTAGGGCGAGCCTGGGAATGTCGCGCAACTCGTGAGGCAACAGCGTGCCTTTCGGATGAGTCGAGACCAATTTGAAGCCGTCTGCTCGGAGGCTGCGCAGTGCTAGCTGTGGTCCGTCGTGTACGATCACATCGACCCAGCGCTCCGTGCCGCGGGCCACATTGCCCGAAACGGCGAAGCCGTCGCTCCGCGGCACCACGTGCACGCGCTGCAGACCGAATGCGTCGGCACTGCGCATGACCGCCGCGCCATTGTGGGGATCATAGGGAGCGTCCATGAGCACCGTGACGCTTGCCAAGCGCTGCCGCAGGATGCCGTCGATACGCTCGCGGCGTTCGACAAGCACCATGGGTTCTAGAGTCTGGATCACCGCCTCGACGGTCCATCCCGAAGGCCATGGCGCCGGACCCGCACTCGCGGGATAAAAGACGTCTTCGCTATCTCGGCGCATTCGTGATTGACGACAAATCTTGGTCGACGGCCTGCGCGACCTTGGCGATCTCGCCCATCAGCCCAGCAAACATGTCGAAGGTCAGTGCTTGGGGCCCATCCGAAAGCGCCTTTTCCGGCTGCGGATGCACTTCCAACATCAGCCCGTCGGTTCCCGCGGCGACCGCGGCACGCGCCATGGGGCCCACGGCACGTGCGACGCCAGTGCCGTGAGAGGGATCCACCACGACGGGCAGGTGCGTGAGCATTCGAACCAGCGGGATGACTCCTAGGTCTAACGTGTTGCGTGTAAACGTTTCGAAGGTACGGATCCCGCGCTCGCACAGGATGACCTGGTAGTTGCCTTGTGAAACGATGTACTCGGCGGCCATCAGCCACTCTTTGACCGTGCTGGACATACCGCGCTTGAGCATCACGGGTTTGCCGGAGCCGCCCACAGCTTCCAGCAGAGAGAAGTTCTGCATGTTGCGGGCACCGATCTGCAGAATGTCGGCGTATTCGCAGACGAGCGCCAGCGTCTCAGTGTCTTTCACTTCCGTGATCACCGGCATGCCTGTTTCTGCTCGGGCGTCTGCCAATAGCTGCAGCCCTTCTTCGCGCAGTCCCTGAAAGTCATAGGGACTTGTACGCGGTTTGAATGCGCCGCCTCGCAGCACCGTCGCTCCGTGTTTTCGAACGTGGTGCGCCGTCGTGAGGGTTTGTTCCCGGCTCTCTACGGAGCAGGGACCGGCCATGACCGTCAGTGCTCCACCGCCGATGCGCGTGCCGAGCACCTCGATCACCGTGTCGTCGGGTTTGACCTCTCGGCTCACCAACTTGTACGGGCGGCTGACAACGACGGCTTCTTGTACGCCGGGCATGCGGTTGAAGAGGCCCGGATCGAGGGCGCCACTATTGCCGGTGACGCCGATCGCGATTCGCACGGCGCCTGGGATCTCGTTTGGAGTGAAACCGAGCTCGCGGACGCGTTCAGAAACCGCGGTGATCTGAGCCGGAGTCGCGTCGGACCCCATGACAATCAGCATGACTACTCCTTGAAAAAGCGGGTCAGCCCTTTAGCACGGATCCTACCCGCTCCCCCTTGCCGGCAGGGTCGTGCGACGAGGCCGGCGTCGCGACGCTGATCATTCGGGGTCGACTCAGCGGTCGACGACCCGGGCGCGGTGGACGCGCGCTCGCCAACAGTTCGGGCTCCACGGCTCCCGCTGCCCTGAAGAGTTCTCTCGGATCCGGTCAAAATCCAAGTGTTTTCAGTGCTTTCCCGGCGTGCGCGTCCTCGGCGCCTTTGCGGTCGTGCAAGAGCGCATTATGTTCCCGGCCCATATCCAATTCCGAGAAGGTGTCATGGCATCCGAAAAAGTGCATGTGTTCAACGACCTCAACTTCGACGCTGAGGTGATCAAGAGCGACAAACCCGTGCTGGTCGACTTCACTGCGACGTGGTGTGGACCGTGTAAAGCGCTGGCACCCATCGTGGATCAACTGGCTGAGGAACTCGACGGCCAGGTCAAGGTTGGCAAAGTGGACATCGACGAGTCCCCGGTGACTGCAGGTAAGTACGGCGTTCGCGGTGTGCCCACCGTCATGATCTTCAAGAACGGCGAGCGTTCGGGGCAACACGTGGGCGTCACCACCAAGGCCAAGCTCAAGGAACTCACCGGCGTCTAGTACCGCGCTAGCCGCCGTCGAACGAACGCGAACTGGGGCGCCCAACGCGCTTCATTGTCAAAGCGCACGTGCATGCGTTTGGACCTTGGATCGGTGCGTGCACGGGTAGTTCCATTTGGATAGCTGTGGCCCTTCGGCTGCATCGACTCGGCCACGACCGCCCGAAACCGCGCTGGGTCACACGTTTGGTGGACGAGCCGGTGTACGCGCACTGGGGTGCTTGCGCGCTCGGGGTTCTGCTCTGGCCTCTCACCACCCTAGCGTTCGCCGGCTTCTCCGGCGCTGAGACCGCTACTGCCATATTTGGCGCCGCAGCGCCCGCGTACTTGCTCGCGCTTCTGGTCATGGCATGGGGCGTGTACGTGAACCGCCGGCGGGTTCGTATTCATCGCGTCGAGCTGGCCTTCACGGACCTGCCCCCCGCCTTCGATGGCTTTCGCATCACGCAACTGAGCGACCTGCATATCGGCAGCTACGACCGAGTGGAGCGTGGCGTCGCCTGGGCCAAGCTGGCGAACTCCTTGGGGGGAGACCTGACTGTCGTGACCGGAGACTTGGTAACAGCAGGGACCGCGTTCTACCCAGACGTGACCGCGGCTATCTCGGAGCTACGTGCCCCCTGCGGCGTACTGGTTGCTATGGGCAACCACGATCAATGGAACAACGACGAGCTCACTGCGTTGCTTACGGCTCGTGACGTTGAGGTGCTGAGAAACCGCTGGCTACCGATTGAGCGAGGAGACGATGTTCTCGTCATTGCCGGGCTCGATGACCCGTTTACCGGTAAAGACGATTTGGCGGCAACACTGGCGGGACGCCCGCAACCCGCGTTCACCGTGCTGCTTTCGCACTACCCTAGGTTCTTCGCAGCCGCGTGTGAATCTGGGGTGCAGTTGACGCTCTCGGGTCACACGCACGGAGGGCAGCTCGGCGTGCCGTGGTTCGCGGATCGTTGGAATATCGCGACGCTGCTCGGCGAACGTCCCCGGGGGACGTTTTCCGCTGCAGGAGCGGTTCTGCACGTGAACGCGGGCCTGGGGACGACGGGGCCTCCACTGCGCATTGGGGTTCGCCCAGAGATTTCCGTGATCACGCTGCGCCGTGCGTCGGCTGGCCGCGCGCCGGCTGTCCGTGCGCCGGCTGTCGGCTAAAAGGTGTTGTCGCCTCGGTGCGCGGCCAAGGCGCGCGTCCGAAGCGCCGATCCCAGCTCCTCCGCAGCGGATGCGATTGCGACTTCTGAGACGCAGCACTAGCATCGCTTGCGTCATGAAGCTGTCGACTGCACTCGCCTCCCTCACGATTGTGGGGTCAGCCCTGAGCATCGGAGCTGCGTCGTGTTCGCGGCGGCCAGGACCGGCCGTGCAGCGGCCGTCGCTACTGGATGCGCCCGCTGGTGCAGTGAGCTTCAAGACGCCCGCGCTCTGGCGCTACCATCCGGCTCGGGAGAGCACTTTGGGAGCCAGGCTCGACCTCAAAGACGGCGCGATCTTGCTTGCGGGTGATCGTGGCGAGCGCTGGCTTGCAGAAAAAAGAACAGGCCGCATCTCCGCAGCCGCGCGTCTCGCGCCCGAACGCATCGTGTTCGTGATGCAACGCGAGGATCGCTTCATTTTCGTGGGGCAAGAAGGCACGAGCTACGAAGCTGAGACGCCGCTGGGGCCCTTCGTGCGCTCCAGTGCACCCCTGGATCGACTGGCTCGAGTGTCCGCCGCCGCCGGCGCGATCGTCGGGGTCACCCGTGGCAACGAACTGGTGCACTCCGAAGACGCAGGCGCCACCTGGCGGCAAGTCGGGCCCGAGCGCACACGTTTCATCGACGTGGAAATCACCACTGGCGGGAGCGGGCTGGCACTCGCGGTGCCAGAGGCTTGGTACGGTACAAGCAACGCGGGCGCTAGCTGGAAGGCGATAGACTTGCCGAAGATAGGCGGAGTGGCCGTCAGCCGTCGTGGCAAGGACGAACTGTTCGTCGAGTCTGCGATGGGCGCCAAGCGATACACGCCCGCTCAGGGCTTCAGTTCGGTGTCCGCACTGCCAGGGCGGCAGCGCTACCAGCTCACCAAGCGCCCGCCGCGCGGGCCCAGTGCGGCGGCGCTCAAGGTTGGGCGAGCGATCCTGGTCGGTGGCAGCTACTTGGAGGTTGCGTCCGCTGGCCGTGAAAAAGGTCGCAGCAGTTGGCTTGCGTGGCGGGGCGCATTTGACGGAGCGCTCAAGAGCGAACCCCTAGCCGCCGCGGACGGGTGCCGATCCGTGAGAATCGCAGGATTTGGCGAGTATCTTGCGCTGTTGTGTTCGCGGCGCAACGTGGGCAGCGCACAGGAGCTTGAGCTTTTCCTGAGCGAAGACGCTGGCAAGAGCTGGGAGCGGGACGGTGACGCCCTGGTCGGCAAGCTGGCCGAGCTGTCATTGGTGGTTGCCCGGGAGGGGCAAGTCGTCATCACTGGGATCTGCGCACCGGCCGCGTCACGTGGTTGCAGCCCTTACGGTGTGTACCACCGGCGACGCGTTCCGCCCGATGCCGGTGCTTCCGCGCGCGTGAAGCGCGCCGTGCGGATCGTGCGTGAAGACGCCGGTGTCGAGAACGAGCAGAAATACGAGTTTGCCCCCGCGGCCACTCCTTCCCTCGACAAGGTGGCGCAAGAACTAGCCGTCTCCGCCGATGGGCGTAGGATCTACGCGGTCGGAAAACGTACCAAAGGGACCGGTTTTGCCATTTACGTCTCCGAAGACGGGGGCCAGACTTTCGAAGGTCAGGAGATCCCCGAGCTCGTTGCAGCGGGCACTTCTGGCGGAGACGACGACGAGGGATCCAGGCGCTTTGCTCGCCCCCCGCGCAATTCCCGCGGCGCCCAGGTCGAACGCTTGTCCGCGGGCGATGACGGCACACTGTCCGTCGTGTTCCGAAACGGCCAGCAGCGCCTGCTGGCCATTGCTGACGAAGAAGGCCGACTCATTCAGCTGTCCCGGGCTCCGGCGGACGCGCGCCTGGTCGGTGCGTCCGGCACGCGAGCACTGGCGGTCGAAGCGGCGTCGCGCCGAGTCTTCGAGTCTCTGGATGGGGGGAGCAGTTGGGAGCCCGTCGGGCGCTTGCCCATTGATCTATGCCCTGGGGATTCGGATTGCGATGTGCCCCTGGTTTGCACGCCTTTTGGCTGCACGGTGGGGGCGGAACTCTCGCGGATCGGCTGGCACGGGCAAGGGGATGACGACCTCGGCGTTCTGGCACCCGCTCGCGGCAAGCAGCGCACGCTCTTCGATCGTCGGGTTCGAAAGCCGATTTCTTGCACGCTAAATGAGGCCGGTTGGATCTCCGTATCTGGCTTGGACCAACCGCCCAATGCCAACCAGGCATCGATCGGGAAGTTGAGCTGGTTCAGCCTGGTACGCGACGCAAAGAGCGCGTCTGCGCGCATCGTCTCCGTCAAGCGCGGCGCCAAAGGTCGACTCGACACAACCGCCTTGCTCGCGCCCGTAACGAATCCAAGCGCCTATGCGTTCTACGCCTCAACCCAGGTCGAGGGGGCTGCCGCGATCCGCTACCGCGCGCCGGAATCTAGCGGCAACACTGCAATCACTGGAGTGGAGGTCGCGTGGGAGAATTTTCTGGAAGGAAGAAGTGGGCGCGGAAAGATCCCGAATGCTGGTCCCTACGCGCCGGGGGACTATTCCCGAGCCAGTGTCGGCGGGCAGAGCGCAAATGTGGATTTGCTGAGCGTTGCGCAGGGCGGGGTGTACGTGCGCGCGCATTCACGCAATCGCGCTGACCAGTCCACCTTCTTCCTCGACGGGCGCGGCGTGACTGCCCTGCCGCCGATCCAGTGGGGCAAGAGCTCGCTTTCCACGCGGGTGACTGAAGTCGTGCGCGTGGATGGCCAGCATGTGTTCATGCGCTTGTTGGAAAACGGCGCCGTCGTGCAAGCGGCCAAAGCCCCCGGAGGCGACGTCTTTGCCTTCACGACGGGGCTGCCCAAGCCAAGGGACTTTGGCATGACCCAATCGCGAGATCTCGCGTATGCCGATGGCAAGCCCGGACTGCACCTGATGACGTTTGACTCCGACGGAGACGGGCATACGGCGTTTCTATTCCCGTTTTCCCCCTCCGGCGCGGCGGTGGCCAAGCCGATCCGAGTTCCGATGTTGGTCGATACCGCGGACCCACCGCGTCGCTGCAACGCGGTCGCCCGCAAAGACAGTACACGTCTGGTCGTACCGTTTCAGGCAGGCACGCGGCACCCGATCGTTGTCACCGACACCGTGGAGCCGATGCGCGTCCTGCTGTCGGCCCGCGCGGTCATGCATGGGTCCGTCAAGGAAGCCTGCGTCGCCGCCTTCGACGCGGAGGGCCTCACCCTCGACCCCGCGGATAGCGCTCCGCGTTTTGATCGCGCACTGGTGGTTCTCGACGATTCCGAGCCGTCCTGGCTATTCCGCCGCAACACCGCGACCTCTCCCAACTCTTACGAAGCGCGGACGATGACCTGTCGCTTTGATCCAAATGCGGAAGTGCCCCTGGAGGTCTATTCAGCGCCGGGTACCCTGGTTGGCCGCGGGCGCTGACGCCGTCACCGCCTGTCGCCCGCCGAGCCCGCCCCGGCGTGCCTTGGGCGCCGAGCGCCCCAGATTTTCGTTGCGAAAGTGAGCGCCTAGCGCTCTGGCGCGGGCCGTCCTAGGTGTGGCCGGCCATGATCACTCGATACACTCCCGCGGATTTCGCCGAGCTGTGGTCTGACGCCACACGGTACTCGACCTGGCTGACTGTAGAACTCGCTGCCTGTGTGGCGATGGAGGATGCCGGCCTGGTGCCAAAAGGCACCGCAGCGGCCATCGAGGAAAAGAAGCTCGACTTAGACGCGGCGGAAATCGACCGCATAGAGAAGACGACCCGTCACGACGTGATCGCGTTCTTGACGCACGTCGAAAAGCTGGCGGGCGCGCCTGCCAAGTATCTGCATCGAGGCATGACGTCGAGCGATGTCTTGGATACTAGCTTCGCGTTGCTTCTGGTGCGCGCATCCGACGCGTTGATCCTCAGGGCGAAGCGGTTGGAAGCCGCAATCGCGGCGCGGGCTAAAGAGCATGTTGCGACGCCTACGGTTGGACGTTCGCACGGAATCTTCGCCGAACCCGTCACATTCGGAATGGTCCTAGCGGGACATTTTGCCGAAATTCACCGCGGGAGAAAGCGTTTGGAGGCCGCGCGTGCAGAGATTGCTGTCGGCAAGATCGCCGGCGCGGTTGGCACCTACGCGCACCTGGCACCGGAGATTGAAGCACAGGCCCTGGGCGCTCTCGGTTTGCGGCCGGAGACCGTGTCCACCCAAGTCGTCGCGCGGGACCGCCACGCGGCTTTCTTCTCGGCCCTTGCGCTTTTGGCTGCCGGCATCGAACGCTTGGCCACGAATGTCCGGCATCTACAGCGCACGGAGGTTGGCGAAGCCGAAGAGCGCTTTTCGGTCGGCCAGAAGGGGTCCAGTGCGATGCCCCATAAGCGCAATCCGGTATTGAGCGAAAACCTATGCGGGCTCGCACGTATTGTGCGAAGCGCGGTCGTTCCAGCGCTGGAGAACGTAGCGCTGTTACGCCGTCGCCGGCCTCGAGAACGTAGCGCTGTGGCACGAGCGAGACATATCCCAGTCCAGCGTCGAGCGAATGATCGCGCCAGACACCACCGCGACGCTGGCATTCATGCTCGACCGTGCGACCGGGCTAGTCGAGGGCTTGGTTGTGTACCCGGAGAAGATGCAGAGCAGTCTGGATCAGGGACGCGGCCTGTTCTTCAGCGAGGCGGTGCTGCTAGCTCTTGTCGATAAGGGGCTTGGCCGGCAGGTCGCCTACGAAATGGTCCAGCGAAACGCGATGCGGGCTTTCGCCGGCGAGGGTCAGCTTGCAGACTTGTTATGTGCCGATGAAGAGATCGGAAAACACCTATCAAACGAGGAAGTGCGTCACTGCTTCGACGTGAAGCACGCGCTCCGCCACTGCGCTGCTGTCGTGGCGCGCGCCCTAGCGAGTGCCGAGTGACCCTCGACGGCAAGCAGGTCGCCGTGGTGGTTCCGGCCTTCGCCGAAGCCGCGCACATCGCGGCCGTGATCGATTCCATGCCGTCTTGTATCGATTTCATCTTGGTGGTGGATGACGCCAGCCCGGACAATACCGCGGCTGTCGTTCGGGCCTCGGCGGATCCGCGCGTCCGCTTGCTTACGCACTCGGTGAATCTGGGAGTTGGGGCAGCCATCGCGACGGGGTACGAGGCCGCGCTTGCCCTGGGTGCCGACGTTGCCGTGGTCATGGCTGGGGATGGCCAGATGGATCCGGCGGATCTGCTGGCGGTCGTTGCACCGGTGGTGGATGGACGCGCAGACTACGTCAAAGGCAATCGCTTTTTGCATGTCCGCGCCCGCGACATGCCGTTTCTGCGTCGCGCAGGCAGTGCCGCTTTAGCCGGGTGGACGCGGAGACTCACGGGTTTGCGCGTCGATGACACGCAGTGCGGATACACGGCGGTCAGCGCCCGCGCACTCAAGAGTATTCCGGTGCGTGAGCTATGGCCGCGATACGGCTACCCCAACGATCTGCTCGGCATGTTCGCGGCGCGCGGTATTGGCGTCGCCGAGGTGCCAGTGCGCCCTGTCTACGCAGACGAAACGAGCGGGCTGCGGCCCTGGCATGCCCTGATCATCGGCTTCGTCGCCGCGCGGCGGCAGGTCCTGGAGCGCAAGCGACTGGGTAGGCGCCCTTCGACAAGCGCGGCTTGATGGAAGTGGGCGCGGATACAGACGCGGCTGCATCGCGGTTGCCAGCTGCTCAAGGCAAGCGAAAGGCGCGTCGCGCCATCTTGGCCGGTGCTGTCGCGGCGTTGCTGCTGCCCGCTGGGTACTTCGCCTATGCGTGGCTGACCTACCCGAGCGACCAGACACCGGAAGGCGCCTATCTGCGCGTCATGAGCGCCGTGAATAGCGGCAGCGCGCAGGACCTGTTTCACTACACGGAGACCGAGGCGCAACACGCCTGCTACACGGTCCGTGACTTTCGAAAGAAGGCGATGGACAGCGTGAGTCGCGCGTATCCGGAGCCAGAACGGACGCGGCTGATGGACGAGTACCGGCCTTTTGCTGAAGCTCCGGATGGTCGGGACGTTTTTGCAGTCTTCGCCGAGCGTCGCGGTTACCTCGCACGGCTGCGCCGGGACCTATCGGGCGTTGCTAAGATCGAAGAGTCTGGGCCGCGGGCGAGTGTGCAAACCGTGAAAGGAACGCGTTACCCGTTTCGCCGTCGCGAAAACGGAATGTGGGGGCTCACACTCTTCACTGCGGAGTTGGCACAAGAGGCGCAACGCGCAGCACGCGACGCGGCACTCGTAGAGAAATCGGCGTTGGACTACGAGCGGGCGAGCAAGCGCGATGCCAAGAAATAACGCCCGGCAGCGTTAGCCAAGGGCGCGGTTCTTCACGTCGTCGTAGCAAAGGCCCGGAGGGTTCCCGGTCTCGACGGGCAGATCCTTCTTGCTCCAGCCGGGTACGCTGCGGCCGAAGGCGTCTTTGCTGCCTTCCCAGCCCGGCAGCAGGTCGGCGAGCTGAGTGAATCCGACGCCGACGAGCATTTCGGCGGCCCGGCGTGAGCGTCCTCCGCTGCGGCACCCGAGCAATAGCTTCGCTCCGGTGTCGAAGGAGGCCTGCATGACTGCCATGAAATCAGGATTCGGCTGCATGCCGCCGGGACCCATATTCAATAGCGGTATGTTGAGGGATCCCGGCACGTGGCCCGCTTCGAATTCCGGCACGCTGCGGACGTCGACATATTGCCAGCCGTCCTCCATCAGTTTCACCGCCTCTTCGGGCGACACGCCCTTGATATCCGCCACGTCGCAGTACCTCCGTTGAGCCTCCGTCTAGCGTTTCTCCGCCTAGATCGCCAGTGGGTGGGAGCTTTGGCTTGGCGGCTGGGTGGCCCCGGCGTTAGTCTCTAGCGCGAGTGCAGGAAAAGCTCGGCCCCGCTGCCGTCAGAGTCGTTCCATTGGGGGGGTTGGGCGAAATTGGCATGAATTGTCTCGCCTTGGAGCAGCGGGACGGCATCGTCGTGGTCGATTGCGGCACGAGCTTCCCGGAGTCGGATCTCGGTATTGACGTGATCCACCCGAACTTCTCATGGCTCGTCGAGAACGCGGATCGGGTGTGCGGACTCGTTCTCACCCACGGGCACGAAGACCACATCGGCGCGGTTTCCTTCTTGCTCGACGAATTGGACCTCCCCATTTGGGCGCCGGCCCACGCGCAGGCG
Organism: uncultured Polyangiaceae bacterium; assembly: GCA_965369205.1. GTDB lineage: Bacteria > Myxococcota_A > Polyangia > Polyangiales > Polyangiaceae > JACKEA01. Next base: position 3,447 of record CBDUPW010000071.1, on the reverse strand, counting down.
CTGGTCGAAAAACGTCTCCGTGAGCGCGGCTTCCCCCTTGAAGAAGTGCGTTTTCACGAGCATCGCGTCGGGCGCCCCTTCGACGTGGGTCCGTTTGAAATCGAATCGATCCGGGTTGCGCACTCCATCACGGACGCCACTGCGCTGAGCATCCGAACCGCCGCCGGCGTGGTGGTGCACACGGGTGACTTCAACTTCGACCCGGATCCGCCAGATGGTGAGCCCACGGACGCCGCTCGCCTCGAAGCGATCGGTGACGCAGGGGTCGCGCTGCTGCTCAGTGACAGCACCAACATCGACGTGCCAGTGCGTCCGGGCTCCGAACGCGAAGTCGGGGACGCGCTCCGCCGCATTGTTTCTCAGGCAGAACACCGTGTCTTCGTCGTGATGTTCGCGAGCAACGTGCAGCGCCTGCTCAGTCTCGGCGAGGTCGCTGTGGAGACGGGGAGAAAGATCTGCCTGCTCGGCCGCTCGCTCTCTACACACACGGAGATCGCCACCACCCTTGGCAAACTGAACTTTCCCAGCAACCTACTTGTCGACCCCGATCAGGCCCGCACGCTGCCACGTGACAAGCTGCTCGTGCTTGCCGGAGGCTCGCAGGCCGAGCGCACCTCTGCCATGCGCCGCCTCGCTTCGGGAGAACACGGCCAGATGCAGATCGACGAAGGCGACGACGTCGTCTTTTCGAGCCGGATCATCCCAGGGCACGAACGAGTCGTATTTGCCATGCTGTGCGACTTGTTGCGCTTGGGGGCACAACTGCACACACAGGTCACCCATCCGGGAGTGCATACCAGTGGTCACGCTGGCAGGTCGGAGCAAAAGCGGATGCTGGAGCTGATTCGACCCAAGGCTTTCGTGCCGGTGCATGGCACGTTGCACCACCTGCTGAGACACGCGGAGCTAGCGAGAGAGCTTGGTGTGCCTGAGGTCGAGGTCATCGAGAACGGGAGCACCGTGGTTCTGGACCGCGAAAGCGGGCTTTCGCGCGGACGGGGCATCGTGCACGGAAAGGTGGACGTGGCCATTGGCGGTGAACGCATCTCCGCTGAAGCCCTGAGGCGGCGGGCGGAAGTGGGCAGATCCGGGTACGCGCTCGTGAGCGTGGTGCTCGGTGCGAACGAAAAGCTTGCGGGCCCTCCGGCGGTCAGCACCCGCGGGGTGCCGGTCGCCGACGACGACGAAGCGGTTGTCCGCGCGGTCGCTCGGGCGGTCGCGGAACAGCTGAGCACTGGACGCAAGCGTCGGCGGAGCGGGCTCAGTGTTGAGGAGGAGATCCGCCGAGCGGCGCGGCGCGTGATTCTGGAACATAGCGGTGTTCGGCCGCAAATAGAGGTGCAGGTGCACCGCCTATCGGACCTGTAATGCGCTGCAATAATTGGCAAAACAAGATTGCGCCGGGGCGTTGGACCTCCAGCGATACACTGCGCCCTCACATGTGCCACCTGTCCACTTGGCTGCCACTCACTGCGCTGCTGGTCTTCGCACCCGCATGCGACCGCGGCGGGCCGATTGAACCGAGTCCTGCTCCGAAGGCTGCATCCCCCGCAACACCCCGGGCTGAGCCAGATGATGACGGTCGCTATCGCATGCCCGCTGCGGAGCGCGTTGTGGCCATTGGCGACGTGCACGGTGACATCACGGCGACGCGCGCGGCGCTGCGCATCGCGGGCGCGCTGAACGAAAAAGACGAGTGGATCGGGGGCAAGCTGGTCGTGGTGCAGACGGGCGATCAGCTCGATCGCGGCGACGATGAACCGGAGATCTTGGCGCTCTTCGACGCACTGGAGAAAGACGCGCGAGCTTCCGGCGGGCGTTTCTACACGATGAACGGCAATCACGAAGTCATGAATGTGGCTGGTGACTTCCGCTACGTCACCGAAGGTGGATTCAGCGACTACGCCGACGTGAAACCGGCTGGCGCCACCCTGAGCCAAAAGACTCAGTCCTTGGAGCCAAAAATGCGCGGGCGGGCGGCTGCCTTCTTGCCGGGTGGGCCCGAAGCCAAGCGTCTGGCCAAGCGCCCCATCACCCTCGTTGTCGGCGATACGGCGTTTGCACACGGAGGCATACTGCCCGGTCATCTGCGCTACGGGCTGTCGCGCATGAACGATGAAGCGCAGAAGTGGATGCGAGGCGAGACGGACAAACCTCCTGAGATCCTGGACGGCCCGACGTCACCGATTTGGAGTCGGGACTTCTCCGACGGACAGCCGAGTGCTCGCAGCTGCGCCGCCCTCGAACGCGTGCTTTCGATGCTGAAGGTGCAGCGCATGGTGGTCGGTCATACCGTGCAGAAAGACGGCATCACGTCCGGTTGTGGCGATCGCGTGTGGCGCATCGACGTGGGCATGGCGAAGCACTACGGCGGCAAGCCACAAGTGCTCGAAATCACCGGTGGCAAGGTGCGCAGCCTAGGCGCATCCGAAGTCCCAGCATCGGCCCCGAGTGCATCTGCCAGCGCGGCGCCGCGACCGGTCTTGGTCGCGCCGACTCGTCGCGGTCTGGAAAAGTCCCACGCCTCGCCCTGAGCGCCCGGCGCACCCATGGCACCGGCGCAGGGAAGCGGGCGCACCGACGCGTTGCGCCGCGACCCCAAAAAACCAATGCTCACTTCAACGGAAGCAAGAACGCTTCTTGGGTTCCAGCGGGCGCGCCCTCGCCTTCGTCCAACAAACGCACACTGAGTTCTTTTCCGCTGCCTTGGGAGATGGCGACGCGTCGGGCGCGCAGGGACTCAAGAGGCAGATTTGGACTGCCCAGGGTGCCAGGTGCGCTGGAGAGTGCGGAACTTGCAACGGCCCCGCTGCTAACTGCTGCTGCCCTTTCGGAACGGATCTTGTCCGTCGGCAGCTCGTCGGGCAGAACGGGGGCCCGGCGTTCGACAGTCTGCTCGAAGTCGGTGGCGGGGCGGGAGACAGCCCGGGGCGCACCCAGTAAAGAGGCCGGTGTGGGTTCGAAGGATGCGCGCTGCCTTGGGAGTTCGCGGGCTGGAGCGGGGACCGGCGCGGTGCTGGGACCGGGGTCGTGGGTTGGCGACGGGGGCTCTTCCGCTTCGGCCGCGGGCGCGTCGGAACCCGGCGAGAAGCCGCGCATATCCAGCAGCTGGGTCCGGTCCTGCTTCGCCTTGATCCCCGCATTGACGACGGTTGCCTCGTAGGGGTCTTGACTCGGTGCAGGCGGCAGCGGGCGACTGCGCTTTGCTGTGGGTTGGTCCTCGACCGGGCTGCGCACATCCGGTCCCATGCCGGCGTGGGTCGCGCCGGCGGGATGGGTGCCGGGTCCGGAATGCGGCTGCACGCCCGCGTGGGTCGGGCCAGTCGCGCTCGGCTCACAAGCCTCGAGCAGTCCGAGGGTAGGCGCTTCGAGATACGTGATGTCGTCGGGTGCCAGTTTGTAGGGCGCAGTGCGCGCGAGCTTTTGCTTCTGTGGCGGCGGCTCATC
>CBDUPW010000070.1:0-27279 GCA_965369205.1 uncultured Polyangiaceae bacterium | reverse complement strand
AAGCTGGCTCCGTGTGTTTCTCTCTTTGAGAGAAACCAGTTCAGGTGCTTGGGGATTCGTCCTTTGGGCGAACCTACAACTCGGTGGGCGGAGTTGGAGCAAGCTGGCGCGGGCTCTGGGTCGGAGCGGTTCAAATCCCCAAGCTGGCTCCGTGTGTTTCTCTCTTTGAGAGAAACCAGTTCAGGTGCTTGGGGAGCCAGCTGGCTCCGTGTGTTCGCGGCGCTCGCTCGACCGACGTGAACGGGCTAGACTGATCATGAGCGATGACGCAGCGTGCACTGGAAGGATTCGAGCTGCTCTGGCAGCAGCTCGACGAGCTCTCGGAGGAGCTGGCAGGCGAAATCGTCGCCGGTGAGATCCGCGCCACACCCCGGCCGAACCCGCCCCACCTGCGGGCCGCCTCCGCGCTCGGCGTGTTGGTGGGTGGGCCCTTCGGGTTCGGGATCGGAGGTGGCGCGCCAGGAGGATGGGTGATCTTGGCCGAACCACGCGTGCGATTTGGCGACGACGTGCGTGTTCCCGATTTGGCAGGATGGCGTCGCGAGCACTACATCGAACCCGAGTCGGGCCCGTACACGGTGGCTCCGGATTGGATCTGCGAAGTACTCTCACCCTCCACCGCAGCGATCGACCGCGGCGAGAAGCAACCCCAGTACGCACGCGCCGGTGTTTCGCATCTATGGCTCATCGACCCACTTGCAAAGACCCTCGAAGTGCTTCGACTGCAAGGCGAACTATGGGTCGTCGCTGCCGTGCACACCGGCGACGCAATGGCTCGCGCCGAACCCTTTGACGCCATTGAGTTGGATTTGGGGATGGTGTGGAGGGGACGGGGCTAATGGGCCTTGCTTTCGGAGCCCGCGTTGTTGCCCGAACGGACGCGGATACGCTCTTCGTAGTTCGCGACGTAGTTGTCGCTCCGCAGCTCGCGTTGGACAGTCGCAGGCCCGTCGGGTAAATTTCCAACATGCAACGCTGGGTCGTGTTCGTGATTGGCATGCTTACCGTTGCCTCGTGCAGCGGCGGCGGCGGTGGAGCTGCAGCGGGTGATCTTGCCGCTTGCAACAGTTACTGTCAGGTTCGCGAGTCGAAGAACTGCCCCGGAGAACCGAGCCGGACCGAGTGCTCGAGCGACTGCGGCGCGAAGTACAGCGCGGACCGAGCGAGCTGCGCCAGCGAAACCGATGCCTGGATCGCCTGCCAGGCGCAGGCACTCCCGAATCAGTGCGACGCCTACGGCATTGACGAAGACTATCAAACAACCCTGGCGGCCTGCGGGCCCCAGGTGCAAGCGTACCAGGTCTGCACCGCGTGCACCGCCCAGCCGAGCGACAACCCATGCAAAGCGTGCACGAAGACCGAGTGCTGTTCGGAGCGCCAGGCCTACTATGGCGACGCCGAGACGGCCGGTTATGACCAGTGCAAGGCCACATGCATCGGGTCCGCAGAATGTGATGCGTGCGTGACGCAGTTCCCGAATGCTGCAGCCAAGGCACAGGCCGCGGTAGATTGCGCCTTGGCGAAGTGTACGAGCTGCCAATCGCCCTGATGAGTGCTCGGGCATGCCGTCGAGACCCCTGACGCGGGGGGGCAGGCGCACTTCGCGATCGACCGCGAGACGCCGTGCCGCTGGCTAGCTGTCGTCCGCAACCGGCCAGCTTCCGCCGTTCGATTCGTAGCGCTCCCAGATTTCTGTCGGGTCGGCGGGCTCGTCGTCGTCCTCGCCGTCAGCCCGAGCGTGCTCGTAGTCGATTTCGTCGAGACCAATCATGCAGTGCATGAAGTGTGCGTAGGCCGCCCCAGCGAGCTCCTCGTTGGCGAGGTTCACCATAGCCTGTACCTGGATCAGTCGTGCTCTTGGCCAGCTAGCATGGCCGAGAGGAAGCCTTCGCGGTCGCGCAGTTCAATGCGAGCAAGGCAGCGGAGAGCGATCATACCGTCGTATAATCGGCGGCCCGAAACCTGGGCAAGCGAAATTGATGCCGAGGGGGCAGAACCGGTGCCTACGGAGCGGCCGTCAGAGAAAAGTCCGCATAGTCGCCAGCGGCGACCGCCCTTGTGCCATCAGCGTCGGTCACAACTCCGACGTACAGAATACGTGCGTCCTCGCAAGGGCCGAAGTTTTGACGGTAGAGCGCGCACAGATCGACTCTCTCTCTACGCCAGGTGTCCGAGGCGGCATCGCTGCGCAACGGTACTTGAAGCAGCCCGCGTTGCCGCGTGCCCAAAGCGGCAGGCTTTGCGACCCAACCCAACTTGAAGCCACGCCCTGCGCTCAGTAGGCTGGGTTGTTTCATTACGACGTACACGCTCGCCGCCAGATCAACCCATGCGTCTGCGCCGATGTTCGGATGCTGACGCACGCGCCAACGAAACTGGAGTATCGGCGTCGCGTCCAGAAGCGGCGCACGTTCTTCGAAGCCGTAGCCATAGTGCATCGCGTCCGGCGCGTCCTCGCCCCGAGCATCGTGCCGCGCTTTCAGAAAGCGTGCCCCGCCAACATTTTCCACGCGATACACCCGCGCCAGTAAATCCGGACCGTGGCCAGACGGAGACGCCCAGTTCAAGGCACCGCTGAAATTCTCCCGCCATTGGGCGGCGTTCGGTGGCGTCCGCGTTCGAGTGGTCTGAACCTGCCCCGCTTTCTGGGAGGCGCAACCCTGCAAGGCGAGTGTCGACAACGCAATCGCCCACCTACGTCGCATCGCCATTCGGGTCCAAGTCCCCACTCCTCGGGTCAAATCCATGGCTACGCTTCGCAGGGTGAAAGCAGACATAACAGATCTGCCTGCCAGGATCGCGGCGACGCCGGCCGTTTACCGTCCGCTGCAGGACCGGTGCCACGGTTGGCAGCGGCGCTGCGGAGAGCCTGTGCGGAAATGGTCGGGCCCTATTTTTTCAGCATCGGCGCCAACCGCGACACGACTGCGTCCGATGCATCAATGGATCGACGACATTGAAATCTGGGACGACGTTCCGTACTTGCAGAAGTAGGCGCTTCCCACTGCCGAAAAGGCATCACCAGGCGGGTAGGCACGTCAGCTGCACAAAGTGTCCGACAGGTGTCGGGACATTCAGGGCCCCGCGGACACCTCGGGCCCCTCGATGCCAGCAGCTCGGCGACACAGCCCTGCCACAAGTCGCCAACACGGCGCTTAGCGACAAGGACCCAATACAAGCGCCCAAGGAGAAGTGGTTCAATCTAGAGGACGCTGTAGCGGGCAGACGGTTCAGAAACACGTGCTCGCGTTTGGGCCGAGGCCTGAAAAGGGGAGGCAGTCATCGTTTGGCTGGCAGTGGGAAGGATGGGAACACAGAACCTCATCACATCCAGACGTTGAAGTTGTGCAGCTGACCAGGCTGTCCTTCATGCAGCAAATCGGCGCCGACCCTGGGCAATCCACCGGCGAGAGACACTCGACAAAGAACCCCGCGCAGCCGCCGACCACGCAGTTCAGCTTGCCGCCTTCGGCGCAGCAAGTCCTGTCGCCGCAAGACTCGCCACCGCATTTGAAACCACTTGCACCGCTCACGCCGCCGCTGCCACCGCCCGCGCCGCCGCTTGCGCCTCCAGAGCCCGCGCTCGCACCGCCGGTCCCCGCGCTTGCGCCTCCAGAGCCCGCATTCCCTCCTGTGGTGGCTGCGTCCCCAGTGACGCCGCCGGCATCCGCTCCCGCGTTATACTGGTCGAGATCCCGCCCCACGGAGCAACCCGCAAGCACCATCGCTGCTGCCGTCGCCAGTGTCCGGATCCCGCGCATCGCGCTGCAACCATAGCAGCATGCCTCCCCAGGTGAACCTGCTGGATCTGAGGTACACTCGCGGCGTGGTGAAAAACTTGAGAAGCCTGAGGACTGCGGCGGTGTTGTCGCTTGTGGCCTGCGCCGGGGTCGCATGCTCGAGCGACGAAAGCAGTGCTCCTGGTTCCGGCGGCACTGGCTCTGGAGGCCAGGCCGCCAGCGGCGGAGGCGGCTCTGGAGGCCAAGCGGCCAGCGGCGGAACCGGCGCAGGGGGAGGAGCCGGCACTGGCGCCAGCGGCGGCGGGGCAACTGGAGGCAGCAGCTCCGACGGCGGCGCTGGCGACTCGGCTGCGGGCGGCGCTCCCGCTGGTTGGCTCACGGTGCAGAACAAACGCATTACGGTCGCGGGCAAGGGCGTATTTCGCGGTCGCGGCGCGAACATCCACGACACTCGCAGCTGCAACGCCTGCACCTGGGGCGCACCGGACGTTGCAGAGGTCAAGCGCCGTATCGACGCACTCGTCGACGATTGGGGTGCGAACTTCATCCGCCTCAACCTCGAGAGCTACGCTTCCGCAGATGGTCGCGTGCATTGGAAAGGCGTCAACGATGATGCCGCCTATCTCACCGACGTCGTGGAAATCGTCAAATACATCGGAACCAAGCCCGACACCTACGTTCTGGTCAGCCTCTGGGTCGATCCGACGTTCAGTGGCCTCGGCTGGCCCACCACCGCAACCCATCCCCTGTGGAAGACCCTGGTGAAGAGTCTGGCTGGAAGTGGGCACGTGATGTTCGGGCTATGCAACGAACCCGAGTCCAACTTCAACGGAGCCGAGGACGCAAACGCGTGGAAGGCGATGAATGACACGGTTCAGGTGATCCGGGACGAAGAGACCAGCTTGGGCTCATACCCTCACGTGATCACCGTGCAAGGCACGGGCGCTTGGGCGCGGCGCCTCGACTACTACGTCACGCACCCCATCACCGCGGGCGGAGGAACCAACATCGCCTACGAAGTGCATGTCTATGACCCGGCTAGCGAATTCCAGAACATGTTCGTTGATCCGGCCAAGACCTTGCCCGTCGTGATTGGCGAATTCGGCGAACAAAATGCAACGCAGTTGATGGATCTCGCGACCCAAAACGACATTCCCCACCTCGCTTGGACCTTTCACATGCGCTGTCCGCCGAACCTGCTCGTTGAAAACTCTGGCGGTGGCTGTGGCCAGGGCATGAAGCTGGAGCCCACGGCCTGGGGCAACGTGATCAAGAGCCGCTTTGCAAAGCCCTGGTGAGGAACGAGTGCCCGACATCTGTCGGACACTTCTGCGCCGCCGCGCTCGGCCATCATGCCGCTTTTCCGAAGAATCACGGCCATGCGGGTGGCACGTTGATTGCTGTCATTGTCGCCCATGAATCATGCTGTGACTTTCAAGCCTCTCACGTTGCTCATTCTGAGTGCTGGCATTGCTGCCTGTTCATCCTCCGATAGCGACGCTGCAAGTCCGCACAAGGATGCTCAGGCGGATGACGCGGGGCTGAGCGACGCCGGTTCAGGCAGCGATGGAAGCACTTTCGGTACGGGTGGCGCGTCCGGCGCAGGTGGTTCGTCGGGTGCGGGTGGCGTGTCCGCTGCGGGTGGCTCGTCCGCCACAGGCGGCGCAGCTGGCGCGGCCTGGCCCATTGCTGAGAACCAGGTGACGATAACCAAGACAGATGTTGACAGCATTCCGTCGGGCGTTCTCAGCGCCTGGTACAACATCCTCTACCCCAATCAAGGCACCAGTCCGGCCGACTTCCCAGGCTACAACAACATGGCCGTGGAGGTAGGTGGACTGCAGAACAGTTGGCTGGCCGGCCGAATGGGACGCATCGATGATCCCACAAACGCAGGCAACCAAGTGTTCTATACACGCGTCACCGGCGCTGAAGATGACCTGTATGCGGCTCATCACACCAGTTTCGGCATCGTGACGGACACTCCCGGGCACGCCTACGGTGGAGGTTACAGAGCGCTCGACAACAAGGTCATTCATTGGCTCAAGTTTCGGATGTTTTTCCAGGGCGACGCTGCGGCGTTCCCTGACGTCTGGCCGAACTGGTGGATTGGCATGCAGCTACATGGAGCGAACAACCCAGAGGTGCATTTCGGGTCGAGGGACGGCTACCCCGGCTTGTGGGTGAGTCTCAAAGGGCATCCCGTAGACAACGTCAGCAAGACCGTCGGCACCGCTGCAATTCCGTGGAACTCCCAGGGCGGCCGGTCCGAGTGGATTCAGTTTGCCCCTAAGGTCGATCGCAACAGGTGGTACGACGTTGTGATGCGCATCTACATGGACCCGCAGGGAAGCGGCTCATCCTACAAGCTGTGGTTAGATGGCACCCAGGTCGTCGATGACAAGGGCATTCTTGGCACGTGGAACTCCACATCCACGCTGCCGGGCAAGGCCCCCATGTGGAACGACATTACCCTTGGAGTCTACTACTACATGCCCACAGGGCACCCCGAGGTCTCGGTGCTCTGGGATGACATCGAATACGCCAAAGGGTCCTAGCCGCCGGACCAGGTGGTTGACCGGCCAAGAGCGAAGCGCGGCATGCGCGGTCGGAGCCGACCGACAGCGCGTCACCCGAAGCTTGGTGACCGGGGCGAACCTCCGGTGCTGCCGCGTCGCGGGGGTCAGGGCGCCAGATCTGGATCGTAGGCTTGGTTGAGGGGGTGCTGGTAGCTGACCCAGCTGATGGGATCCACGGCCGCCGCGGGATGGTCCCCTGCGACGATGCGCACCTCGTCAAGATACATCTTCGCGTTCGGATCCTGCGGACTACCATACAGATCGAAGATCACGACTTCATAGCTGTGGGCGGGGTTTTCGTACACGTACCCCATGGGTCGGTCATCCACGCGCAGGTGCATGGTGAGGGGCTCGTTGCCGACCGCAGAGTACACTTCGACCAGCGCGTTCTTGCCGCTGTCGTGGTTCTCGAAGCGTGTCTTGAATACCCACCGCACCCATTGTCCTGCGCGAACCGTGTTTGGCATGCTGAAGGTCGTGTCCTCCCGTTTTCCGTTGGGAAGATTGGAGCGCACCGCAATCGCGAGATCCGTGTCGTTTACGCGTAGAAGCGACAACGCGGGATTCGCGACGACGCCGTAGCCCGTCTTCTTGGGAGCTCCGTTGTGGTACTGGTGATAAAGCTGAAAGCTGCCAGAGTAGCTCGAGTGCTCGATTCTCATCGCAAAGCCAACGACCTGGGTCTTTCCGTGGGGAAACGTGCGTGGCAGCGACGCGTTTCCGACCATTTCGAGATCGGTCCGGAATGACGACGCGTTCGACCAGGGCAGCATCGTGAACAAGGTCGACTGCTTTCCTTTGTAGGCGATGCCGCTGGCGACCGAGGGAACGTTGATTCCGCCGGCGCCTCGGACGAAGGCGTCCGGGACCTTGTCACGGCCCGTGGGGTGCTTGGACCAGTTGAATACGACCTCCGCGGGATCCGCCCAGCCGTTGGTTCCCGGGGGTTGCTCGAAACTCAGCTCGCGAATTAGGGCCACGTTGGGGTTTTGGGTCGCTGGCGCGTCCGGTTTCTCGGCGTCAGGCTGTGTGGCGTCCGGCGCCACGCTATCCGCAACGTTTCCGTCCTGCGCTGCGTCCGACGTGGAAGCATCCACTCCGGATTGGGCGTCCGGCACGCTCTTCGTTGCGCTGGTTTGATCGGGGTCGCCGCATGCGCTTGCGAGCAGGACAAGGAGGGACGTCGCCCAAGCATGGGACGCGGTGTGGCGAAGGGATGCTTTCATGGCTGGTTCGCACTGCAAATCCCGGGCCGAGGAAAATGGCCCGTTGGAACGTGGCCCAAGAGACCAGTGAACCGCACGCAGAGAGAAGGAACGGTCGACCAGGCCAGTGGTGCCACGGCCCTAAAACACCCAGGCTGATGCCGGCATGTCCGGCACCTGTCCGACACTACCTGGGGCCTCAGCGGGCGGCTCTGGGCCCCGTCCGCTACGGGCAAACAAAGCCGCCCACTACGTTCGGATCATAGCTTTTGACAGCTGTGAGATCGACTTCTCCACTGTAGAAGTGCTTTTCGAAGCGATGCTCCGTGAACGAAGCCGTCGATTCGCCGCTGGCGACTTGCTCTTTGCGCTGTGCTTCGTCGCCATAGATCATGCCGGACCAGTAGGTGCCGAACTGGACCCAACCCCCGGCGGTCGCGCTGCTGGTGTCGAGGCCTGAGCCCTCCGCAACCGTTTTTCCGTTCAGCGAGATCTTGTACTTGCCCTTGCTCGGGTGGGTGTAGATCGCGACCACTAGGTCATTCTCGTTCTTGAGGAACGTGTTCTGATCCCGGGTGCGCTCCCCAGCGCAGTCAATCCAGATGTATCCGGTCTTGGTGTCGTCTGACCATTGATGATCACCGACAAGCGTCACGTGGCAATCGGGACCGTCCAGGTCGCGATTGAAGCGTTGAAATACGAGGAGTTTTCCGTAGAGCACGGACGGCACTGTGTTTCGTATGAACTGCCGACGGTAGATTTGCGTGGTGCCGTTCGGAGGATAGCTGCTGGTGTCTTGTTCCCGGAGCTCCGCGCGGTACTTGGCGTCCAGTACGCCGGCAGGAAAGGTCGACACATCCAGGGTCAACTTGACCCCGTCCGATACCGCAACCATCTCTCCAGGCTGGCCAGGGCCGACCGGGAACACGGTGCGGATCCACAGGCCGCCGCCGTTTAGGCTTTTCACGGGGTCTTTGATGGTCGTGAAATCGAGAAACTTCGATTCGGCCGCGACGGCACCCGTTGGCATGGCGCAGACGACCGGCGGACCGCCCCCAGTCCCGCCCGAGCCTCCGCTGGCCCCAGAGCCACCGGCGGTCCCGCCTGTTCCCGCGGTCCCGCCTGCAGCGTTGCCAGCGGTTCCTCCACTGTGAGCACTTCCGCTGCTGCCCGCCGTTCCGGCGTTGCCCGCGCTGCCCCCGCCGCCGAGTCCCGCGGCACCGGAAGTGCCATCGGCGTCATCCCCGGAGCCGCAGTTCCACATCGGCAACAACAACAGCGAGAGCAACGCGAACGTCTTCGAATCCATCGTGGTCTGTCGAGCATAGCACTCCCACGCGATCGACTGCTCCTCTCGAGGCTGCAGCTCAAGGCCGCAGCGCGGCTCGTTCGGTTGGGAACGTCGTTACTTGTCGAAGCCGCAGCCACAGCGCGGACTGCTGCCCTGCAGGAGGTGGCCTGGTGGCGGCGTTGGTACGCGCGGGGGGCCGCCGGCCAGGCGCTGCAACTCCGTGACCGCCTCGGCGCGGGCTTCGTCCACGAGCGAAGCGTATAGCGCTGCTTCGGACAAGTCCCCGGCGCGCGCGATGAGTTCCACCTTCTCCGCCAGCGCTTGTACGCGGCGTGCTCCCAGGTTGCCGCTCGTACTCTTGAGGTTGTGAGCGGCTGCGCGAGCGCCAGCAGCGTCCCCTTGCTCCACCGCTCGCTGAAGCTCAATCAGCAGATTGGCAGAACCGGTAACGTACGCTTGCACCAGCGAGGCGACCACCGACGCTGCGCCCGGTGCATCCAGCTGCTTCAAAAGCTCGATGGTCTCGCGGTCCACTACCGGTTCGGCGTCTGCGTTCGACGCCGGTCTCAGACTCATGCTGCGCGCCCAGCGACTCAAGACCTCGAAGAGTTGTTCCGGGCGGAAGGGCTTGCTGACGAAGTCGTCCATGCCTGCTTCGAGACAGGCGCTGCGGTCGTCGGTCGTTGCGTTGGCAGTGAGGGCAATGATGGGGACGCGAGGCGCGCTCCTAAGGATCTCACGCTTGCGCTGCTCCCTCGCCGCCTCGTAGCCGTCCAGCTCCGGCATTTGGCAGTCCATCAAGACCACGTCGTAGCTCCCGGACTCGAGTGCCTTCAGCGCCTCGACGCCGTCTTCAGCAACGTCCACATCGCAACCCCACAGCTCCAGCATTCGGCGGGCGACTTTCAGGTTGATGGGCTGGTCCTCGGCCAGGAGCACTCGGGCTCGCAGAGTCTGCGAAAACACGCTCGCCGGAGCGTGCGGCCTTTGGAAGCGTTCGTGCACCGGCGGAGGCGGCGTTCGGACCGGGGCCGACTGCCCCGGGGTTTCGCCAGGCGGTTCCAAGCCGGGAAGACGCGCGGTGAACCAGAATTCCGAGCCTGCCCCCACCTTGGAGCGTGCCCCGATGCTGCCGCCCATCTTGCCCACAAGCTGCCTGGCGATCGCAAGGCCCAGACCCGTTCCTCCGAAACGCCGTGTAGTCGTTCCGTCCGCCTGGGCGAAGGACTCGAAGATGTGATCCAGAGCCGCGTCGGGAATGCCAACGCCCGTGTCAACGACACGGACACAAACTTCGCCACCTTCGACGAGTTCTGCGGAAAGCTCGATGCGCCCATGGTTCGTGAACTTCACGGCGTTGCCGAGCAGATTCACCAACACCTGGCGTAGGCGGCCCGGATCACCCAAGCAAGTGGTACGCAGAGCGTCTGGGATCTGGGTTCTCAGCTCGAGCCGTTTGGCCTGCGCCGCTTCGGCCACCAAGCGAAGTGCATCCTCGAGCACGGCGGCGAAGTCGAATTCAATCTGCTCGAGTTCGAGAAAGCCCGCCTCGATCTTGGAGTAGTCCAGAATGTCGTTGATGATTCCGAGTAGCGCGGACGCGGATTTCTGCAGCGTCGTGACGAGATCTTGTTGCTCTTCGTCCAACGGTGTCGACAAGAGCAACGCGGTCAGGCCGACAACGCCGTTCATGGGCGTGCGGATCTCATGGCTCATGTTCGCCAAGAACTGGCTCTTGGCGCGATTGGCCGCGTTTGCGCTGGCTGTCGCAGCTTGCAAGTCTAAATTTGATCGCTCTAGTGCAACCAGCGCGGATTGAAGCGCCGCTGTGCGCTCCTGGATCTTCTTCTCGAGGACCGTGGCCGCTTGGAATAGCGAGAACGCACCACCGCTCAGGTCCATGCCCCGTTCAACGCGGTCCATCAGGACCTTGTTGATCTTCTCGAGCTTAACGATCTTTCGCTCTAGGGTCTGAATCCGCTCGGTTTTGTTAGTCATGGGCTACCGGACGACACTCCCGATGGCAACGCCCGTAAGGGTCTGGTTGACGTGCATCGAGTTGAACTGCTCACCGTAGGTCGCGAAACCCACGACGTTGTTGCGTGCCAGGATCGCGCCGACCTGCTCTTTGATGCCGCGCTGGTCCAGTTCGAGATTTCGCAAGATACAGTCGCAGCCAATAACGAGCTCGGGCTCTCCGATCCGGTTGCGGAGTTCTGCAAACGTCTCTTGGAGGTTGTCCACAAGATCGACCCCGCGCGCTACGGTCAGCACGATGCCTTCGTCGATGGCGCAGAAGAACGTGAGGCTTTCGTCGGCGTTCACTTTTTGAATCGACCGCACATAGGGCTGCCCGCCGACGGTCACGACCACGGGGTAGGTGGCGAAAATCAGCGGGCTGAGTTCATCCACGTCGAGGCCTACGGCGCGCGCGTACTCGCGCCCCGCGGGTTCTCCGTTGATTTCGGTTACGATTCGTCGACCTGGGTCGGCTTCCGTGACCACCATTTTCTCGTCCGAGCTGACGAAATGCTGCGTCTTGAAGACGACGAATGGGTGCGACGTGCGAAACAGCGCGACGACGGCGACGTCCTGTCGAAACTCACCGTCGTGAAAGACGTGAGTTGCGTTGAACCGCGTTCCGTCTCCCGCGGACCCACCGAAAAGCTGAATGCCTCCCAGGCTGGGATGCACGGCGCTCACCACAGCCTCCTCTTTCGTCGCGAGACCGTCGATGAGCATGAACGCAAACGCGTTGCCGCCGTTGGCAGGGCGGCCCCGCTTTTCGAACTCGGCCATGAGATCACGGGCAACCGCGTCGCCCACGGAGAATTCGAACTCGTGCAGGCGATCGATTCTGCGTATGACCACTTCCATGTCGGTGGATGCGATGCTGACGCCTGTGAGCGCGCCGTTCAGGTAGCCCAGCGGAGTGATTTCCCCCGCCGTCGTGCAGCCGATGATCGGGGTGTCGCCGAATAGTGCGCGAAGCTCTGCGCCGAGTACGGGAAGTTCGTATTCGGACGAGCAATAGAACATCGCGAAGCGGATGCCCGGTTGGTCAAGCGCTTCGAAGAGCTCCCGCGCCGCAACGCGCGCGTCGGTCTTTGTAGAAGCCCCGCGTCGGAGTTTGAGGGTGTCGGTGGGCGCTGCGGGTCGTGAGAGTCTTTCGCTGGTTTGCATGCGACGGTGTTCTTTCTGTGCTCATACGGGCGCAGTGGCAGACATCACTTGGAGCTGCCGACGGACCTCCGCCGGCAGCTGGTGCAAGGGTGTGGACTTTGAAATGAAGCCGTCGGCTCCGCTTTCGAGGGCAACATTGCGAAGTTCGGCCTCGTCTAGCGCGGAGTACAGGATGATTGGGCAACGCCTCGAAGCCCCACCTGTGGCGGTACCAAAGTAGCGGCGAACGATTTCCACCGCGCGCGGCCCGGGCAGGGCGGGCATCACGACGTCCACCAGGGCGATATGGGGCTGTTCCCGAGCGAGCACCGCTGCGAGCCCCAGCGCGCTTTCCAGGGTATGTACTTCGAAACCGGCGGCCTCTAGGACCATTCGGGTCATACTTCGTGAGGTTTCTTCGTCGTCTACGATTAGAACTCGATGTGCCACGTCGCTCGGCTCCCCCAGAATCAGTGGAACGACCGGATCCGGAGAAGCTGAAGCTGGCTGGCGCTTTCAGTTGCTGAGGCCCGCGCGCTGATGCCCTGCTGCGGCGCTGCTACCAAGTGTAGCCGGCACCGGCGGTCAAGAAAACGAAATCCGAGATGTACATGCCCATCACCGTGAGCGTCCAGCGCTGGAGCTTGGCCGTGCCGGCATTGTACTGGGGGAAACTGATGGTGATCATCGGTCCGTGGGTGGTTCCCGTCTGGGCATCGGCCTCGTTGTCTCCCACGGTCGTCTGCGAGAGGGATCCGCCGAAGCGGTAGCCGAGGAACAACCCAAAGCCACTTTGCTTCAGCGTTTGTGGATCCATGCTGCCGAACTTCATGTACTGGTAGCCGGCTCCGGCGGCGGCGTAGAGCTGCCCTTGGGAGTAATCAATGTCCGTACCGCCTGCACTGATGCTGCCACCACCTCCTTGGTAGCCGGCCATGAACTCCAGGCCAAGGCCGCTCCAACCGCCGCCGTCGGGGCCAGGAAACTGTCCACCGAACATCATGCGCAGCCCGCCTTGCACGCCGAAGCCGTAAATGCTCACGTCGATGTCGTCGCTCGTACTCGTGCCGTAGAGGCCCGATACTTCGAGGGAGCCGCCGATGTCCGAGTTAGGCGGTGTCTTGACGCGTGTCACGCGCTCGCCGCTCATTCCAAGTCGGAAGCCCTTGCCATCGACGTTCAGCGTGCCTTGCTCGCGGCAACGCTCGTCAGTGCTGTTTGCGCAGTCTCGAGACGCTTGAAACCCAGCGGTGCCGGCCTGGGGATCGACCTGTCCCGAGCTCTGCGTGGCCCCGCCTGCGACGTGGGGCCCTGGCGCGGCGGGTGGAACCGGCGTCGTAGAGCGGCGGTCGGGAACGAGTGCAACGACCTTCACCTGCGACCATGCCAGCGTCTCCTCGCGCCGGTCCGGATTGAGGAACGTGACGAAAGAGCCCGGCTCCTGCTTGATCACGCGCACGTACAGCACGCGGTTGTCTACGGTGACCACGACGTCCCAACCGTGCGTGGCCTCCCCGGGCACTGGGTAGCTGGGCGTAAGGTCGCTTGCAGGCGGCTGTTCGGGCGGGGAGGCGGGTGCGTCCTCTGGGGCGGCGGGGGGCTCTTGCGGCGGGGCCTTGGGAGCCTTCTTGTTCTGCGCCAAGGCCGGAGCGGTGGCCAGCAGAGTCAACAGGAAAAGCTTCATGCAATAGTGCGGACGGATCATAGGTAACTGGCGAACGTAGTCAGCGGCGCGAAGAATGTCGTGTCAGCAATTGCGGACATGCATCCACAAATCCGAATCAGTCCGTCACGCCATGCGGAGCGAAACGATCACATTGCGCACGGCACTTGACGTCAGTCACATTCGCGCAAAGCGGCCGGCGGGAGCGGCGTCGCCAGGTGGAGGAGCCGCCTTGCGCTACTTCGGAGGCATGCGCCCGTGCGCGAGACGCATGACGTCCCGACGCGACTGCACACCCAGTCGCGTCAACACGCGCTGGACGTAGGTGCGCACGGTCGACAAAGCGTAGCCTGTGCGCAGCGCGATGTCCTTGTCGGCGTCGCCCTCCGCGAGGGCCCAGGCGATGGGCTGCAGTGTGGCTGGCAAGTGGTCAAATAGGGACCGCTGGGGCGTGCGATCCACCACCATCGTGAATGCGCGCCCACTGAGGCTCAAAGGCGTCAACCGAATCAGCCCGCGTTCTGCCGCGCCATCGAGGTCGCCGAGCCAATCCGGCGTCTTCACCCAGGCCCGCCGGGCGGCATGATTTGCGTGCACAACCGCACCGTCACGCACCAAAAATGCCACGTCGTCGAATCCGTCGAGCAGGTTCGCGATGTGCCCGTCTCCCAGGGGCAGCATGCCCAACGCGTCCAGGTTGGCAAGCCAATCGCGGAGCAGTTCACTCGCAGCGAAAAAGAGCGCGTGATCCTCGTGCACGCGTTCCAGGTCGATGCGTTCACGATACACGCCCATGTAGCCCAGCATTCGGTCGCCCTCGTAGAAGACGGTGCGCAGCTGGTGGTCGAGTCCGTTGGGCTTGAGAATGCCCTCGAGGGTCGCGTCGAACTCGGCTTCTTTCCGATACAGCGTTGCGAAGTTCACGGGGCGATTGGCGTAGGGATCTCGCTTTTGCGTGTGGTACTTGCGGATCTTGGGAAGCCTATCGAGGTGGCGTATGCCCACGCTGTCGCATTGAGGCCGACCCAGAGCGTTGGTGATGAACCAGGAGGGCAGCTGCGGTGCGGGCGGTCCGTAGGAAACGCAGCTGCTCCTCGGGAAAAGCGTCGCGAGTGCGATGGGCAGCGCAGCCCAGGGGGCCTCAGACAACCACGCTGATTCCAGCGTCGATTTCGCGATTTGCAGTCGGCACAGGGCGTCGTCATCCAACGCAGCGCGTGCCGCTTCGGGGCGGGACCAAGGCAGTGTCTCAAGGCGTTTGCCGTAGGCAAGTTCTATTGCGCGCAATCCTGCCGAGATTCCTTGAAGTCCGGTCCTCTGTCAACGAGATTGCGAGTTGCAAGATCACGTATCCTGCGACACGTAGGTGCGTGTGGGAGGCGCGCCGCGACCGGGGCGGGCGCGCAGGTGGAGCCGCCGCAGGCGCTCCCCGCGGCCCAGGCGCATCGCGTCCATCGCCGTTCGGGGGAAGTCGGTCACTGCCGTTGCACGTCCGCCGATTCGAGACAGATCCGGAGCACTTCGTCGGCGCGTTCTATGTGCGGATAGTGCGCCGCGCCCTGAAGCGTGTGCTCGGACCGGTTTGGGTGTCGGGCGCGCAGATGTGCAGCGGAAAGCGCGCGGTCTACGATGCGTTCGTGCGCGCCCCAAACAACGATAGCCGGCACTTCCGTCGTTCCGGGAGCTGGTTCCGCGGGTCGGCCCGCGCTCACCCCTAGGAAAGACGGCACGTCGAGCCCGTAGGCACCGGCGTAGTGTGCCAGATAGGCGGCCATGCGCTCCTTGTCACGCCAGTATGCGTCGAAGATCCCTGCGCACTCCAGGGCAAGCAGCCAGCCGGCGCGGGTGTTGTCATCGAAGCTGCCGCTGTACGCGTCCAGGATGCCGCTCATCTGCGCGCTGCGCGCTGCATCCCCCGCCGCGCCGAATGCGTCTCGCGCGTGGCTGAGCGTGTTCTTGTGGTCCTGTGCGGTTGACAGGGCCGGTGCAATGTACACGACGCGGTCCACGAGTTGCGGTCGCTCACGGGCGATTTCCCAGCCCACCCAAGCGCCGAAGGAGTGAGTCATGAGGGTGACCGGACCCGCCTGGGCGTGTTGCTCCACAAACGAAAGCGCGCTCTCGAGCCACGCCGACCACGCGCGTTCGGCCTGAAACCGTGGGCCGTCGGGTCGCAAGCTAGACGGTTCGTCCCAGGCGAGCAGCTCGAATCCCGCTCCGGCGTAGGGCGCAGTCAGCAGCTCTCGCTCTGGGTTCCCGTTGAGCCCCGGTCCCCCATGGATGAACACGATCTTCATGGGCGGTCTGTGGCTCCAAAGTTTGGTGGGAGTCAAGATCTATAGGCGGGCTCCCGACAGGCTGCCTCCTTCCGGACCGATGGTCTTGGCGGTGCTTGCCGGGCCCGCTGAACCGCCTTCGGAACTGCTGCAGCTCGCGGTAAGTAGAGTCAGCGTAAGCGCAGTGAGTTTCGCTGGGGACTTCAGGTTGAGCATTGCAGTCGTTCCTTCGTGGCGGGGCAGGCGGCGCGCGGTTGAAATCACAAAGCTAGGTCAGCGGCCTGAGCCCCGCCTAGTCAGCAAATGTGGACAGACCGGCATCCGTCATGGGGTTCCCAGAATACGTGGCGCGCCTCCGACGGCATCCCGCCCGGCTTGTCGTGCAGCCGCAGCGATTGCGTTGCCGGCTAATCGTCCAAGCGCGCGTGCACCTCGCGCAAGAGGTGTTGGGACTCGTCGGGTTCGAAGCCCAGCGCTTGTGCGAATTGATCAATGGCGTCCGCTTCGCCGGTTGCGACGAAGTCGTCGACGAAGGCGATGGCTGCAGCCAGGGAAAACGCCAAACAGGCAGCTTCGGGAGTGCGCAGCTTTGCCGCAATGGCCTCGAGTCGCGCGCTCACACCGTCTCTTGCCAACGCCTGCTCGAACTTCGCCAGGGTTTCGTTAAGTCGAAACAGCGGCAGGGCGGTTTCGGCAGCGCTGCCGTCCTGGAAGGCTTCGAGCATTGCGCGAAGGCTGGCGCTCAACTGCAGCAGCTCGTCACTGGCCACTTCGCCGTCGGAGGCGGCCATCAGGTACATGCCCTCCAGCATGGCCTCGACTTCTGCGGCGCGTTCAGCGTCAGCCGCGGACTCGCCGATCCCCAGCAGCGACGCCGAGTACGCTCGCACGCTCCGCTCGTCGGCAGCGCTTTGAAACATTTCGGCTAAGGCGTCGGTCAGCACTCCCTGCAGTCTACGGGGCGCATCGGTCCGGTGTCGATAGTGCGGGGCGGCGCTCCACATGCAAAACGCCTAAGACGGGCGTCCGCGCGGACTGCTCCGGTATCCGCTTGCGGTGCGCAGAACCGTGGCACCGAGAATCAAACCTCCGCCAGCAGCAGCCCACGGGCCGGGGAATTCGCCGTGCATCCAGAAAGCCCAAATTGGGTTGAGCACGGGTTCTACCGTCAACAGCAGGGACCCCTCCAAGGCTGGGATCTTCGAGAGTCCGTCGCTGAGCAGCACATACGAAAGCGCGATTTGAATCACGCCGAGATACACCAGTGACAACGCGTCTGGGGCGGAGACCGCGCCGAAGGGGTAGGCGAGGGGCAGACAGAATAAGAAGGCAAACACGTTGCCCGCCAGCACGCCGGTGAGGTTGCTCGGAGTGCGACCGCGTTGGTCGGGCTGAGAGAGCCAACGCAGACCGAGCACCGTGCCACCCCAGGTGACACCAGCCAGGACCGCGAGCACGTTGCCCAGGGTGGGGTTCGGCGCCAAACGGTCGGGAACGCGGCCGCCCACGAAGAACATGGCGAGGCCGGCTGCCAGAACGGCCATGTACAGCGCGTCGCTCTTCTTGGCACGCTCACCCAGGAGCCAGGGTGATGCCAACAGAACGTACAGCGGTGCCGTGGACTGCAGGAAGATCGTGTTGGCGGCGGTTGTCAGTTTGTTCGCGGTGACAAACAAGATCATCGTGCCCGCGTAGGCGAGTCCGACGACGATGGTCCGGCGCGTCCAGCCGCGGCGCGCGCTGGGCAATAGTAGCGCAATGGCGATAGCGGCGATGCCGGAGCGCAGGCTCGCGATCGCGAGACCGGAGAGCGAACACGCCTTGATTGCGGCGCCACCCGTCGAAAACAGCACCGCCGCCCCGAGCACAGCCAGCCGCGCTCGCGTGGCTGAAGCCGCGGCAGTGCTCATGTGTCCCGAGCCACGGGCCGAGGGCGGCTAGTCGTCGCCGGGCAGCCGTACGGAGAGGCCGCCCCAACCCGAAAGGTATTCATCCACGGCGCCGCCCGCGATGAGGGGATCCCCCGGAGATGGGTCGAAGCTGAAGAAGTAGCGGCGAAAGTCGAAACCCGCGACCAACGCCACGCCGGTGATGAATTCGTAGCCCGCGAACAGGCCGGCATCCATGCCGCCGCCACCCGTGTTGGGGAACCAAGCGTCTGATTGCAGCTCACCGGTATCCAGCAGCATGCGGTAACCGAGATGCGCGCCCAGGAGGATCTGGTCCACCCGGACTCGCCCGTCGAGTCCGAAGCGCAGGTAGGCATAGTCCACATCCGGAACCAACGGTGCAGCCGGATCGTCTTCGACCTTGAAGCTGTGTTTGCCATAGGTGCCTTGCACGCCGAGTTCGTGCTTCTCGATCGGGATGCGGTAGCGCAATCCGGCATACCACTCGCTCATCTTGGTGGTGAGCTCTTCACCGTCAGCGACTTGGCTCTTCAAGAACACGCCCTGCTCGTATCCGCCGACCAGGCCGATGTGCGACGGGATCCCGCCGCCGAAATGCGCCGCAGGGTACCAGCGCCCCTGGATAAAAAAGGCGGGTGCGGCGCCGAGCTTGTAGGAGCGCAGGGCATCAAATAGGTCGTCGGTGTAGCGGAAGTTCCGGGAAAACGCGCGCACGCCGCCGATGATCTCAAGGGGCGAGGGACGTTTGTCGTCACCTGGCGAAGCGGACTCGGCCTCCTCGTCTTCATCCTCTTCCCCAGCTTCCCCAGCCCCGTCGCTTTCGCTGGGACCGGCGGCTTCCTCGATTTGCTCTTCGGGGGGTTCCGGAACGGCGGACCGCTCGAAAGGGCCCGCGAGTTTTTTTGGAAGGTCCTTGACCACGCTGCCGCGAAGGCCAAGCAGCCCCCGCCCGTTGAGGGAGAATTCCGCCATCACCTGACCGTCGGCGCCGTTGCGCGCGATCACGTCCAGCGTGTACTTGCCCTTCTTGGAGTCCACGGACCCGCTGATCAACAGCGCGGCGTCGAGCACTGCCGCCGCCGCCGTGATGTCGTCGGCTTTCGGATCGTCGGGTACCTCAACATCGCGGAGGGACTTTTCGGGCACCACGCTGATGCCCTTGGCCTTCTTCAAGGCACCGACGGCGTAGCTACGCACGGTGCCGGACTTCGTCCCGGTGAATGCCAACACCGCGACACGTTTCTTGCCGCCGGACTTGGGTTTCGGCGCGTCCTTGACCGCCGGCCCGAGGGCTTTCCAAACGCCAGATTTCACTTTGTCGGCGAGTTCAGTGGGGTCGCCCGCGCGAAACTTGTGAGTCTCCGAGACTTCGCCGTCTTTGGGGCTGTGCAGTTTCAAGGTTGCGGTCCACACGCCGCTGGCATCCTTGACGCTGCCCTCAAGCCACGCGCCCAGGCTAATCGCCTTAGAAACGCCTTGAATGCCCTTGGCGTTGTCCGGGCTGCTGCCCAGGGATTCGGCGATCTTCGCTGCGTGATCGGCGCTCACCACGAGCACGCCGTCCTGACCTTTGAGGGCCTTCACGATGGCGGTACGCACACCGCCGCCTTTGTCTCCCTCGAAGGCGCCGACCACCACGCGCACGCGCTCTGCTGCCGAGACATGATTTGGAGCAAGTGCACACAGGACAAAAGTCAGGAGTGCGAGACCCACGGCCCGGGCGTTCACTCTGCGCCTCCGTCGCTCGGGGTGCCGCCGCTGCCGCCCGCACCGGCGTCTTGGTTTCCGCCGCCCGTGATTTGCACCAGCCATTTGCGGATGCAGTCAATCTCGGGCGCCTTCAGTGGCGTGCCCAGGGGCATGCGATCCCCGCAGCGCGGTGTCTTTGCCGTGAGTTTCTCCAAGAACAAGCTGCCCTCCGGGTCGTTTGGGTCCACCAACAGCTGCCCGTCGCATTCGTCACCGCTAGAACTGGTGACTCCAAGCACTTGGCTCTCCACATTCGCGGTCAGATCGAGGCCCGCCGCGGGATCATCCGACGCCTTGGGGGGCGAACTCGTGGTCGGCGCGTCGTGGCAGAGCGAAGACGTGCAGTTGTCCGCAAACACAACCTTCTCGTCCATGCCGGGTGGGCAGGTGGCGGAAGTTCCACCCTCGGTGAAGCGCTCCGGATCCGCGAGGGTGCCCGGACACGCCGTGACCAGGAGCCCCGCGAACACCGCTACCACGTAGGGAAACGTACGATATTGGGTCACAACCTCCGCATCTTAGAACGGAGAGCCGCAGAAACCGCGACGGAATTCGCCTTTGCCTCTCTTTTGCGGCGATTAATTGTGCGCTGACTGGCAAAGGCCGCCCGGACGGTAATAACGTTCGGTTCCGAGAAACCATGGCACTGGGCACGAGCACGCAGACCGAGTCGCCACTGGCGCGGGGAGTCATCTTCGGGAGCTCGGCCCTCGCCTGTCTTGTCATCGCGGTCGTGCTGTACGCGTTTCCTGGTCGGACCACGCCGACTGAGCCCGGCGTGCTGCCCACGCTCAACGCTGTGCTCAACGGCAGCGCGGGCACGTTCCTGGTGCTTGGTTACGTGATGATCCGCCGCAAGCACCGGGCGCTGCATCGAGCGTGCATGCTCGTTGCGCTTGGGCTCTCGGGAGCGTTCCTGGTGAGCTACTTGCTGCACCACGCGCAGGTAGGCTCTGTGCCGTTTCGGGGCACGGGCCTGATCCGCAGCGTCTATTTCGCCCTCTTGATCCCCCACGTGATCCTTGCAGCCGTCATTGCGCCCCTCGCGCTGTTCACGGTTTATCGCGCCTTCAAAGTAAACTTCGCTGCTCACCGCAAGATCGCACGGATCACGTTTCCGATTTGGCTCTTCGTGTCGGTCAGTGGCGTCGCGCTCTACGGGCTGCTGTACCACTGGCCCGTGTGATCAGGTCGCGGGACGTGTCGCGTCCAAGGCTGCGCTGCGGCACTCGACGATGCCGCCGTCTACGGTGACACCGATCACGATGCCCACGTCCGCCAGCACGCTGATAAAGGGTGCCTGCCAGCTCTTTTCCTGCCACAACTGCGAAAAGGTTGTGGGAGTGCGCTGCGCCCAAATCGCACCTGCGCCCGCTGCGTAGGCGCGGCCGAAGGGATCGATGGCCACGGAGGCGAAATCCGGCTGGCCGTCGATATTCGTCGCGCGCCGGCTGTCCTTGCGTAGCTGAATACAGGCGCCGCCGGTGCCAACGGCAATGGCAAAGCCGTGCTCGGTGGAAGACGCGCATGCCAGCAAAGCCCGGCCCGATGGAACTTCGAGAGGTTCGAGCTCCCAAAGCAACGGACGAAAAATGGCGGCGTAGGCCCCCGACTCGGCGCGCCCAACGACCAGCCAGCTCTCGTCATCCAAACGCGCCACGCCGGAGAGCGCAGCGGCTCCCGCCACCACCATCGGTCGCAAGAAGCGCTTGGCAACGGCCGCATGTAATTCTGGCGGTCCGCCGGGGCGTTCGGCGATGAGCACCGCCACGTCATCCGGGTCGCCACTGGCGTCGGTGAACGTCACCGCTTCGTCGCGGCCTTGATAGCGCTGCAACACATCGCCGCTGCTGAACTTTGCGATGCTGGCTCTGGGGCCGCCGATCAGCCAGGAAGTGGACGTGAGGCGCCGCGCAAACTTCGTGCTTGCGTCGACATCGCCCGCGTTGACTTCGGCCCAGCGCACGCCATCCCAATAGGCTAGCCCGCGAGTGGTTGCGGCCAGGCAGTGCCCGCTCGCGTTCCAACCGACGGAAAGCAGCAAGCGGTCTTGTCCGGGGGGGTGTCGCACGACGAAGCGCTGGGGCGCGCCCGAGTCCGGTTGCAGCATTTGGATGCTGTCGAACCAGCGCCGGGACGGGCGCGTGGATTGCGATTCCGCGTGCAGCCACGGCAATAGACTCTGCGCGAAGAGCTGCGCCGAACGTGGGCGGTCTTTGGGATCCGGCGCCGTGGCACGCGCCAACGCCAAGTCGATGGCCTGGCAGGCGGCCTCTTGGCTGCGCATTTCCTGGCTCAGCCCTGCGCTCGCGGTCAGCGTGGCGCGTTCGGGGGTGCCCGCGGCCACCAGCGCTTGGGTGGGCGACGAGACGTCGAAGTAGCGTTGTCCCGTCAGGGCGAAGTACACGATGGTCGCGAAGGAAAAGACGTCACTCTCGGGGCCGACAGGCGCGTTGCCTCCGATTTGCTCCGGCGCCACATAGCCAGGGGTGCCGACGACGGCGTCCCCAAAGGTCGCGGAGAGTCCCGACGGTTTTGCGATGCCGAAATCGGATATCTTGAACATCTCCGTCTCGCCCGAGCCACAACACAGCACGTTGCCCGGGGTCAAGTCGCGATGGATCACACCCACGGCGTGGATCTCGGTCAGTCCCCGCGCCAGGCTATCCACGAGACGATGGGCGCGTTCCGGATCGAATCCGGAACGGGTCGCGCGCACGGCGTGCGCCACGCGCGCTTCGAGGGTCGTGCCCTCGACGCCGCCGTTGACGTATTCGAGGGCGATCCATGGCAGAGCCAGGGTGCGCCCGAAGTACTCGAAGGTTGTATGCCCGGTGTCCAGCAGACGCACCACGAAGGGTGTGGGCGGCACGCGTTCGTTCAGACGGCCGAGCGCGACGGCCTCTTTCTTCACAATGGTGTTCGCCTGATCCCCTGACTCCACAACTAGACGCGGCAGGATCACTTTGACGACGACGGGGGTTTCACCGCTGGGGGACTGCCGCGTTGCGAAAAATGCCGAGGCCGTGCCGCCCTGTCCCAGGATGCGCTCGATGCGATAGCGCACGTCGGGGTGGAGCTCTGAGTTGAACACGCTCCCCGTGAACGCGGAGCCTGGCCGGCTCGGCACACCCGACTGCATCATCTGACCATAGAGGCTTTTCGTCGCTCCGTCAGCGCCCAGCCACCCGTCGTACGGCCGCGGCTATCTCCGTGGGCACTTCCTCCTGCAGAAAGTGCCCCGCATCGGTCACGGTGACTTCGGCTTTGGGCAGCAAGCGCTGCAAATGACCGCGCACACGCCCGAGCACCGGGTCACGATCGCCCCATACCAGCGCCATGGGGATGTCCAGGCGGGTGACTAGATCCTGGGTGCGCCGCAACGCGGGGATGGAGGGATGCGACATGGAATCCGGAACCATGCGTGCCAAGGCGAGGGGTGCGATCCGGTCCACGTAGCGACGCAGCGGGTAGCGATAGGCGCGCGCCACCACGCCGCGGATACTGCTCTTGTCGCCTTGAGCCAAATGCAGGGCGCGCTGAGGAAAACCAAGGCCGCGGAACGCAACGCCGCTGAGCACGGGCATGCGTGCGAAACGATGGAACGTTGTCGGTCGGAAGCCCTCTTTTGGTGGCCCCACGACGGTGTTCAGCAAGACCAGGCCCGTCAGCCTCTCGCTGCGTTCGACAAACGCACGCAGACCAATGGCGCCGCCCCAGTCTTGCACGACGAGCAACACGTCCTTGAGGTCGAGTTGCTCGATGAGGCTGCCGAGGGCGCGGCCGTGGGCTTCAAGTTGATGCTCTTCGCCGTCGCGAGGTTTGTCGGAAAAGCCGAGCCCGATCAGGTCTGGCAGGATGACACGGAACTTGTTTGCATCGAGCTCAGCCACGACGCGCCGGTACAAGAAGCCCCAAGTTGGATTCCCATGTACCATCAGCACTGGCCGTCCGGCGCCGTGCTCCATGACGTGCATCGCGTACCTGCCTACGGAGACGCGGTAGCGTTCGAAGGGGACCAAGGGCTCCAGCCAAGCCGGCAGCTCTGGCGCTGGCAGTCTTTGCATGGGCCGAGCCTAGTGCCTCGATTCAGGCGAATCGATGCCCTCGTGGGTCGATCCCGCAGAATCGCCGCACTGGCAGCCACCTGGCGAGCCAAAGCCCAGCGGACGCCGGGTGTCACACAATGGCGTCTCCCCCCGATGGAACTGCCATGAACTCATTCCAGCGCTTTCTGCCAATTGCAGCCATTGCGCTCATGGGCCTTCTCGCGACCCACCCCGCCCCCGCGCAACCCAAGGCAGCGGCAGAGGACCCGTCCGCGTCCTGGCGGCCCCGGGCCGAAGCGGATGTGCGCCAGGGTGCTCCCTTCGTGATCCGCGTGGTCGTGGCGCTTTGCGACAACGCGTTGATTGACTGCGGCAGTGAACTTGCGGGCCGACCGTCGAGCCTGCGCCACAATCTCTACTGGGGAGCCATCTTCGGTGCTCAGCGCTTTCTCGAACGCAAGCGGAGTCAGTTCACGCTGCTCGCGGTCGAGCAGCCGGGCGGTGGCATACTCGAACGACGCATCTACGAGCGAGCGGCTCCCGGCAAGCTCTGGGGCTTGAGCGCCGAAAAGAAGGTGCGCCAAGTCGTGGTGCTAGACGCCGTCGACGGAAAGGCCATCGATCACGCCGTCGATAGCTTTTATCACGCGGCCAGCGGCGGGGACTCCGTGGTGATCCCCGGGGGCGCCACCAAGGCCAAGGTGCACGTCGTGGGCTACGTGGGACACAACCGCCTGATGGACGGGCGCCGCCTGCCCGTGGCGTCCAGGGTTTCGAGTCGCGCAACGCCGTCTTTCGTGCTGGCATGTGAGTCGGACGCGTACTTCTCTCCAGGTCTGAAGCGCGCCGGCTCCGAGCCACTTGTCATGACGCGCGCTCTCATGGCGCCGGAAGGCTACGTTCTTGCGGCGGTGCTGCGCGGTTTGGGGGACGGCAAACCACGCGCTGAGATCCGCAAAGGTGCGGTGCAAGCCTACGCAAATTGGCAGAAGCTCAGCTATGGCGCTGCTTCCTGGATTTTCGCCAAGCACTGAGTTCGGAACGCTTGCTTCTACTTTCCGTCGCCGGCACGCTCGAAAGCGGAGAGCCGGGATACAAATGCGAGCCGTGGTTCAGCGCGTAACGAAGGGAAGCGTCAGTGTCGACGGCGCGTGTGTTGGCAGTGTCGGTGCTGGGCTGGTCGTGCTGGTGGGCGTTGGACGCCAAGACGACGCAAAGGACGCAACGACCCTCGCTGACAAAGTTGTCGGACTGCGCATTTTCGAAGACGACGCTGGAAAGATGAATCGCAGCGTGCAGGAGATCCGCGGTGGGATCTTGGCGGTGTCGCAGTTCACGCTCTTTGGAGACGTGCGCAAGGGCCGGCGGCCGAGTTTTGGCGAGGCCATGGAGCCCGAGCAAGCCAAGCACCTGTTCAACGCCTTCTGTGAAGCCTGCCGCGGGCATGGCGTAGACGTGGAGACGGGTCGTTTCCGCGAGCACATGGTGGTGGCGCTTTCCAACGATGGGCCGGTCACGATATTGATCGACTCAAAGCGTGGGTTCTGAATCGGAGACAAGATGACAGACTGCCTGTTTTGCAAGATCGCTAGTGGCAAGATCCCGGCTGATATCGTGTTTGAGGACGAACGCGCGCTGGCGTTTCGGGACATCAATCCCGCGGCGCCGACCCACGTTCTGGTCATTCCACGCCGGCACATCGCCACCATTGACGACGTGCAGGACAGTGACGAGCTGGACATGGGACATCTGTTCCGAGTCGCCGCGCAGGTGGCACAGCAAGACGGCTTGGGTGAGCGCGGCTACCGGGTGACCATGAACTGCAAGGCGGACGGTGGGCAGAGCGTCTTCCACGTGCACCTGCATGTCCTGGGCGGGAAAGCCTTGGGCTGGCCGCCCTTTCCCTGAGCTGCTAGGCGGCGCTGCGTAACCGTGTGCGCGGCGAGCAGCCAACAGCGCGCAAGGGGCAGCCCGACCCCGGCCCCTCGTGGTATGGAGCGGGCATGGATATTCGGCGGATGCAGGACGGGGACCTCGACGGGGTCGCCCAGCTTTACCTCGACGGCTACGAAGTGCAGTGGACGCTTGACGGCGCCCGGGCCTACATTGACAAGTTCTTTCGCTTCGAGCCTTCCAGTTGCTTCGTGGTGGCAGAGGGAGACACTCTCACAGGTGCGGTCTTGGGTTACTCCTTCGAACGCGAGACGGGCCTGGTGCTCTACATCCAGGAACTGGTCGTGAGTCCAAAGCACCGCCACAAGGGCATCGCCAAGAAGCTGGTGAGCGCGCTGCGAGAATCCACCGCCAAGCGCCCCAGTCGCGTGAACGTGAAGCCACTGGTCAAAGCAGACACCGGCGTGCTCAATTTCTACAATTCGCTTGGTTTCGAGAAAGACAAGTCCGTCAGCTTCTCTTTCGACGAATAGCCGCCGCACAAACGGAGATTTGCGCCGCGCTCCTATCGTGATAGCAGAGAGCGTCGTTTGAGCCCCACGCGCTGGGGGCAGGGTGCGTCAAAACACTCTGTGCGGGGAAGCCGGTGTGAGTCCGGCGCGGAGCCGCCGCTGTAACCCGAAAACACGCACTGATCACGAAGCCACTGGCCCGCAAAGCTGGGAAGGCGATCAGAGAGCGCGGGAAGTCAGAAGACCTCCTCAACGACGCCGGAACAACAACGTTCCGGCGGTTTGTTGCCTGGGCGCGTGCCTCGCCCGAGGAGATCGAATGGACACTATCCGACTCGCGCTGACTGCCCTCTTGCTTGGCGGGCTCAGCGTCGCCTGTGGCAGCGAAGCTGCGGGGGAGCCCGACGGCAGCGGCGGAACCGCTGGAACCGCTGGAAGCGGCGCGGGGGCCGCAGGCGCCGCCGCCGCTGCTGCCTACGATCCCGGACCCATCGTCTGCAGCCCGACCAGCGCTGATTTCGTCAGTCATGGGATCTTGCATGACTTCGGCCCGGGACAGAGTCACGGCCAAGCCGCGTTTCCGGGACCCATCCTCGGTCCACCGAAGGGCGGCGGTTGCTGCGTTGGCGGTCTCGACGTGGTGTCATTGGGCAACGGAGGCAGCGTGGTGGTTGCCTTCGCCAACAACGCCATCGTGGACGGCCCAGGACCGGACTTCGTCGTCTTCGAAAACGCGTTCTGGATCGGCGGCGACGAGACGCAGAGTTTCGCGGAACTCGCAAGCATCGCGGTGAGCGAAGATGGCGTCAGCTGGCACGAGTTCCCGTGCGGGGCGACTGCGCCGCCTTATGGCAGCTGCGCCGGCGTCCAGCCGGTATTTGCCAATGCCGACGACGGCGCCATCGACCCGCTGAGCTTCGAAGCCGGCGGCGATCGCTTCGATCTTGCGGATCTGGGTCTCACTCGCGCGCGCTATGTGCGCGTCACGGATCGCGCAGACCTCGTCGGCATGGACGGCGTATTTGATCTGGATGCCATTGGCATCCTGAATGCCCAGTGTCCCTGAGAGCCGCGCGCTGCGCCGCGATCGGTGTGCTCTGCTGCGGTCGCGCAGTGGCTGCAGAGCCGTCGGAAACCGACGCGCCCGAGGCTGCCACGGAGGTTACCGTCGAAGGGGAGCGGCGCCCCCTGGCCGCAGGTCGGGACGACAGCATCAGTTCGTCCCGGGTGGGGGGCGCGCGGCTGAAGCG
>CBDUPW010000069.1:0-27429 GCA_965369205.1 uncultured Polyangiaceae bacterium | reverse complement strand
GGGCTTGGAAACGCAGCCGTGCGCGAGGACGATGAACTGCGTCGTGATCTGCGGAACGATGGCTAGGAGTTCATCGGACTCCGAGTAGCCGGCTACCAAGCCGTTGCTTAAGCTCCAAATCTGATCGATGGGGTCGTAGTCCGGGTCTCCGGTCAGGATCAGCTTCTTGGCTTGGAAGTACACATTGGCCAAAGGCACGATGGCTTCTTCAAAGTACGCAACCAGGCGGCGCTTGTTCGCGTAGGCTCGGGTGCTCTTGTATTGGATCGGGTTGCCGGCAGTCCCACCAATCTGGACCGCGTCCGCCAGGGGCCACGGGTCGGAGCCGTCCAGCTTGGGTACGAAACTTCCGGACGGAGTCACCTGCGTCGCCAGCGCCACGGACCACGTAACCTCGATCTCGTCGTCTTCGGAAAAGCTGTTGTAGCCGCCCACTTCAATGAACCCAAATGGAGCGTAGGCGCCATCCCGGATGCTCTTGGAGACGAACTCGCCAGACACGACCTTGGTGCCGAACGCCGAGTCCTGCTCGAAAAGCATGCGCCCAACGCCGTTATCTTCCCCGTGTGGGCCGTCGGTCGGATCCGCGCCGGCGAAGTCCGCGCTGCACTTTGGCGCCTGCCCATGGCCGGCACACACGCCGTCGATGTCAAAGCCGACGTTGAAGTAGTCGGGCTTGTCTTGGGCATCTTTGCCTTCGCCAAAATACAGTTCGTGGAGCACGACCGAAAACCGCGTATCGCCGCCGGCGCCCGTGACGTCGGGTGGCTTCGGTGGTCGCGCGTTGTCGCAACTGCCTGCCTCTTCCGCGGCGTCCGCGCCGCCATCGACGGTTGCTGCAGGTCGGCGCTTTGCGTCGTCGAAATCCGCTCCGATCAGCGTCTCGCAGCCCAAACAGGTGAGCAGCAAGGACAGGGCGCGCAGTCGTCGCATTAGAACGCTCCGCGTAGATGTAGCTGAGCGCTTTGCGCTTCGGGGCTCGGATCGGCGAAGAACGTGAAGTACGTGCCCGCGCCGAGCCCTACCGCGGCGACGAGGAAAGCGACGTTGCTCACCGTTGCGTACGTCTTGCCAGAGTCGGCGGCGCTGAGCCCGGCGGCTCCGCACTCGCGTTGCCCGCCGCGTGTGCTGCAATCGGCGTCCATGTCGCTTTTCTTGTTCAGGGCGACGATGCCAGCAACTCCACCCACGATCGCCGCCGCCGCGCCGGTGCCCAGCAGCGCGTAACCCAAAATCGGCGGGGCGTTCGCGGACTGCTTCGGGTCTTTGCCTGCGGGCGGAGGCGCCTCGGGCTGCGGCGTCGGCAACGGTGCGGTGGGCTTGGCAGGCTGTTTCTCGGCGGCGACGGCAAGGGTGATCTCTCGCTGCTCGCTTTCGCGCATGTCGATCTCGTAGCGGCGATCTTCGTACCCCGGTGCCCGCACCACGAGAACGTGCAATCCGGGATCGACCGGAAGAGGCACCGATAGTGCGACGGGGCCGAGCTGGACTCCGTCTCGCAGCACTGTGGTCGACAGCGGACTATTTGGCGCAAGCCGAATGGTCAGTCGCGGCAGCCGCTGATCCACCGCCTTCGCACGTTGGACTACGGTCGCCAGGCGCTCATCGGTCGGGCCGAGTAGGCGTTGCGCTTGCTGCCACTTTTCCCAGGCGCTCGAAAGCTTGCCCAGCTTCTCAAGGCACGCGGCCAGGTTGATCACCGTGCCAACCGCTGGGTCCAGGCGCTGGCTCTCTTCAAACTTCCGGCACGCTTCGCGCACGTCGCCGCGCGCCATGTCTTCACGCGCCGCAGAGAAGAGGGCCTCAGCGGTGGCGGGGTCGTGGGCGTGCTGCGCAGCGGCTGTCGCAGTGGACAACACCAGGGCGAGCAGGAGCCGAGGGCGCATACCGACAGTATTGTCGGCTATTTCCTCCGAGTGAAGATATCGATCTGCGCCGAGCCGCTTGGGGCAGCCGCGCTCGATGCGGCGTCTGGGCCTGATCGCGCGGAAACCGCTGGGCTTTGCTCAGGTCGCTCGGTGACCGGAGCTTTGGATTTGGGCGCTTCGGCCGGTGGCTCCCCGGGCTTTTCCTGCGGAGCGCTGGTCGCCTCGGCTGGAGCGACGGGGCTCAGGTCTGCCTCCGAAGCCGTCGCCGGAACGACAGTCTCGGCGCCGCCGCTGGCGCCCAGGGCAGTGGAGATCGCGCTGGATGTCGGGGCCGGAGCGCGGTTTGCGCCGCTCACGCTGACAAGCGCGAAGCCGCCCGCTCCTAGCAGCAAGACGGCGGCGCCGCCCAACAGCATGCGCCGAGATTGCCCCTCGCCCGGCGCCTCGCCGTTGGATACGGGGCGGGTCGTGGTCTTTCGATCGTGGGTGGTGTCCGCGGCCATGGTGGGCGCGTCTAATAGGATCTCGCGAGACGCGCGGGGCGACGACGCTTTGGGACGCGGGGCGGGCTTCAACTCCTCGCCGACCAACTCGCGGTACACCGACGCAACCGCGCTCAGCATGCTGGTGGCGTCTTCCCAACGTTCGTTCTTGTCGTATCGCAGCGCGCGATCGACGATGGCGCAGACCTCGGGCGGCACCTCCGGCGCGACTTCCGCCATTGGAGGTGCTTTTTCCGTCATGGCCAACGCGAATTGTTCGTTCGCGGTCTCGGCCTCATGCACATGCCGTCCGGACAGGATGGCGAACATCGTTGCACCCACGGAAAAGATGTCGCTCTTTCCGTCGACCTCGTCCCAACGTCCCCGTGCTTGTTCCGGTGAGATGAAACCCGGCGTGCCCAAGGCCGTGTCATAACCCGTGGTACCCGGTTGGAAGCCATCTTGCGTCAGGCGCGCGATACCAAAATCCAGCACTTTGATGCTGCCAGTGCGTTCGATGAACACGTTGCCGGGCTTCAAGTCGCGGTGAACGATGCCCTTTTCCTGTGCTGCGGACAGCACGTCGAGCATGCCGTGGGCGACCAGTAGAACGTCTTGCCAAGGCAGCTTGCCTTCGTCTTGCCAGCGCGTGTCGAGGGTCTGTCCCTCCAGCAGCTCCATCACCAAGAAGGGCGTGCCGTCTTCGTCAACATCGTCGTCCTGGATCGACACCGCGCCCACGTGCTCGACCTGGTTTGCCAGATAGCCTTCACGTAGGAACCGAGAGCGCACGTCCTTGATCGTTGCCGCCTCTGGTTCGAGGATTTTGATCGCGACGCGGTTACCGTTGCGATGCGTGGCGGCGTACACCGCAGCCATGCCGCCCAGCCCTAGGAGCTCATCCAAAGTCCACTTGGCGCGCAGCACTCGGCCCAGGCGTCCTCGCGCCCGTGCGGCCAAGTCGTTGCTCCGCGAGCTCATTCCTTAGGGATCCTTTCGTCCTGGCTCCACATCGTCAAGAAACATCCGCGTGCTGGCCGTTAGATCCAGCGGTTAAATAGGCCAATTGATGCTGGGCGGGGGGTAGCCCGGACGCGCCACCAGGTAGCCCTGGGCATAGTCCGCGCCGGTATCCCGCACGGCTTTGAGCTCGTCCACGGTCTCTATGCCTTCGCATACAACCTGCGCGCCCAAATCCTTGCAGAGTTCGACGACGGCCTTCACGAGCACAAACTGGCGTCGGTTCTTGTCGAGTTCTCGGATCAGTTCGCGGTCCAGTTTCACGACCGCGGGCTCCAGATCCAGCACGCGTCGCAGGTTGGAATGCCCGGCGCCTAGATCGTCCACGACCAGGTGCGCTGACGTGCGCCGACACACTTCACGCAGCACGCTGCGGCACAAGTCGAAGTACTCGAAAGCCGCGCTCTCCGTGATCTCCAAGTATAGCTCGCCCTCATGAAACGTCAGGGGGTCATCGGGCCGCACGAGCCAGCGCGAGCTGAGTTCTTCGGGGTGGATGTTCATGAACAGCCGGCTCCCGGCCGCGCGGGACACGGCGACTTCGCGGATCGGACGTCCGAGACGTCCGCAGGCGCGCTCCCGCTCGGCAGCTTCGAACAAGGCGAGGGGACTCTTGTATTCCGGCCACTTGCAGCGGACCAAGGCTTCGGTCGCCCATTGCTTGCCCGTCAGCATGGACACGATTGGCTGGAACACCACGTCGATGTCGGCGGAGGTGATCAGGCGTGTGCTGCGTGCTTCTTCGCGCGGGATCTCCTCGGTCACTGACTGGAGCTGGTCCGCCGAGAACGTCCAACGTGCGCGATCTCTTGCCATGATGGTGCCGGAACTAGGCAGCCTATCACGCTTCCAATCCGGTCTCAGGGCGCTTGGCTCGTTCCCGTGAAAACCAGCCCTGGCAAGAGCACGGCCGGCGTCGCGACGGTGGCGCCGTCGGACCAGCGCGGCGGGACGATCTCCTGAGACGTGGTCTTCAGCGGGCCGCGGGCAAACGCCTCCAGGACGCTATCGGTAAACCGCAACGGGTGTGCAGCGCTTTGCACTTTGCCGTTTTCGACCAGGAACGTTCCGTCCCGGGACAGACCCGTCATGACGGCGCGGCGCGGCTCAAGCAGGCCGTTCACGTAGTGGAGCCGACGGACGTAGAGCCCGCGACGCACGTGGCTCAGCAGCTGATCAACGTCCGCTTCAGTTCCGGCGGATAGCACCAACGCCGATGGCTGGGGCGCGCCGCTGTCGAGCAAAGAAGGCCATGGCGCATGCCCCGTCGAGGCTGCTCCAACACGCTTCGCCCAGCGCCTATCCGTAACGACGCCCCGAGCAACCCCGTCCGTGATCAGTTCGACACGCGCCCGAGGCGTGCCTTCCCGGTCAAAGGGCGTGGCGAACGACAGCGAGCCATGGGGATCGTCACAAACGCTCAGCGCAGGGCCGCTGATGGCTTCGCCCATGCGCCCCGCAAGCGGGCTGGTGCCCTGATGCAAGCTCTCCGCGCCAAACGCGATGAATGCCATCCACTCGAAGAGCTCGGCAACGGCGTCGGGCGCCAACACCACGTCGTAGGCGCGGGCGTCGAGTGCAACCGGGGACTTGGAGCGCTCAGCGTCCGCAATCGCGCGGTCTGTTGCGGCGGCAATGTCGAGGGCCTCGAGATCCGCACCCACGCTTTGCGCAAAACCCGATGCGCCCCGCGCACCAGCTGCTTCTAGGGCCCAGATGCGATAGTTGGCGAAGCTTGAGTCATGAGTGCGGCGCAGACCGTGCGTATTGACGACGGCATGGGATGCGATGCGCGTCTCCAGCGCTCCAGTTGCAAACAGTCCGCGAGCGTGAATGCGCTCAATCGGACCGGAAATGCTCTCCGCGCGCGCTTCTGGCGACGCCTGGGTGAGCGCCTGGCTGCGCTCCGGGCATGCCGCGTCCCCGGTCGCAAATCCTGGGAAGCCATCGTCCTCCGGCATGCTGGCGGCAAGGCTGGCGGCGCGACGGATCGCCGCCACGACCGCCGGTTCTTCGCAGAGCCCCACGCTGACTTCCGCAACCCGCTTGCCGCGCGCCACGCGTACGTGCACGCGCGGCTCGGAAAGGGACATATGTTGGGAGAGATCACCCGCCGCGAAGCGAGCGAAGCCGCGATCTTGGTGCACGGCCATGGCGTCGGCCTCGGCTTCGCCCGCACGAGAGAGCGCTGTCTGCAGCAAATCCGCCAGCTCCGCGGCCTTCACGTGTGCCCGACCTCGACGGCGCGAAAGCGGGCCGGCGGTGCGCCGTGCCCGACGTGCATGATCTGCACCGGGTCGCCCTTGCCGCAGTTGGAGAAGCCCCAAAGCTGCGCGTCTTCTGGCCCACAGATGGCGTCGCAGCCGTTCCAGAATTGCGGTGTCATTCCCGTGTAGCGCGCGTCGCGCAAAAGCCGAGTGCGCTTGCCGCCCTTGATCTCCCACGCAATCTCTGTGGAAAACTGAAAGTTCAGGCGGAAGTCATCGATGCTCCAGCTTTGGTTTGACTGAAACAAGATGCCGTCTTTGGTATCGGCCACTAGGTCTTCGAGCCGTCCGGAGCGTGGCGCCAGGGACACGTTCACCATGCGAATCATGGGCAGTCGATTCCAGCTCTCTGCGCGCACTGTGGCAGTGGGCTCTTTGCCGATTTGTGCCGCAGTCTCTCGGGACGACAAGTAGTCCACGAACACGCCGTCCAACACGAGCGGCGACAAACGTGCGCTCAACCCTTCGTCATCCCAACCGAAGCTGCCCATCCCGCCCTCGGCCGTCGAGTCCGCGCTGAGGGTGACGATGTCTGAGCCGTATTTGAGTTTTCCGAGTTGTTCTGGGCGCAGAAAGGAACCGCCCGCCAGAGTGATCTCCTGTCCCAATGCGCGGTCGAGTTCTGTCGGGTGGCCGCAGGATTCGTGGATCTGCAGCGCGAGCTGATCCGAGGCAAGAATGATGTCGCGGGTTCCGGCGGGACAAGCGGGTGCAGACAGAAGTTCAAGCGCTTGTGAGCGGATCTCCAGAGCGTTGCGCGCAAGCTCGAGCTCCGCGACCCGTTCGTATCCACCTTGAAACCCGGACGCGCCCGGTACGGAGGGAAAGGAGCGGCGCTGCGAGCGGCCATCGCCGTCGACTGCGATGAGCAGCATGCCAACGTCTCCGTAAGTGAACTGCTGACTCACGTCAGTGCCCTCAGTCGTCAGCAGCAGCTTGGAGATGCGCGTCCAAGTCATCCAAGCTTCTGTGGATCGCACCAGCCCGCCGTCGCCGCGCAAGACACTCTCCGCGCCTTCCAGATCGGCGAACTTCCGCTCCAGGGAAACGGTGAAGGGGTCTTCGCGCAGCCGGGTCTGATACCTGCCCCGCTCGCCGGGCCTGGCAGGGAAGCGTGCCGGCGCACGCATCACTCGTGCACTCGCCTTCGCGATGGCGATTGCCTCTTCGATCGCGTGGGATAGCGCCGCCTCATCCAGCCGGCTCGTGCAGGCGAAGCCCCAGGACCCAGCGCACAGCACGCGGATGCCGACGCCGATTTCGCGATGGCACCCCAAGAACTCAGCGGCGCCATCACGGATGCGAAGACGCTCCACCTCGCTATCGACCCAGCGCGTCTCGGCGAAATCCACCCTGTGGCGTCCCTTGGCGTCATCGAGAACGCCCCGCATCACACTCTGCAGAGCCTCGCCAGCCGTCATTATCCTCAGCATATCCTCTGCCGGACGTCTTGTGGCAGTCTTGAGTCCAATGTCCGCTCCGCCGAGCGATCCTGCGCTCTGTGATTCGAGCCCTTCCGTGGTCTCGATCCACTCCGCACGCTTGCGATTGTACCTCCCGGCTCCTTCTTTGGCGAAAGCGGTATTGAAGTACTACTGGGAAAACCGCGACCACTTGTCGCCCTGGTCACCGCCCACGCCGCCGGGGTACTACACCGAGGAGTTCTGGAGGCTCCGGCTAGCCGCCAATCGGGCTGAGTATGTCGAGGACCGCTCCCTGCGCCTGCTCGTGAGTCCTGCGGATGCGGAAAACATCATCGGCAGCGTGGCGTTTACCGAGTTTCGCCGCGGGCCGTCCCAAGCCTGTCACCTGGGCTACGGGATCGATCAGGCGCACGAGGGCAATGGTCTGATGACTGAAGCGCTTAGCGCCGCCATCGCGTTTGTGTTTTCGCGCCTCGCCATGCATCGCATTGAAGCCGCCTACGTACTCGACAATCAGCGCTCCGCGCGCGCACTCGAGCGCCTTGGGTTCGTGATTGAAGGCCAGGCTCGGGACTATCTGTTCATCAACGGCAAGTGGCGCGACCATGTGCTGACGTCCCTGACCAATCCCAACGTGACGGAACCGGGCCTCGCGCGTTAGGCGGAAAGCTCAGGATCGTCGGCAGGCACGGGCTCGTCGCCGCCGTCGTAGCCCCAGCAGCGACACCAAGACGCCCCCGAAAAACCAGCTACTTGGTTTGCCGTTCGGCGATCGTACGGCACAGCCGCCCGCAGGGCTCAGCTCCGGTGCGGCTGAACTCCCCCCACTGGGCAGGGTCGGGATGCCACCGCCCGTGCCCCCGCTCCCCGGCAGCGGTGGCGGCTTCGGAGTTGTCGCTTGAAGCGTGAAGTCCGAGTACAGACCGTCCGTATCTCCACGGTTCACGATCATGACCGTCACGTCCTTGGCCGAGTCGTCCACAGGCAGTTCCACGCTGAAGTACTCGCCGCTGCGCGTGACGTCGACCAGCTCTGCATTGCTTTGGATGTCGGAGCCGTAGCTGAATTCGATGGGCGTGGCGTCGAAACGCACCAAGATCGCCGGGTCGTAGGGCTCCCCGCCGAAATCGTTGCGCGAGTCCCGGTGCGCCCAGGAAACGCGCAGCCGCTCCGTACCAACGGGCAGCTCTCGATGGAACTGCATCACGCCCGGCACATAGCTCGCGCCATCGGGAACGGGCACGAAGTCGAACCCCGGCGCGACGAAGGCTCCCCCGAACTTCGACGACGGGCCGTTGACGCTGTTCTTTCCAACCTCCAAAAGACGCACGCACTCGGGCAGGATGCCGCGGGTCGTCAGCTCGGTTTCGAGGGTTTTTGCGACAGCGCTGCCCAGGGATGACAGCTCCAGCTGCGCCATCACGAGTTGGCCGAAGCCCTTGTAGTCGATGTCGCCCGATGGCGCGGCGACCATGGCGTCGAAGACCACCTGGTCGAAAGTGGTTTGGTCGGCCGCCGGTAGGCTGGCGCGCACGCTCCAAAGCGCACCCGAGAAGAAGGTGCTGTCCACGTGCACCTCTCCTGCGATGGCACTCGGGCAGGTGTGCGCGTTATTCAGATCGCGGATGTTTGCCGCACCTTCACCGACGAAGCTTTGCGCCGCGTACTCGCCCACTTGGGGATCCCCGGCGATGGCGCTCGAGAAGTAATCAGAGATGCCTTCGTTCATGGATCCCGACGCAGGCCACACGCCATACTTGTCCATTTGGAAGTAGCCAACGAAGTCGATGGTGGCATCCACGACCCCGTGTCCCAGCTCATGGGAAACCACGTCGCCGTCCAAGGCGAAATCCGTGGTCAGCCCCTGCCCGAACCACAAACTTGCGCCTTTGGGACCGACGCTCGGGCCGAAGGGAGCCGAGGGCGTGTAGAAAGCGTTGCTGAGGGGCTCCAGCGGCAGCTTCGGATCCTGCATCTTCTTGAAGTCACCTTCGGAGTATCCCGCGGGCATGCGCACGTTGACGATCGCCGTCACCGGAACGCTTTTCAGCTCACCGAGTCCGAGGCCCTGAAAGTAGGCGTGCGCTTTGGTCAAGTGGTGGAACATCGCGACCTCAGCGTGCGGATCTTCCAAATCGTCGTGAGTAGTAAACGCGTAGGGAAAGTCCCCTTGCGCGTCAGCCACGGCGGTTTGTTCGAAGCTGCACTTGCGAATGCTGAATTGCCCCTTGGAAAGCTCGCCCTTGTCGATGCAGTTCTGCACAGAGAAGAAGGGCGTTTCCAGTTGGGTCGCGCCCGGCGCTAGGGCTTCCAGCGTGACCTGCGTCGGCACCGGGCTCACGCTGGGGTTGTTTTCGTGCACGGTGGCCAGGCGATCAAAGCGCGCCATGTTTAGCCGCAGCAGCACCTTGCCCGACGTCGCGTCCACGAGCACGAGGGGCGCCAGCGGCATGCCTCGGATCGCGCCACGGTAGAATGCATGCACCAGGCGCGCCGATTGCTGCATCGGGAACCACAGCGTGGTGGCGTCTTTGGCTTGGAATGGCGTGACGGCGTTCGACGCGAGTAGCGCGGCGCTTGCCTTGCTGATCGGGTTTTTGTGCGGGCCGAAGTGGCGCGCGTACCGCGTACGGCTCGTCACGACGGCGCCGCTATCCGTCGTGGTCACAGTCGCGCCGCGCTGCCACACCGGAAAGCCGGCGTAGGTTTGGCCGAAGCGAAAGACGTGGCGCCCGCGAGCGGAGTGCACCGCCGCGATGTGCGCGCTGCCCACGTCGGGCCGGGCCGTGCTGCCCACAATGCCTTGTGCGGCCGAAGTCGCCGCAGTGGGCGCGGCCTGCGCCGACGTTGCGGCTGCAAAACTGCCACCGCCCAACAAAAACGCGACCAGTACTCGAGTGCGCAAGCTGCCTCCTGGA
This sequence comes from uncultured Polyangiaceae bacterium, assembly GCA_965369205.1. Lineage (GTDB taxonomy): Bacteria > Myxococcota_A > Polyangia > Polyangiales > Polyangiaceae > JACKEA01. The sequence goes on along the minus strand of CBDUPW010000069.1, from coordinate 17,450 downwards.
GGGCCGAAAGCCCGGAAAAGTACCCGGCTTCAGGGGGGAGAAGACTTCCCCACACTGTGGGTGCGCGCAAGGACTCTCGAACTATTTTGGAACCTCGGGGGCTTTCGGCGTGTCGGATAGTTCGTATCGGCAAGACACAGCGACGGGCACTTTGCCCAAGAAACCAGCGCGTGACGACCGATTCGATCTCTCACCCTTTGGAGTAGTCCTATGGCACAGCACCGTCTCGATCCGTCCGTCTTCGCAGTCCCGCCGTCTCAGAACCCCTTTCGCCCCGCGGCTTCCGCGACCAACGACGACGAGACCACCTTCGCCATGGTGCAGTCTGGCCCCGCGGTCCTGTCCTCGGAATGTGAACTCGAGGGCGTCAGCGCGGTGGAAGTCACCATCATGTGGGGCAGCACGGTGCTTGCCGTCCGCCACCTTGAAGCCGACAAGGGTTTCACCCTCGGCGGCCAAGGCGCAGACTTTGTCGTTCCCGACGGCCTCCTGCCCGCGGGCAATCACACGCTCATCGCGGTGCGCGGTGGCGTCCCGACTCTCCAGGTGCCCGTCGGCGCCAAACTGACGCTGCCCGGCGCGGACGCCGAGGCTGTCACGGCCACGGAGCTACCCATCGTCGGGCGCACGCGCTGCACGCTGAAAATCGGAGCCCTCTCGATCCGATTGAGCGCAGTCGCCGCAGGCAAACGCACAAGCCGTCGCCTATTCGGCACCACCGATAGCAACGTGGCAGTGAGCTTCGGTGTCTCGGCGCTGATCTGCGGCGCGGTCATGGGCGCCATGGCCTTCTTCGTGCCGCCCCTGGGCCTGACCGAAGACGACAGCGCTTCTCAGGATCGCATCTACATGATCCAGCAATACCTCGCCTCCGCATCTGAGCGTGAGCGCGAGCAGCTCGACAATCCTGCTACAGAGGATGACGCGCTGCCCGGATCGAGCGATCACGCTGAAGCCGCGGCCGGCGAATCCGGCAAGATGGGCAAAGTCGGCGCGCCGATGAAAAACCGACGCGCTGGCGTGGAAGGTCCGAAAGACAACACGGACGTGCACATGGCTCGCGACAAGGCACTACAAGAGGCGCGTAGCTTCGGCATGATCGGCCTACTCAGTCAGCAAAACGGTAGCACCGGCCCGACCGTGCCCTGGGGCCGGGACTCCGCGTTGGGCAACGACGCCATGAGCGCCGACGGCAACATGTGGGGCGACGATCTGGGCGAAAGCGGCGGCTCGGGTGGGCTCGGACTCAGCGGCATCGGCACCGGTGGCGGCTTCCGCGGCGAGAGCATCGGCCTTGGCGCCATTGGCACCTGCGGCTCCGCGGTATGCGGCGGACTCGAGCGCGGCTTTGGTAATTCCCTCGGCCGCCCCGGTGGCCAGCACAAACCCACCGTGCCCACCATGCGTCCCGGCACGACGACCGTCAGCAGCGGCTCCCTGCCCGCGGACATCATCCAACGCATCGTGCGTCAGAACTACGGTCGCTTTCGTATGTGTTACGAGGGCGGCCTGCGCAGCAACCCGAACCTGACCGGCCGCGTCGCTGTGCGCTTCGTCATCAGCCGGGACGGCGCCGTGACTCACGCCACCAACGCCGGCAGCGACCTGCCCGACAGCAGCGTCGTGGGCTGCGTGGTCAGCGCCTACTACGGCCTGTCCTTCCCCTCACCCAAAGACGGCATCGTCACCGTCAACTACCCCATCCAGTTCTCTCCCGGCTGAGCCAGAGCCCATCGCGCTCAGCAGCGGCCGCTCCCACACCGGGGGCGGCCGCATTCTTATTGCGCAGGTCGTGCTACACAACGAGACCGTGCCCTCTCCCCAGTTCGACAATTCCTACGCGCGCCTGCCTGAGGTGTTTCACGCTCACGCGGCCCCGTCGTCCGCTCCCAAGCCGGAGTTGGTACGGCTCAACGCGGCGCTGTGCGATTCCTTGAGCTTGGACCGCGCATGGCTCGAGTCGCCCGACGGATTGGCGATGCTCTCGGGCTCGCGCATGCCCCCGGGCGCCGAGCCAATTGCCATGGCCTACGCCGGGCACCAATTTGGAGGCTGGGTGCCTCAGCTGGGCGACGGCCGCGCGGCCTTGATCGGGGAGGTGATCGGGCGGGACGAGCGGCGTTACGATCTGCATCTGAAAGGGTCGGGCCGCACTCGGTTTTCCCGCGGCGGTGATGGCAAGGCCGTGCTCGGCGCGGTGTTGCGCGAGTACGTGGTGAGCGAAGCCATGGCGGCCCTGGGCGTGCCAACCACGCGCGCGCTCGCAGCAGTGACGACGAACGAACCGGTCCAGCGCGACCAATTGGAGCCCGGCGCCGTGCTTACCCGTGTGGCTCAGAGCCACGTGCGCGTCGGAACGTTTCAGTACTTGGCACAGCGCGGCAGCGCCGAAGACGTGCAGCGACTCGCCGACTATGTGCTCGAGCGGCACTACCCCGACGCCGCCCAAACGGACGCGCCCTATCGTGCGCTGTTCAGCGAGATTGCGAAGCGCCAGGCGGATCTCGTGGCGCACTGGATGGCGCTCGGTTTTATCCACGGCGTCATGAACACCGACAACATGCAAGTGGCGGGCGAGACCATCGACTATGGGCCTTGCGCCTTCATGGATGTGTTTCATCCGATGAAGCGGTTCAGCTCCATCGATCACGGGGGTCGCTACGCTTGGGGCAACCAGCCAACCATTGCCGCTTGGAATCTGTCGCGTCTCGCCGAGTCGCTTCTCCCGCTTTTGGGCGCAGATGAAGCCGCGGGCATTGCGGGGGCTCGGGCGACCTTGGACCAGTTCGATGCACGATTTCACGAGCAGTTCACCCGTCGCTTCAATGCGAAGCTAGGGCGACAAGCAAGCGTCGCTGACGACGAATTCCTGGGCGCGACGCTTGCCGCGCTCACCGAGGGTCAAGTCGACTTCACGCTTTTCTTTCGCCGTCTGACTCAGGTTGCGTCCGGCGAAAGTGACGCCGAGCTGAAAGCGCTCTTCTCCCGCCCCGCCCTCGCGGACGAGTGGCTGTCCCGCTGGCGTCGCGGCCTCGACGCCGAAGGCGGCAGCGATGCTGAGCGCGTCACCCGCATGCGCGCCGAAAACCCCATCTTCCTTCCGCGCAACCATCGGGTTGAACAGGCCATCGCTGCCGCTCGCGCTGGCGACTACGCGCCGTTTCATCGCCTGGTCGATGTGCTTGCTAGTCCCTTCGACGAACAAGCGCAGCACGCCGACCTAGAGCACGCGCCCGCTGAGCACGAAGTCGTGACCGCCACGTTCTGCGGAACGTAGCCGACGCGGAGACCGCTCGGGAGGTGCCCATCAAGGTCGCGGACCACGGGCGAGCCAAGCGGGCGGTTTGCGCGGTCGCTGCAATCCCGGTGCGGTTTCGCTGGAGGGGGAACTCGTGACCGAGATCACGCCGGTGCAGGCCGCCCTCTGCGCCAAGCTGTGCCAGAGATGCCCAAACTACTGCTCTAGACACTGGGCACGCTTCCTGCAGAACGCCGGGCCTCCCAGATGGCCACAAGCAACGTCATCCCCAGCGAACCGACCGCGCACAACTTGCAGCCCGCCGAGAATTCTGGATCAGGCGCTGCGCGTGACGCACCTGCTCCCGACGTCACCGAGTCCCTCGCTGACGATCGCGTCGCAAGTCGCGTGATCCTGTCCGCTACGCTGCTCGTGTACTTGCTGGTCGTCGTGCAAAATACTTGGCTCTGCGACGATGCGTTTGTTGCGTTTCGCGCGGGAGCCAACGCCGTTCTCGGCAGTGGGCTGGTCGCGAATCCGGGCGAACGCGTGCAGGGATTCACGAGCCCACTGTGGACGCTGATGTTTGCCTTGGCCTACTCCGTATTGCGCAACGCCTACGGAGTGGGCGTACTGCTGTCGCTGGCCTGTTCCCTGGGCGGAGTGCTGTTGCTCGCGCTGAAGATGCGCGCGCCACTGCCTGCCCGCGCCTTCGCCGTCGCTGCGCTCACCGTCTCCACGGCGTACGTGCACTACTCCACCAGCGGACTGGAAAATCCGCTGTCGCATTTGTTACTCATCGCGTTTGCGCTGACGGCTATCCAGGGACAGCGCCCCAGGCTGCTCTGGGCCCTGAGCGGCCTGGCGATCTTGACCCGATTCGATCACGCACTGCTCGTTCTACCGGTGCTGGTATACGGCTCCTTGCGCCGCCCGCTGCGCGACACGCTGCGTGACGCAACGCTGCTGTGGGCTCCGCTCTGGGCCTGGCTGGTGTTTTCTGTCGTCTACTACGGCTTTCCGTTTCCCAACACCGCCTACGCAAAACTGAATACCTCGAGGCCGGCGCTGGAACTGGCCGGGCAGGGGCTGACCTTCTTGTTCGATGCGGGGCAGCGGGATCCCGTGACCATGCTCATGATCCTACTGGCGCCGGTTGCTGCCCTCGTGACGGATCGGCGGCGCGCGTTGCCCTTGGCGTTGGGCATCGTGCTCTACCTGGCCTACGTGGTGCGCGTGGGTGGCGACTTCATGGCCGGCCGCTTCTTGAGTGCGCCGTTTCTGTTGAGCGTGGTCGTGGTGTGCGGCGTCGTGCTGACAAAGCTCAAGACCCGCGATCAGGGCGTCATCGCCGGCGTCTTCGGTATCGTTGCGCTGCTCTCCCCGCGCTTGCCCATGCAAAGCCACAAGCCGGAGTGCCGCGTGCCCAAGACCGGGATCGTCGATGAACGCGATTGCTACGTGGAGACTACTGGCCTTGCCTTGAACCTGCGATCGCAACGCTACAAGGAACACGACTACTTCAAACGGGGCGTCAAGCTTCGCAGCGGCACCGACCGCGTCGCGGTGGAAGGTGCCGTCGGCATGACCGGCTACGCTGCCGGCCCGGACGTGCATATCATCGACAAGTACGCGCTAACGGAACCGCTGCTGGCCCGTCTGCCGTTCCACGGCGACGAAAACTGGCGCATCGGCCACTTCCGCCGTGACATTCCTGCGGGCTATTTGGAAACCGTGCGCAGTGGCGAAAACCAGATCGAGGATCCGTGCTTGCACCAGTTCTACGACCATCTCTCCCGGGTCATCCGCGGCCCTATCTTCCGCCTCGACCGCTTCCGGGACATTCTGCGTTTCAACCTAGGCAGCTACGACCACCTAGCCCAGCCCAACTGCCCCGCCCCGCCTAGTGGGCCTTCTTGATCTTCTCGAGGCTGCGCACTCGCTCCCGTGGCGCAGCTCGGACGTCTCGGTAGTCGCTTATCCCTCGCGCACCAGCATACTCAGTTGCGCCAGAAAGATGGATAGAAGAGCACTAGCGCGGAAAACATCTCGAGCCGCCCTACCAGCATCAGAAACGAGAGGAACCATTTCCCGAAGCTGGATATGTGGGCGAAGTTCTTGGACGGTCCGACGTCGCCGAAACCAGGGCCGATGTTCATCAATGTCGCGATCACGGAACTCATGGCGGTTGTCACGTCCATGCCCTCGACGACGGACATGAACATGCCGCCGACGAGCACCAAGAAGATGTTCGCAATGAAGTAGCAGAGGGCCAAGTACACGATCATGTTGTCGATGCGCTGGCCGTTCAGTCGCACGGACACCAGTGCTAGCGGCTGGAAAAAGATCTTGCGAATGGCCGCGACCATGAACTTCCAGATCAAGACGTAGTGCACGACCTTGATGCCGCTGGTCGTGGAGCCCGCGCAAGCACCGACGAAACACACGGCATACAGAAACATCTGCGCGGACCCAGGCCAAAGCTCGTAGTCGGCCGTGGTGTAACCTGTCGTTGTCAGAATGGAAACGACTTGAAAGGTCGCGTAGCGCAAAGAATCGACGAATCCGTAGGTGCCGGCGTTCCAGAGGATCATTGTCACCGCGCCGCAGAAGAACGCGACGAAACCCAAATACCAGCGGAACTCGGTGTTGATGCCCACGGCGCGAAAGTCGCCGCGGGTGACGCGATAGAACAGCACGAAGGTCATGCCGCCCAGGAACATGAAGACCACCGTTACCCAGTCGAAGTAGGCGCTGTTGTAGTGGCCCATGCTCAGGTTGTAGGGCGAGTACCCCGAGGTCGAGACCGTGCCGAAGGCATGGCACAGCGAGTCGAAGAGGGACATACCTCCCGCGCAATACAGACCGACCTGCGCGAAGTTGAGAGTCAAATAGATGAGCCACAAATACGCCATGGCGTCGCGATTGCGCGCTGTGAACTTTTCTCGCGTGATCACCTGCCCCGGACTGGACTCTGCACGAAATAGCCGCAGCCCGCCCATTCCGTGCGGCAGCACCAGCACCGCCAGAGTGACGAAGCCCATGCCGCCGATGAAATGGGTTTCGCTTCTCCAGAGCAGCAGCCCGTGAGGAACCACCTCGATGTCGGTGAGGATCGTGGATCCGGTGGTGGTGTAGCCCGACATCATTTCGAAGAAGGCGTCGGTGAAAGAAGGAATGGAGCCGTGGAAGACGAAGGGCAGGGCGGACACAGCAGAGATCACTACCCAGCCAAAGGTCGCGATGAAAAACGCCTGCCGCGGACCCAGGTCGAGATCCGCGCGGAAGAGATAGCGCAGCGGTGCTCCCACGGCGGCGGTGATGCCCGCCGCATAGAGTAGTGGCAGCAGGTCGCCCTCGTGCCCGTACAGCAACGAACACACGATGGGCAGCAGCATGCCGAGCGCCGTGATCAGCAGCAGCGTGCCAAATACGTAGGCAATCGGGCCGACCTTGCGGCGAAACACCCGCGCGTTCATGACAGAAACAGTCGCTGCAACTCGCCGAGTTGGTCTTCAAGACAAACACACACGACGCGATCGCCCGGCGCGATCTGAGTGCCGCCCACGGCGACTTCCCAGCCCTTCTTACGAGCGACGGCGCCGATGGTGATGCGGCCTCGCAGCTCGTCCATGGCGTAGAGCGGCCGCTTTGTGATCGGCGAACCTGGGTCCGCCAGCAGCTCGACGACTTCGGCGTCGCAGCCATGCAGATGTGCGACCGACAGCACGTGTCCGCGGCGGATGTGACGCAGCACGGCGTTGGCGGCGAGTACCTTCTTGTTCACCGCGATGTCCGTGCCCATGCTCGAGGCCAAAGCCAGGTACTCTTCGCGTTTCACTACGGCAATGGTCTTGACGTCGTTGTCCCTGGCGTCCGCATGGGTGCGGATTTCGTGCTTCGCCAGCACGCTCGTCATGATGTTCGCTTCGTTGTCGCCGGTCGCGGCAACGATGGTGTCCATATAGAGGAGGCCTGCGTGCAACAGTGCCTCGCGATCCGAGCCGTTCCCGTGGAAGCACTGCACCTTCTTCAGACGGTGGGAGAGTTCTTCGGCGCGGACTTCGCTCTTTTCGAGCAGGGTGACTGCGTAGGTGGATTGCAGCAATTCGGCGACCCGGGAACCGATCAGCCCGCCGCCGACGATCAGCACGTTGTGACGTTGTTCCTGCTTGACGTGGAATAGCTCCAGTACGCTCGGAACATCCAGGGCCCCGGCCAGGAGATAGACGCGGTCGTCGGCCTGTAGCTCAAAGTCTCCGTCAGGCACGATCGTTTCGATATCGCGGGTGATGCATCCGATGCGAAAGGTGAAGTCCTTTTGATTGCCCAGGTCTTTGACTTGCAATCCCGCTAGAGGAGAATCGTCCTCGATGGTGGTGGCCACGACCTGCAGTTCGCCGTCACCGACGTCCACGAGCAAGTTGCCAGCGCGCATCTTCAACAGCCGCACGATCTCTTGCGCCGTGAGCTCCTCGGGTCGGATCACAAGATCGATGTCCAGCTCCGCAGCGGTCAAAATGGCGTCGTCGCGCCAGACCTCGATGGCTCGGCTGCGCGCGATCTTTTGGCGGATCCCGAGCTTGTCGGCGATCATCGAAGCGACGATGTTGACGGCGTCGTCATCGGTGACCGCGATCAGGTAGTCCATCTTCGCGGCATCTGCTTCGAGCCAGCAGCCAAAGCTGGTCGCGTCGCCCAGGATGAACCGCGCGTCGAGAGACGCGTCGGCCTTGTTCAGGATATCCCGGTTCGACTCGATGACCGTGACGTGGTGGCCTTCGTGGGACAGCCGTCGGGCGAGGTATTCGCCCATACCGCCCAGCCCCAGTAGCAGGATGTTCTCGGACTTCATCGCCTGGCGCGCGCACCATACTCCGCGCGCTTCACGCGGTCGATGTTACGCGGTGTTTCGTAGAAACGCTGACTATTTCAGCGGGCGCAGACGCGCTTCGCCTTCGCGTTGCGCGCTGAGATGCATCTCGACGTTGCCCTTCGCTGTCGTCGTGCGGGTCACCACGTCGAAACTCATGCTGGTCGTCTTGAGCGGGGCCAACAGCTTGGGGTCGATGGGGAACATCCCGGAGACGCGTGCCCGCAGCTTGCCGCGCACCACCTTGGTGTCCTTGGGCAGCCCGGGTAGGTTCTCGATGTCCGCTTCCATCCGGCCCAGGATCTCCAAGCAGGGCACAGCGTCGACCTCACGTTCGGCGACCAAGGTGGTGTTGCCAGTCAGACTGCGCAGCTTCGCGATGCCCTCCTCTTCCATGGACTGCTTGCCGCGCTCGCTGTTGATGGGCCAGCTGTCGCCAATGCCCCGCGGCTCTGCCGTCCCGAAGATTTCTTGGTCCCCGGCGCGCCGCTCGCGTAGCGAAATCACTAGCTTGACCGCGGCAAGCTGCTCTTTGCTCAGCGGACCGGTGCTCGACGTCACGGACTGCTCAGCCTCGCTGCCGCGCTGCGCTGTGAGCACGGTGCCGCTGGCAAAGATCGGCTTCATGCTCTTTCCCATGCGCGCCTCGAAGCGCTGCACGGTGTAGCGCGTGCGCCGAGGATGGCCATCAGGCGTGATGGCGAGGGTTTCTTTCACGCCCTCGAATTCGACGTGTTGGCGCATGGTCTCGTTCTTCACGACTTTGCCGCCCTCGACAATGCGCTGAGACGTCAGGTCTGAAACCGTGCGCGTCATCTGCGCACGCTCGCCGACTACCGCCGGGCGAGACAGCGACACGCGATACTTGCCCGCGGGCACCGCGACCACAGGCGGCTCCGCAGCGGCTGCGTCGGCCGGGCGTTCGTCGCCTGGCGCCGGAGCGCCCGGGAGATCGGACTCGGCGCCCGGGGTGGTCGTTCCGGACGCGCTAGACGCTGGGGGTTTCGGGCCACACGCGAGCAACAACACGGACAGAACAGCAGGAATCGCGGCAGGTCGAGCCATGCGCGGAGAGTAGTGGCATCGCGGGTTGTTTCGCAAACTCCCGACTACACGCCCGCAACAAAGAGCGCTACGAGGACCCATGTTCCGCCGCACCGTTCTTGCTCTCTGTTGGGGACTCACCAGCTGCGGTCCCGCCTCGCTTCCCGCTGCGGCTCCTGCATCTTCGACCAACGCCGACGCTAGCACGGCGAAGCCGGCGACAACGACGCGGGAGCGTCTGGCGCGCGCGCTCCTGGAGCTCGAAAACACGCCCGATGTGGTCGGCGGCCTCGCGCCCGCGCTGCGCAAGACGGCTGACCAACTGATCGCAGGTCTCAGCGCTGAACAGCGCAAACAATTGGCAGGCGAAGCGGGAGCGCAAGCTCGCCCGCTGCTCCACTTGCTTGCGGGGGGCAGCTCCCCTGCGGCATTGGCCGCCCTTGGCTCCTCTCGGGCGGGATCCGACGAAGTGCTGGCACTGCGACCCTCACGCCGTCCAGAGGCGGACATGATCGCGTCCGTGTCGGAAGTGAGCCGACGCGCCGCGCGTCAATTCTTGCGCGCGCGCGCGGTGGACCTCGGCGGCGCCGCTGCGGTGGACCGCGCCCTCATCTTGGCGATCGATCAGACAGCGCGCACGCTGGGACGTAACGATTTGCGGCGTCTCGCACGGGCATTGCTTACTGAGGTGGATCCCAAGCCGGACCATTTCCTTTACCTGGCCTCTGCCGCAGCGTGGGAGCTCGACATCGAAGGCGCCGAAGCCGCGTTGGCGCGGGCCGGCACTGGCGGCGAGATCGAAGAGCGGGCGGCGGCCGTCCGGCGTAGCATCGAATACGCGCAGTTGGCGCGTAGGGTGAAGAAGACGCCGCCGGCTTCAGACGAGCTGGCCAAAGCCGCGCGCGCACTTTCATTCCTCGGCAGACACGCCGAAGCCAAGAAGCTGATCGCGCCCCAGCGTGCGGTTGCCGAGAAGGATCTAGATCTCGCTGCGGCTTTGGCCACCGCCGAAGTTGAAGCCAGCGTGTGTCCCGGGATCCCTGAGGGGATCGGCAATGAGCTGATGTGCGCGGCGGCCTGGAGCCAGGACGCGCGCCCCAAGAAGGCAATCGCGTTGCTTGAGGGCGCGTGGAAGAGCGGCGGCGGGCGCAGCGAAGTAGGCGTGGAAACGTATCTTGGGCTCGCCCACGTGATCCCGTGGACGTTTGCGACCATCACTCAAGAGCCGGGGGATCCGACCGAATTGGCCCAAGGCTTTCGTGAGCGCCTTGCGGTGCTCTCCGCGGGCAGCAAGGAAGCGGCCAAAGTGTCTCCACGTTTTCGCGGCGTAGTGCTGTTTGTGGACGTGCTTTCCAGCGCCTTCGAAGCGTCGGTGAACAAGAAACCCGGCGCGCGCACGGCCCTCGACTCCAAGCTGCAACGGCAGCTGATCGAACGCGCGGAGACGCTGATCCAAGAGCAACCCAAAGAACGCTTGGCGCAGGCTGCATTGCTTGCGGTCGCGGCGTCCTTGGCTCAAGAGCGCGATGTGCTCGCGTTGGTGGACAAGCTGCCCGACGAAATCGATCGCCGCAATCGCCTTGCGCGGGAAGTGCTTCGGGTCTGGTACGCTGTTGGGCGCAAACAACCCGATCTCGCCAAGGACGCCATCAACAACGTCGCTGGTTTGATGCCGGAAACCGACGTACAGGCGTTGGAGCGCGCCCGCTTGGTACTCTTGGTCGCCGAGGCCTCGGCGGCACTCTCAGGACAGTCCAGTGATCAGCAGGTGCTGGAACGCGTCACGCGCAATCTGATCGAACCCGGCGTGCCCAACGAGCTCCGCCTTCGTGCCGCCCTCGATCGCGCCGGTGCGCTGTCGCGTTTGGGCAAAGCGGCCGACGCCGCGGAGATGTTGTCTCAAGTGCTATTGAGCACACCACCGCAACAACCGGGTTCGACCGAGGCTGATCTTTTGCTGGTGTGTAAGACCTACCTGCTGGCGCTGCGCGGGCGCGCGAGTGCTGGCGCAGAGCGCAAGGAATACGCGCAGCGCCTTGATGAAATGCTCGAACTGTCTGAGCTGCGCGGGGCCCCAGCCAGCGTGCGGTTGTTTCACACCATGTGGAAGCGAGAGCTGGCCGCACTTCAGCTCGCGGAGACCTGCAAAGGCGCCGGCTGCGCGGCGCGCGCAGACGCGAAGCGCAGAGTCACGCGCAAGGAAGTTGACGACGCCATCGGTGTGCAGTCGGGCAATCTGCTGCGTGCCGGTGTGCTGCCCGCCGGCACGTTGAGCTTGTCTTTCAACTACTCGGGCAGCGACGGTCTTGAGCCTCTCGTGCGCCTCGATCCGCGGCTGATCAGCGCGGAGATCCCCGCCGGCGTGGCGCACTGAGTCAAAACTCGCGGTTGAACAGAGGCTGAGGCGCTGCTAGCTTCCCGTCGCTCGTATCGAGAGGAGTCCACTATGCGTTCTGTGCCCGTGATCTTTGCTGCATCCCTGTTGGTTTTGTCTTGCGGAAGCGACGACGACAAAGGCGGTGGCACCGGTGGTACGGGCGGCGGCAATACCGGCGGCTTTGGCGCGTTCGGCGCCACGGGCGGTCAGGGCGGAGCCGCGACAGGAGGCGGTGCGGGCGCGGGTGCCAGCGGAGGTACGGGTGGTACGGCAGCGACGGGCGGCAGCGGCGCGGGTACAGGCACCGGAGGCTCCGTCGGCGCAGATTGCCAGACCTGCGGCACCGCGCAGTGCTCCGCAGAAAACTCAGCGTGCAGCGCAAGCGCCGAGTGCAACGCCCTGATCACCTGTGCGCAGGGCTGCGGCCAGGACCAGACTTGCCTACAAAACTGCCTCTCGACCAACCCCACGGGCGCGCAGCTCTTTACGGCCGTCGCGCAGTGTTTGCAGGCGAAGTGCAAGGTCGAGTGCGGGTTCTGATTCGAGCCCCACTCCCGCTTCTGACCGCATGTGGATAACTGACCCGCGCCCCTCCTGCGCCGGTCGGTTATCCGCCTTTTTCGGCTCGCAGCATGCGCCCAGGCTAGCCCCAAGCTATCCACAGGGGGCATGCGCGCGGGTCGCGATCCGCTACGCAACCAGCAGGGGCGCCAGCGCAGAAAACGCGGGTCCGCGTCGCTTGCCGCGCCACATCCCCGGTCGGAATCGCGGCGGCACGGGCGGCATGCGCCGGGAGAATACCGAGAGCAGGCGACGAGTGAAGCGATCTGCGTAGCTGATCTCGAGACCAAGCTCGCGGCGGGTTTCCCCCGGTCGTCGGCCGTGCACGATGCGAGCGACGACGGCCTCCATGTCGATGTAGTCCAACAGACCAGGCGCCTGAAACGAGATCATGACCTCCTCGCCGGTCAACACCGGATCCGCCGGTCCGACGAGCATTCCGTGTTCGGAGATGTCCAGAATGCGGTCCGCCACGAGGCTGAAGTCCCGCAGGCGCACGACTTGGCACTGGATACGGGCGGTACGGCGAATATCGCGGACTTGCGGCGTTTCGAGCATGGCGTTCATGGTGGTTTCCTCATTTGAAATCGTAGCGAGTGTGGCGGGGCTCGGGCCAACAACAAAGACAGCGCCCAGCGAAGACTAGTCGCATGACTAATAGACATGATTCGAAAATGCTGGAAAAATAGAAAAATAAGCACGGATGTTTGACACGTATCACGAAGTGACACATGTATCACGGCGTGACACACACCAAAGACGATCCCGCTCCCGCTTCCGCGCCCGGCGCTTCCGATGCCGACGACGCTCAAAAGGACGCCGACGACGCTCCCAAGAAGGAACGCGTCCTGCACACTCGCATCCCGGCGGTGCTGGAAGCCGAGCTCAAAAGCGCCGCCCGCGCCCTGCGCGTGCCCGTATCGAACCTGGTGCGCACCATCTTGGAAGACGCGGTGACGATCGCGGACCGCGCGTCGGAGAAGGTCGAAGACCGCCTTTCACGCGCGGCCCGCACCGTACATGACGAACGCGATCGCCTGCGTACAAAGGTGAAGCCGGCGCCCACAGTCGAGGCCATTGCCTATCAGCCCGTGGTGATGGCGAAGCCGAGCGAATGCGCCGAGTGCGGCACTGACATCAAGAAGGGGGACGACGCGGGCCTCGTTGTCACCGCAGTCCCCGGCACACCACGATTCGTGTGTGCCCCCTGTATGCCTGGTCGCTGAGTGCGACCCATAAATGGAGAAATGCCATGAACACACAAGCCGAAACCCCTGACCGCAACGAATACGAGCAATTTGCCACCGCGCTGACTCGCGTGGGCAGCGCCTGGGCGCGCTACGGCCTCAATGTCGCCCGCGCATCTGTGGAAACCAGTGCCCGTACGCTGGACCTCACTGCGACGGCTCTCGGCGCCCTTGCAGAGCGTGTCTCGCGCATTGAGGTTCCGGAGTCCAAAGAGACCGTGGTGGACACGACCGCAGAGCCGCGAAGCTGAGTTCGTCGATCGCATCGATCAAATCGACTGCATCGACTGCGCCCATCCCAGCCCTCGCGCCACCTCGCCGAGCCCAAACAAGAGCGGGCTAGGAAGCTCTCCTGCCCCGCCCCAGCGCGAGTGCCGCCACGAATGCGCGGTGCTCCGGCGCGAGTGCGTCCAAGCTCCGAACGCTGTGGTTCGGGGCTTGGGCGCGCGCCTATTTGCGGCGCATCCGGCGCTTGTCTTTGCGGTCCAGGTCTTCCCACGCGCAGTCGCCCTGACCGTCTTTGGCAGCTGTGCCCTTCACGTCCATCACGTCGTCTTTGATCTTGAACTCAAAAGTCTTCGTGCCGGAGGTCATCTTCATCTCGATGGACAGCCACTGCTTCTCAATCAATGGCATGCTCAAGTCTTCCCGCTCACCGTCCAGAGCGTAGGAGCCTCGGTAGGAATACTTGGCGCCGACGATTCGGTCTTCTTTCACCTTGATGATGAGCTTCTCGGTGCTTCGGGAGTCCTGTCCATCGTAACCAGTTTCGTAGAAGGTGCACAGGCCGGTGCGCGGCTCCCGTTCTGCGGGCGGCGCGTCCGCGTCCGGATACGCCGTCACACCCGGCGGCAACGCTTCGACCGTGGGCTGCTCCGCCGTGCTCTCGGACGTTTTGGGTTTTGCGCTGGCAGTTGCCGGCGCTTCGACGGGCACAGACTTCTTCTTGTCTTCGCAGCCGACGCAGGCGAGGCTCAAGCAGCACAGAAACAACGGCCCGAAACGCATTGGACGCAAAACCTAGCAGAGGCGTCCGTCAGGCGTAAACGGAGGATCCGCGTACCGCCAGGGCGGCGACGGGCGAGCGGCGCGCTAGCGGGGGACCGGCGGCGCGCTTGTCGTGCTGCCGGCGCCCCAGAACTTGAGATCCGTCGGCGAGTTGGGGATGTTGATGGGAGTGGTCGAAGCCGAGTTGCCAACGAAACTGATTTCGAACAACTCGCCGAAGCTCGTGAATCCGTAGGCCTTGCCTGCCCAAAAACCAAGTCCAAACACGGATTTGTGCAGCACGCTGCCCAGATTCTTGAGCACCGTGCCTGTTTTCGGATCGATTTCGACGATGCAGTCAAAACTGCTGCACTGCCCGCCCTTGACGGTCAGGTACGTGCCGCCGCCAATCACGGAGACCACGTCGCCGCTAGAGATCATGCCGCCGATCAAAGCGCCGGACTTCACGACTTGAATCGACCCCGTCGTGGTGTCGACACGCACATAGTCGGTGTCCTCGTAGCCAACCAGGGTCTCCTGGGTCGGGTCCAGGGTGCCCACTGGAACGAAGGACAGCGAGTTGGGGTAGGGGCCGCCGGACGCCACCAGCTGGCAGTTCGCCGTCTTCGTATCGACGCGGTAAAGCGCCAACTCCGTCGTCGCGAACATATTCGAGTCTTTGTCGAGGGCGATGTCCCAGACGGTGGAGCAACCCTGAAAGGGTCCGATTGTCGTCACTGCCTTGGTGTCTGGGTCCAAGCGGTACAGATCGTCCGGCCCATGGCCGAAGACCTCCGCCGGCCCTGCGGGTGTGGAGCCGCCCGTGCCCGCTTCCACCACGACGCCGCCGCCGGTGCCGCCACCGCCCGTCGCGCCGGTGGCGCCCGTTGCGCCGGTGCCGGCGTCAAAGCCTGCGTTGCCGCCGCCGTCCAAGGGACCCCCGCCACCACCACCGGTGCCGGAGCACCCCAATGCGAGTAGCGCAGCCAATGGGAGTGGCGCCGCGAACAAACGAGAAAGAATCATCGGGGCAAAGCCTGAAACAGAACGCCAGCGGCGTCACGAAAAAGCGCAGATCTTCCGGCCAACGCCGCGCCAGCCCGAGGGCTTTGTCGCCCCGCCGCACTGCCCGCGCCGCAGCGGATGGCCGTCGCGGCCGTGGTATCCTGGCCTCCATGAGAATTCTGCGCGTCTGTTGCTTCGCGATCACATTGGTTTGTTCGGGTCTGGCAGGTTGCAGCTCCGACGACGACAGCGGGGGCAACGGTGGCGGTGGCAACGGTGGAGACACGGAGCCCGCCGCCATGAGCGGCATGACCGCGGCGCACAACGCAGCGCGTGCGGGCGTCAACCCTGCCGCCGCATCTGCCATCCCTCCGCTAGTCTGGTCCGGCGCCCTTGCCCAAGTTGCTCAGGGAGTCGCTGACAAATGCGTCTGGGCCCACTCGAACAACCAATACGGCGAGAACCTGTACGCGAGCACAAACGCTTCCGCGCCGGGGCAGGTGGTCAGCTCTTGGGTTTCGGAAGTCGCGGACTATGACTACGCCAGCAACTCATGTAGCAAAGTCTGCGGCCACTACACCCAGGTCGTCTGGGCCAAGAGTGCGCGCCTTGGCTGCGCCAAGAAGACCTGCACCCAGAACTCGCCCTTCGGCGGTGGATCCTGGGAACTGTGGGTCTGCAGCTACGATCCCCCGGGAAACTTCAACAACCAGAAACCCTACTGACCGGTGCTGGCCTTCGGTCAAGTCCGACTCCGAGGCAGCATCGCGTTCGTTCGCTAGATCAGCTACAGGGGGGCATGGAAAAATATCTGGGCGCGTTGGTGGCCTATATCGAGCGCGAGGGGGCGGATGAGGGCGAGCCGGCCATGCTGGCCCGCGTTCGCAGTGACATGCCCAAAGACCTGAAAGCGCTGGCCGGGGCGATGGCTCACTTCAACGGTGACGATCTCGAGCTCCATGGCGAAGACGACGATGTCGCTTGGTTCTTTCACCGCGACTACGCCGAATTCGACGAAGACGCGAAAGTGGAAGTGGCAAAGGGAAAGATCGACAAGTTCTTCACCGACGACCGCCTACTCTGTGTCGGGTCGAACGCCGAGAGCACCATGTTGTTTGCCGTTTGGGAAGTTGGCGATAAGCAAACGAGCTTGGTGGGCGTCCAGTTTGCGGACCGCACTGTCGAGCCCCTCGGGACGTTGGAAGAGTTTCTTGAAAACCAGGCGGCGACACTCGACCGCGAGTACGGCGATCAGAACGCGTTCTACGAGATCGCTGAAATGGCGGAAGGCGACTAGGGCGCCAGTACGTCGCCCTCGCGAAGCACGGTGATGTTGCTGGCTTCGATGTCGAAGCTGTCAGGATAGTGGATCAGCCGCATCTTGGCGCGTAGCTCCACCGGGAGCGCCGCAAGGTCGGCGTAGGGCGTGTGGGCTGGCCCGAAGTTGGTCTCGTGGATGATCAAATCCGCGGGTTGCAGGAATGCGATCAGTTCGGGATCGAAGCGGTCAAGGGAGACGCCGCGACTCGGCAAGCCGCCCCAAGCCTTAGATCCCACAAGAACCCGCGCACAGGGTCGACATGCAGGTCACATAGGCGCTGAAGGAAGCTTTGCCTGCGATCTGCGCAGGACACGCCGTGTCCGCACAGGCGAGTAGTTGCGTCATCGTGGTCGCGCTCTGGCATGCAGTGGATTGCCCCAGGCACGCCATCAGTCCTGTGCAGTCTGGGTTGTTGACGCAGGCCTCCGCCTCCGTGCAGCACTGCGCGTGTACGCAAGCGTCGCAGAGCGGATCGCCAACGGTGACGGAGCAGGTCGTGCCGCCTCCGAAGCCGCCGGAGCCGCCCGCGCTGGTCGAACCAAAGCCTCCCGTACCGAATCCGCCGTTGCCGCCGGCACTCGTCGAACCAAAACCGCCCGAGCCGAAACCGCCGCTGCCGCTGCTGTTGCCGAAGCCGCCGAAGCCGGCGTTGCCACCGCCGCTGCCGCTTGAGCCGCCGCTTGAACTGATCCCGCAAACGTTTGCGCATTCTCCGTAGGTTGAGCCGGAGCACATGCAGCCGGCGACGCAACTGCCACAGGAGCTACAGTCCGGAAACTGTGAACAGCCGGCGCTCG
>CBDUPW010000068.1:0-27550 GCA_965369205.1 uncultured Polyangiaceae bacterium | reverse complement strand
CAATAGGCGCGGCTTCTTCAGCCACACGGGCTACTCACACATTCTGGTCGGGGACTTCGACGCAGATGGTCGGGACGACCTATTCGCATACGTGGGTGGCAGTGCGGTTCACGACTACATCTACTGGTCGAACTCTGGCCGTACGTTCACGCCTGCCATCAAGAACGTCGGTGGATACTACCAGCCAATAGTGGGAAATTTCTGGGGAGCTGGCGATGACATCTTTTGGTACTACCCAAGTGGAGGATACGGGCATTGGTGGTGGTCCAACGCAAATCGGTCCAATCCCTTCAGTTCACAGAACTGGTACAGCGTCGACGCGGGAGGTGCGTTCGTCCCACTCGTCGGTGACTTCGATGCCAACGGATGGGACGACATCTTTTGGTACACAGCTTCGGCGCAGGATCGAATCTGGTACTACTCTGGCGCCAGCAAGACGCCGTCATGGCTCGCCAACGCCCAGAACGTGCAGGACACCTACTTGCCCCTCGTAGGCGACTTCGATGGTGACGGTCACTCAGACATCTTCTGGGAACACGCTGGGACCGAGGACCACATCTGGCCCGGAGACACCCAGACCAACCAATTCTTGCCGAGCTTGCCGGCCTCCGCATACGGCACGTTCGTGCCGGTGTCGGGTGACTTCAACGGTGACGGCCGCACGGACATTTTCTGGTACCGCGGGCCGAACTAGGCGGGCGTTGCTCAGCAGTGCGCCTGGCGTTCGCCCGGCCAAGGACGGGCTTCAGGCGCTCTTCCCAAGCGGACCACGAGTTGCTCTGAAATAGCCCCAGGTCGCAACATCGGCCAGGAGCGTGGCGCCGCGGGAAAGCACCGCGGCTGCGATGGCCGTGCTGGGCGTCGTGACGGCGGCGAGACCGATCGATAGCACGGCCTCGCGTATGCCCACGCCGGCGGGGGCGATCAGCACTACGAAACCGAGCACTGGCGCGAGGATGAAAAAGCCCGAGCGCGCCCAAGCGCCTTCCAGCGGCATTGCTACGGCAGCCATCAGCAGCACTCCGTGCAGGCTCCAACTGAGCCAGTACAACCCGTGGGTTGCGAGCACGGTCTTGGGCAGAAGCGGCCCGTTGCCCGATGCGCCGAGGGTTCGTCGCGCGATTTTCGGCAAACGAGTCTGGTTCACCGTGATCAAGAGCAGCGTGCCGAGCACCCCAAAGCCGAGCGCCCACGAGCTCAGCGAGCCAGCGAAGGCAGCGAGCTCGTTCAGTTCCGTCCGGGCGCCGATGAGGTGCAACAGGCCCAACACGCCGCCTGCGGCCAGCCAGGAGATCATCTCCACCGCAAGAGAGGTGGCGGCGACGCGCTTGGGAACGCCGTGCCGTGCTGCGCCGCCGATGCGCACGATCGGTACGCCGATCTTGCCGGGCACGTATCTGGCGAGTTGCGAGGCAACGTGGATATAGACCCCGTCAATCCAGGGGACGACTTGGCCGGAGAGGTGGCGCACCAACCACACCCATCCGCAGGCTTGCACAAGGATCCCGGCGACGAGCGGCAGCACAGACACGGCGACCAAGGTCCAGTTGACGTGCACTGCCGCGCCGTCCCACCGCTGCAGCAAGCGCCAAGCCGGCACGATCACGAAGACGAGCACAGCCAGCGACAGCGCATGGCGCAGAAGACCCGCCCACCGCGCTCTTGGTGGCGCCTGTCCATCCGGGGTCGGTCCAGCACTCGCGCCCATCGCCGGCATTCCTTAGCACGACAACTAGCCCTTCCGCTTCTGCTGTGACGCGGGCATGCTGGCCCGGTGAAAAGCGGTGGCAGTGGATACGCTGGAGCAATGCGCGTCGTGGCGATGTTGCATCTCATGCTCGCGCTGGCGGCGATGTGCTTTGTGATGCTGCGTGACCTGCCCGGGCACGCCTTCGTGCGCAACTTCAACTACGGAGAGCCCGCGTTCCAGCACTACGAGCGCATCCGGAAGGAGTTTCGCCCGCGTATCGCTTCCACGTTGGCGGTGCGCGTTTTTCACACAGCGGACGCCAAAGAGATGCGCAAGCGGTCGGCCGGCTACTTCACGTTGCTCTTCGCATTGACTTGCATGCTGTACCTCTGGTTGGACGCGAAAGCTGCACCGTTCCTGATGGTTGGGACCTTCGCAGCCGTGTCCTATGCGTGCAGTCGCGTGGCGGAATTCATCTGGCATCCTTGGGACTTCCCGGCGCTCTTCTTGGGGGCGCTGGCGATCGTGCTGGCGTTAAAGCGACGCTTTTGGGCCACGGCCGCCACTGTTCTGGTTGGAGTCGCCTTCAAGGAGACGCTGCTGCTCTATGCCTTGCTGCTGCCATTTATTCCGAAGCTCTCCCTGCGCGCACGTCTGATCTGGACAGCGACAACCATCGCCGGTGGCCTGGGTTTGCGCTTCGCCATTGAGCGTGCCACGCGCAACCCGCACGGATTCGACGCCTTCAGCTACAACATCAACGCCAACCCGAAACTCATGTTTCGCTGGGAAGAAAACCTGAACTGGCTGCTCGAAACGAACTGGAATCACATCCTGTTTGTGAATCTCGGCACGTTCCTTCTGGTGTTCTTCTTGCCGACCCGTCAACCAGTCCTACGGGCATTCAAGTGGGGCGTGGTGCCGCTCTTCTACGTCGGGCTCTTTGTCGCCGGGAGCTTCAATGAGTTCCGCGTATTCCTGGAGGCCATGCCGGGCGCTCTCATTCTGCTGTACGGAACCCTGCACGGGCAGACTGCGCCTCGTTTCACCCGCGCTGGTGCCTAGGAACAGCGCTAAGTCGCGTCGCCTGCCGGGTCGTCGTCGTCGGTAGCTCGTTTAGCCGTCGCGACCTTTCCGTCGTCCGCTTCGTCGCCCCCCGTTCCCGGCGTCGCCTGCACATCTACAGGCCGCACGCTCGTTTTCGCGGCTAGCTGTGCGCTCACGCCTTCGCCGGGCTCGGCGGCGGAGTTGCGTACGGTACGTTTGACGACGAAGGGCATGTCGGCGCGGGTATGCACCATCAACTCGGCGATCAGCCCTGTGGCCAGCACCTGCACGCCGACGACGACCAGGAGTACGCCTAGGCTGAGCAGCGGTCGGTGCCCGATCGACTCCCCCATGGCCTTGATCACGACCAGGTAGGTGCACACGCCGATGCCAGCCAGCAAGATCGCGCTGCCGAAGCCGCCAAAAAAATGCGCCGGTCGCCGCTCGTACTTCATCAGGAATACGACCGTGAGCAAATCCATCAGCCCACGAAAGAAGCGCCCGCCGCCGAACTTGCTCACCCCGAACTTGCGAGCGTGGTGCTCGACGACGATTTCGCCAACGCGGAAGCGCTTCCAGTGGGCCAGCACTGGGACGAAGCGATGCAGCTCGCCGTAGAGACGCACGTTCTTGAGCACGACGTCCCGATAGGCCTTGAAGCCGCAGTTCACGTCATGCAGGGCAATGCCCGTGGTCTTGCGCACCAAGGCGTTGAACACGCGTGAGGGAAGCACTTTGGTGATGGGGTCGTTGCGCTTCTCTTTGTAGCCGCTCACTAGGTCGTAGCCCTCGTCGAGCTTCTCCAAGAAACGCGGGATCTCTTTGGGATCGTCTTGCAGGTCTGCGTCCAGGGTGAAAACGATCTTCCCGCGCGCTTCGCCGAAGGCGGCTGCCAACGCGGCGCTCTTGCCGAAGTTGCCTTGCAGCTCAATCAAGCGCACTTCCGGGTGTCCGGCGATCAGCTTCTCGACCTCGGCGACGGAGCCGTCGGTGCTGCCGTCATCCACGAACAACACTTCGAAACACTCGCCTGCTTTGAGCACGCCGAGGGTTGCTTTTTCGATCCGCTCGTACAGCTCAACCAGCGTCTTTTCCTCGTCCATGAACGGGATCACGAAAGAAAGAGCAGGGCGTGTCACTGGCCACCGAAATAGCACGCCTCGTCGCACATAGGGCAATTCCGGCCGCTAGGCAGCCGAGGTTGCTTTGCCGGTCCGCGACGTCCGCACCGGCGCCCGCAGTTCTTCGGGCGCCGACTCGACCTCGCCCGCGCCCCATGGCAAGGTGAGCGCATGAGGTGGTGGATTCTTGCTCCGTTTGTGGTGACTTTGGCGGTGGGTTGCGGCGATGACGATTCGTCGAGCAGTGGGGGCGGCGGCTCCGCGGGCACGGGTGGCGCGACCGGCGGCACGGGTGGCGCGACTGGCGGCACGGGTGGTTCCACAGGAGGCGCGTCGGGCAGTGGCGGCGCATCCGGGAGCGGTGGTGCCTCGGGTAGTAGTGGCGCTTCTGGAAGCAGCGGCGCTTCTGGAAGCAGCGGCGCGTCTGGAAGCAGCGGCGCTTCTGGAAGCAGCGGCGCGTCCGGGAGCAGCGGCGCGTCGGGCGCATCGGGCAGCGGCGGCGCGACCGGTGGCACGGGCGGCGCGACGGGTGGCACCGGCGGCGCAACAGGTGGCACAGGCGGCGCAACGGGTGGCACCGGTGGCACTCCGGCGTGTCAGGCGCCGGGGGACAGCTTCGACGACAACGCCATCAACACGATGTGGAGCGTCAAGGCCGATCCAGGCATGACCGTCACCGAAGCTGGCGGCTTGCTTGACATCACTTTCACTGCTGCTCCGACGGCACTCGCCTATTCTCGCATCGCGACGAAGGTGAAACACGATCTCACGAGTTGCGCCGCCTTCGTAGAAGTCGACACGCTGCCCAGCAGCGCGCTGACTTCCGTGTACACGAACTTCACGGCCGACGACGGGACCGGCAATACCCTCGAGTTCTTTGTCAACGTCGGCTCGCTTTCGGCCGTGCTGTGGACGGCGAACACTCCAGTGGAGCTGAAGAAGGATACCTTCGACAATACCAAGCACCGCTGGCTGCGCCTGCGCGAAGCCGCAGGCACGGTATTCTGGGACACATCCGGGGACGGCAAAACCTGGGCGAACTTCACGTCGAGCACGCCGACGTTCTCGATCGCTGCCATGACCTTCTTCCTCGGTTCCGGCACCTTCGCCGCCGAGGCGTCAAATCCCGGCAAGGCCGCCTTCGACAACTTCAACATCTCGCCGCCCTGAGCCCTAACCGGCAACGGGGCCCCTTCGAAGAAGCCCTATTCTCCGGCGTCTGGGTCGCTCGGTTCGCCGTTCGTGTTGGGGTTGATCGGCACGGCTCCCGCGTCTGGCGCGTTGGGCGCGCCGGCTTCAATGGGGAGCGACGGAGCCTGCACGCCGCCAGCAGGAGCGGCCGGAGCGCGAAGCGCCAATACTTGATGCAGAGTGGCCGCACCGGGAGCGGCGTGGCTGCGCTGGACCAAGATGCTGTAGGGCGTCGCACCTGCGCCGTAGTACGCCTGATTGAACGAGTCCCGCGCGCCCACCACCGTGCCGTCCAAGGACAGCCCAGCGAACAGCCCGCCGACCTCGATGAACTGGTAAATGTCGCTCGCCGCGGTGCCCGCCACGCCTTTGCCGCTGCCGCCCATGGTACCAGCGGCCACACTCGCGTCCGAGCCGAGCGTGATGCCGCGTTCGATGGTGCTGCGTAGCGCCGCTTCGTTCATGAAGAACAGCACGACGGTAGCTTCCTGGTAGCCCACTTGCAGTCCAGCGCTACCCGCGCCCATGCTGTAGAACGCCGGCGCGCTCCAGCCGCGCGCGTCTTTGGAAAGCAGCACACCGTTGCCGCCTTCGCCGCCGAAGATCATGCTGGCTTTGATGATGCGCGGAAAGATCATCACGCCGTGCGCGTGTTCGATGAAGTACTCCAAAGCTGGGTGCTGCGCGCTGCGCATGCGCCGGAAAGCTTCGGCGCTGCGATCAACGATCTTCTGCTCCGCCGTTGCTCCCGGTGCGGAGGAATACGAGTCGCGATAGCAACCCGTAAACAGGCCTGCGACCACCAGCACTAGCGTCAAGGCGCGCTCGAACATGGCCATGGCATAGCACGCGGACGCCGCCGTGACGCGCGCATCGACTGCGTTGAAGCCCGCGCAAAGGCGCAGAGTTCGCGTGCGACTATGCTCGTCTCGAGGCAGAGCCCCGCATGCGTTTGCCTTGCATCGTCATCACGGCTGCCTTGGCGAAAGCGTGCGTTACGGACAGCTGCCGCAGAACTCGCTCGTGACTTCGCCGACGCAGGTGCTGTCCCACGCCGTGCTGCAGCAGTATGGGTCCGCCGCGCAGACGCAGTTTTGGATCGTGGTGTTCGAGCAGCCCGGCGTGCTCTTCGTCGTGCAACAATTCCCCGAGCTGCTGCCGCCGGTGCCGCCGGTGCCGCCGGTGCCGCCGGTGGGCAGGCCACCGGTGCCACCCGTGCCGCCGATACCGCCAGTGCCACCGATGCCGCCGATCCCACCACTGCCGCCGATACCTCCGGTGCCTCCCGTTGGCGGGACCCCGCCGCTGCCGCTCGATCCACCGATGCCGCCGGTGCCGCCGCTGGGGAATCCGCTGCTGCCACCGGTGCTGAATCCGCCGGTGCCGCCGCTGGGGAACCCACTGCTGCCACCGGTGTTGAAACCACCGCTGCCGCTGCTGCCCGCGCTGCCCGCGAACCCGCCGAAGCCTGCGCTGCCCGCGCTGCCCGCGCTGCCGCTCATGCCACCGAAGGCACCGAAGGCACCCGTGCCGGCGCCGCCGCCGGTTTGGCCGCCGCCGAAGGCACCGAACCCGCCGAATCCGCCGCCTGCCGCGGCGCCGCCGTCCGGACACACGCCGCCATCCACGCAGCCACCGCCTCCACTCGGCCCCGAGCTACAGGCGGCCAGGAGCAGCACAGACAACGCAGCAACGGACTTGGAAGCGAAAGCACTCATGCGTGCGCGTTTAGCACCGTCTGCATCAAATGCGAATGCGTTCCAAACCCGCGCGCAAGTTGCCTGATTTCCGCCGTGAATGCGCCCCCTCGGCGCTTCGGCACCGGTCCCGGGGCGCGGCGTCGACGCGACGGGCGGCGCCCCTCGCTGCGCGTTGCGCTCAGGGAAATACGCTCGGCGGCGGCGGCGTCAAACTGCCGCGATCGGCCGTGTTGGCCAACATCCGCAGCCAGCGGCGCAGCTGTGAGAAGATCAGGAACTCGTCGGATACCCGGCGCTGGCCCTGCCGGCCCCAGGCGTCGCGCTTTCTCGGATCGTTGAGCATGGTTGCCAGGGCGCTCGCGATCGCATCGGGATCTGTCGCGTCGTGGTGCAATCGCCCGTCAATGCCGTCGCGGATCTGCTGACGGATCCCGCAAGCCGGCGACCCCAGCACCGGAATACGCTTCCACATCGGTTCTGTCACGGTCAGGCCGAAACCTTCCCGCAACGAGTTCTGCACCACGACACTGGAGCAAGACTGCAGGGCGTTGACCATCATGGCGTTCTCGCGCGCCGACTGCATGGGCAGGGACAGCACGGCGACGTCCTTTTGCACTTCAGGATCGAGGCGCTTGTACTTGTCGATGAGTTCTTCCAGTACATCCTTGGCTTCCGGGTCGTCGGCGACCGAAGCGGGCTCCGGTCCTGCGAAGACCAGGCGGCACAGGCCGAAGCGCTTCTTTTGCACGTCGTTCAAGTCAGGGATCTTGGTGTAGCCCTGTTTGAGCTGGGTGAATGCATCAAGCAGCGGCGCCCAGCCCTTCAGCCGGTCCCAACGAGAAATCTGGGTCACCATGGGCCGGAACATCAAGCCGATCTCGTCCGGGGCGAGCGCCGGGCCGAAGCGGCCGTCTCTTCCCAATCGCTCGGCCCGCGTTTCGAAGGCGGGGCGCAGCACCGGGCTGTGTTCCGCCATCAGCCCTGAGTTGCAGAGGATGCCCGCGAGCTGCACTGCCGCCAACGGGCGGTTCTTGTCGGTGAGCGGGTCGATCGCTGGAGTGATGAGGGAGACCCGCCCCGCGAAGAACTCCGGGATGTACTCGGGCGCCGTAAACACGCCGTGATCGTACGGGCTCACGTGCGGCTCCAAGAACCGCCAAGCCGCTTGGGTCTGCGCGTTGCTTTCGTCCAAGCCGATGTGACAGCGCCACACAGCGACCACGTCCTGGCGCTGGCGAATCAGCGCACCCATCCCTGCTGGCTGCGGGTCGTGCACAACGAGCAGGTCCCCAGGCGCTAGACGCGGAGCGAATTCGTTCGCCAGTTCCCGGCTGACCAAATTGTACAGCTCCGTGTCGTCAGCGGAGAACTGTGGATCCCCTTCGCCATGAATCAGGTTGTGGATGCGCTTGGTCAGGTCAAAGAACGCCGTGCGGTGCGTGCCGATGGTGATCCAACGCGTTTTCAGGCCCAGTTCGCGAAGCAGCGCGACCTGGCGCGGCAGCATCTCGGCCACGCCACCCCCCTTGGCAGTGGAATTCACCATCCACAGCGTGCGCCCGTCCAGCGCCTTCACCAGTGGCTCTGCTTCCCGTTTCAGTTCTTCGACAGCATGGGACAGGTGCGCGTAGGACGCGTAGTCTGCGAGCGCTAGCCCTTGGGGGATCTCGACTTCTTCAATCACTGTGCTTCCTTTGTCTGCAGGTAGTGTTCCGGGATCCGCCCAAGCTGCCTCAGCGGTTGCGGTCCAGAACTACTGGCGCCTCCGCCGCAGAGCGGCCAACGCCAAGGCGAGCCACCACCAGCTGCCGCTGCTTCCGTTGTTCGCCGGCACCCTGCAGCCGCAGCCGGAGTCGTCTCCGCTCGGCTTCGGCTGTGCGCCGCCAACGCCCGCGCCACCCGCGCTACCGGCCGCGCTACCCGTTCCGGCTCCCGCGCTGCCGCCAAGGGACGTTCCCGCGCCACCGCCAACACCCGCGCCGCCCGCGCCGCCCGCGCCGCCCGCGCCGGCACTTCCGCCCAAGCGTTTCGTGCGCATGGCCAACCACAGGTTGGGTGGGTCCAAAGTCGCCGGATCTCTGTTCTCGAGCCACCAGTCGTAGGGCGACGTCAGTGTGGTCGTCTTCGTACGGAAGCCGACGTAGTTCATACGTGGTCCGTAGTCGTCCGGCGCGAGACTCATGTCCTTGGCGGCCGTCAGATTCCACAAGGTGTCGTACGCAGCCGTGTGTGGTCCCCGGTTCGCTGAACCGCCGCTCTTGAAGGGACGAGTGCCAGCGCCGCAGTCCAGCTCCGTCCACAGCGTGGAGTAAGGCGCGGCGCGATGGTGATCCATGGCCAGGTCGTCGCCGCGACCTTGGGTCACGACGACGCCAGTGGCGTACCACTCGTTGGTGATGTCGTGCACCAGTTGGGTCTTGATGTCGAAGCCGATGAATAGGTTGTCGCCGCCGTGGCCATTGTTCAGGCCGTGGTGTCCGCCGCGTTTTGCGTCGGCTTCGATCACGACGCCTTGCACAGTGATGAAGTGGCCATTGGTCACGTTGACGGCGTAGTCGGTGTTCTTGATGCGCACGTTGCGCACCCAGGCGTCCTGCATGCCGTTGAAGTGGATGGCGTTGTAGCCTTGCTCCTTGAAATGCCCCGGATAGGTCGTCGTGGGAAACTCGATCGCCAGGTGTTCGACGCCGACTTCGCTGCTCTTGGGTTTCACGCTCTTCAACGTGGGCGACCAGCCCAATTCGACGTCCACGGGAAGCGCGCGCTCGATCTCGATGCCGCCTGAATTCACCGCGGTGACACGGGTGTAGAAGTCCATGCCCTTGTCACCGATGTTGTCGTCGCCGCCGGGTAGCAGGTCCGCGTGCAGACGCTTGATCAGTTCGCCCTTCACATCCGTCTGCTCGATCTGGACCCAGTCCCCCACTGCGATGCCAGAGGTTGTGTCCAGGCTCAGCGTCGTGTCGCCGCGTTTTGCCGCGGCGCTGACGTTCGCCAATTTGGCGCCACCATCGCTGCCGTCTGCCTCGATGAACGCCGCACCGAAGGAGTAGCTGGACGTGCCGCCGCCGCTGAGCCCGCTGTTGCCGTAGGCGTCTGTCAGGCTCACGGGAATGTCCAAGATGGTCTTGTCGGGCCCCGCTCCCTGCAGCACCACGCCGCTCTTCAAAGTGAGCGTCTTTTTGACGATGAACCTGCCGGCCGGCACGCCAACGACGTCGCCGGCTTTGGCCGCGGCAAGGGCAGCCACAAACGCCGCCGTGTCGTCGCTGCTGTCGTCCGCCGTTGCCCCGTGGTCCACCACGCTCAGCGTGGGAGTCAGGGTGGGCAATGCCGCTTCGCCGGCGCGATAGCCCGCGTAGGACCAATCCATCAGGCGACCCTTTGGGTCAAAGAGCTCGCCCGCTACGCCCCATAGTGACGATTGGTTCGCCGTGAGCGCCGCTGCGTTCGCCGCTGGATCTTCAAGGGGCCCGTCGTCCGGGCCATGGCCGCAGCCGTACGCCGCGGCAACACACACACATATCGCTGCGTAGTGCCATTGGTCGTGCATGGGACCAGCGTAACATGTGGACGCGACGGCGTGGCCCTGGCGCGCACCCTTGATCGGAAGTCAGACCGGTGACTCGAACAGGCAACTCGAATCGGAGCCGCGCACGACCGATCGTTACCGCGGCCTCCGGGCGCGCCGCTGACCGAAAAACTTAGTATACATATCGATTTTTTCCCGGAGCATCCCCCCCCCAACCGGAACTGGCCGCACTTCCTGCGCGTTGGTTGCCTCGCCCCCTCCGCGGGCCGCTTTTGATGCGTTCTCATCCAGGCGAGCTCTCCGATTGCGGCGACCGGATCGCACCCCCCAAACCTGTCGGACGAGCGCGGGATTCTGCTAACGTCCGCGGCCCATGGCGAAGCGAAGGGTCCAGATCGGGCTGGTGCAGATGTCCACCAGCAGCGACAAGAGCGCAAACGTGAAGAAGGCCCTCGATGGCGTGCGCGACGCGGCGAAACGTGGCGCGCAGATCGTCTGCTTGCAGGAGCTATTTGCGGGGCCGTATTTCTGCCAAGTGGAAGACGCTTCGCTCTTCGATCTTGCCGAGCCTCTCGACGGCGAAACAGTGACACAAGTCGCGGAGGTCGCCAAGGCCCTGGGCGTCACAATCGTCAACAGCGTATTCGAAAAACGCGCGCCCGGCGTGTATCACAATACCGCGTTGGTTCATGGCGAGCAGGGCGAGACGCTGAGCGTGTATCGCAAAATGCACATTCCTGACGACCCGCTGTTCTATGAGAAGTTCTACTTCACGCCGGGTGACTTGGGTTTCGTCAGCGTGCAGAGCAAACACGCGCAGTTGGGCACTCTGGTGTGCTGGGACCAGTGGTACCCAGAAGCCGCGCGGCTCACTGCGATGCAAGGAGCAGAAATCCTGTTCTACCCCACCGCAATCGGTTGGCACCCTGGTGAAAAAGCAGAGTATGGCGCGGCGCAGCTTTCCGCATGGCAGACGATCCAGCGCAGCCACGCCATCGCCAACGGCGTGTACGTCGTGGCCGTCAATCGCGTGGGGCACGAAGGCGCCAAGGACGGAGGCTTGGAGTTTTGGGGGCATTCCTTCGTGGTGGATCCAGCAGGCACCGTGATCGCCGAAGCGGGGGAAGGCGAAGAAGTTCTGGTCGTGGAGTGTGATTTGGAGAAGAGCGAAGAGGTGCGTCGCGGTTGGCCCTTCTTTCGCGATCGTCGCATCGACGCCTACGCCGGCCTAACCAAACGCTTTCTCAAGGGTTGAGCCATGGCTGCATCCAAGAAGGGCGTCGTGAGCGAGGCGAGCAAAGCGGCCAAGGCGAGCAAAGCGGCCAAGGCGAGCAAAGCGGCCAAGGCGAGCAAGGCGGCCAAGGCGAGCAAGGCGAGTAAGGGAAGTCCCCACGCGCAGGGCTATCGCATGCCCGCGGAGTGGGAGCCCCATGCGGCGACGTGGCTCGCGTGGCCGCACAATCGCAGTGATTGGCCTGGCAAGGGGTTGCTCGTGAGCTGGGTATTCGTGGAGATGGCGCGCCAGCTGCAGCTGGGCGAGCGCATCCGTTTGGTCGTCCGCGACAAGGTCGAGCAGGCCCGCGCACTCAAGGCCTTCGCGGACGGCGGTGTGGATCTCTCGCGGGTCGACGTACTGCAGAAGTCGTCCAATCGCTCCTGGACTCGTGACCCGTTGCCCAGCTTTGTGACGCGCACGAAGAAGCGCATCGGCTCCGCGCCACGTCAGCGCATTACGGAGCGGGAAGTCGCCGCGGTGAAATGGCAGTTCAACGGCTGGGCGCGCTACCCGGATTTTGCTTTGGACGACGCTCTGGGCGACGCCGTTGCGAAACGTGTCACCAAGAAGGTGTTCCACCCGACGGTGCAGGGCAAGAAGAAGGACAAGCGCGTCGTGCTCGAGGGCGGCGCCATCGACGTGGACGGACAAGGATCGCTATTGGCGACCGAGCAGTGCCTGCTGACCGGGCCGTATCCGCGCAACGCGAAGCTTGGCAAAGCCGGTACGGAACAGGTGCTGCTGGACTATCTGGGCGTGACCAAAGTGCTTTGGCTTGGGGATGGCATTGCCGGCGACGACACTTCCGGGCACGTGGACGACTTTGCGCGCTTCGTGGCTCCGGGCGTGATCGCGCTCGCGCAGGAGCCGAACCGTCGCGACGAGAACCACCGACCCCTGGCCGCCGCCCGCGAGCGTCTGGAGGGCGAGCGCGACGCAAGAGGTCGCAAGATCCAGGTCGTGCCACTGCCCATGCCCAACCCGGTGTACTTCGCGGGCCAGCGCCTGCCGGCCAGCTACGCTAACTTCTATATCGGCAATCGCGTTGTGCTGGTGCCCACTTTCAACGATCCCAAGGACCGCATCGCCCTGGGGATTCTCGCGGAGTTGTTTCCCAAGCGTGGCGTCGTCGGCATCCATTGCCTGGACTTGGTCCTTGGGCTCGGCACGCTGCATTGCAGCACCCAACAAGAACCCGCAGCAGGCACGCGGCGCTGAGCGCGGATGGCGAAGATGCGACGGAGCATCGCGGTAGCGCAGGTACTGGTTGTTTGCGCCGTAACACTGGCGTGTGGCGCGCGCGCCAAAGACACCGTGCACCCCGCGGCATGCACGCGGGATCCGCTGCCGCTTCCGGAGCTGAATGCCGCGGAGCTGACGGTGGCTGTGAAGCGCGCTTCGCACGTGGTGCGCGGCCGCGTGCGTTTCACAGGTAGCGCTGTCAACTACGATGGGGGGAAAGAGCTGCGCTACGTCTACATCATCGTCGACACCCTCGAGTTCTTGAAGGGCGATCCCTGGCAGGTGCCGGAGCGCTACCGCAAGAGCTTCCCGTTGCTCGTTCTGGACAGCGGCAAGAGTGAGAGCCCACACTTTGCTCCCGAGGGTTCCGTCGCGGCGATGGCACAGGCGCTTTCTTGTCGCGAGGAAGAAGCGCTGTGGTTCGCCTTGGATCTACCGAACGCCCAACGGCGCCCCTTGCACGAGATTCCGGATCCGGTGCGCCGCTCCTTCGGACCGCTCGATGTGCGCCTGCATGCCGCCGTGGCGGAAACCCAGCGAGATCGCCTGGTTAAGGCCCTGAGTCGTTAGCCACGCGCGACTCTGGTAAGAAGCGCTTATGGCAAAGAAACCCCACGCGCTTTCCATGGTCCTGCTCCCAATCGCGGCGCTGTCCCTCAACTGCGGTGTCATTCCCGGAATGCCCGGCGGCGGCAACTGTCCAGAGTCGGCGGAAGCGGCGATGAAGGCGGACTTCGGACTCGAAGCGAAGATGGAGGGCAAAGTCAAAGCGGCGCTGGCCGCGGGCGCTGCTCTCAAAGACCTTGCTGCCGAGCTAGAGGCGGACGTGGCGCTGGCATGCGGCGAGCTGGCCAAAGACTTGGGCGCCTCGGACGATGACATCGAGCCCAAAGAAGAAGGCCCGGGCAAGAAGGCCGAAGCCGCCTGCCAAGCGGCGGTGAAGGTGCTGGGCGAAGTGAAGGCCAAGGCCAGCGGCAAGCTGCAGGTCAAGGTCGTGCCGCCAAAGTGCTCCGCGTCCATGAATGCCATGGCGGAGTGCGCTGGCAGCTGTGACGCAACCGTGAAGCCCGGCGAAGCCAAAGTAAAGTGCGAAGGCGGCAAGATCAGCGGCAAATGCGAAGGCAGTTGCCAAGGATCGTGCACCGTCGAAGCTGGCGCGAAGTGTTCGGGTTCTTGCTCTGCCAGCTGCGAAGGCAAATGCGAAGGCAAGTTCAGCGGCAAATGCGAAGGCAAGTGCAACGGCAAATGCGATGGTGCCAGCACCAGCGGCGGCGCGTGCAGCGGCACCTGCGACGGCACCTGCGAGGGCGAGGCAGAGGGTAGCTGTGCGGGCACCTGCAAGGGCAGCTGCAGCGCGCAGTGCGAAATGAAGGGGCAGGCGACCTGCGAAGGCAGCTGCGAAGGCGGTTGCAGCGTCGAGATCAAAGAGCCCAAGTGCAGCGGAGAAGTGAAGCCGCCAGAGATGAGCGCGGAGTGCAAGGCCAGCTGCGACGCCCAGGTCAGCGGCAAAGTGGAGTGTGTGCCCGCGCAGGTGCGCGTGAGCATTACCGGCGCTGCGGACGCTCAGGCGGCAGTGAAGCTCAAGGCCGCGCTGATCAAGAACATGCCGGCGTTGCTCAAGGTCACCTTGGGCATGAAGGCCAAGGTCGAGCGCGCGGTGGCCAACGTGAAGGCCACCCTCGATGGCGTCAAAGCCGTGGTCACCGGCGGAGGCGAAGCCGCGCTCAAAGTCGGCGGCTGCATCGCGGCATCGATCAAGGCCCAGGCCGAAGCGTCTGTGTCCATCAACGTCTCGGTGAAAGCCAGCGCGAGCGCGAGCGGCTCCGCCGGCACGGGCTGAGTCGCCGCGAGTGGCGGAACGCCTTCCGGCCTAGCGTACCTGCGGTCGGCTCCAAAGGGCACCCAGTTCGAGCTCAATCGCCTCGAACGGTGCCGCACGAACGCGCGCGTCACCTCGGTGCATTCGAACCTCTCGCCAGCGCGCTCCATCTCCGAGCGCATAAACCTCCAGCGTCTGGGCCTTCGGGTCGACCAGCCACACGTGGCCCACGCCCTGCTCGGCATAGATGGGCAGCTTCAGGTCGCGATCAATCTTTTCGGTCGATGCAGAGAGCACTTCGCAGACCCAGTCAGGAGCAACGCTGAAGTACGCTTGCTCGGGCAGCTCGGGCATGCGTTGCACTCTCCAGCCAGCCAAGTCAGGCACCATCGGTTCCAACTCCACGAGTTGGAGCTCCGGCTCGTCCAAGATCCACCATCCGCCTGGGCCGCCGCGGCCCCGCTGGAATGGACCGCTGAGTTCGCCTCCCAACACGGATGAGGCATTGGAATGCAACGGGGCCGGACGTGGGAGCACGTACAGCGTGCCGCGAAGGATTTCTGCACATTCGTGGGCGGGCACACGCAAGTACTCTTCGTAGAGAGCGCGCCGGAGATCCGAGGCGGGTGACGCCATTGCGCCTCAGCATAGCACCGATTTCATGCGCATCGCGGCCAGCACGAAGTTCAGAACGGCAGAGTCTGACGCCGCTGTCGCGGCTCTGCCAGGTGCCAGGTGATGGCTCACCGCCGCGCCTCATGCTCCTCGTGATCGCGTCGCACCGCTTGCTCCGCCCCCACGCTCGCGGCCCGCCCCGCGTGGGAATAGGGGCCCGGCGCCGCCCCGCGCCCTGACCAAAACCAAAAATGCCGGGACACCGAGGCGGGCGCGTCGGAGCCCGATCTCCGCCGCTGGAATTACTCCTCTGTTCACGTCGCAGTGCCTGAGCGGCTATCATCTTCGGCCGTGAGCGAGCGGCAAATCGAGATGGTTTGGCGTTGCACCCTGTGCGGCCACCAAAACCTTGGGCGCCACACCGTGTGCCAGGGCTGCGGCGACGCCAAAGACGCCAGCGAGAAGTACGAGATGCCGGGCAACACAGCCGTGGCGCCCACGGTGATGGACCCCGCGTTGCTCCGCATCGCCCGGGGCGGAGCCAACTGGCGCTGCCACTACTGCCGGAGCGATCAGCGCTGGCCTGACGGCAGCTGTCGCCAATGCGGCGCCCCGGCGGCGGACGTCGTGGCTCCGACGCCCGCTCCCACCCGCATGCCCGATCTGCGCCGAAGCCAGCGGCTGTTGGCGCTGGGCGCGGCGGGCATCGCGACGCTCGCGCTACTGGTTTGCGGCGGCACTACCCTGTATTCGAAGACCCACGTGGGCGCTGCGATGAAGCGTGCGGGTGCGGAGCGTTTGGCGCTCCCGTTCGAAGACGTGGGCGGTAAGGTTCACTCCGTCACCTGGCATCACCGAATCGACGTGGAGCGCTACCAGAAGGTCCCGAAGGAAGGCTTCGAGGAAACCCGCCCGACCGCCGCAGTGGACATCCGCCCCGCGGGCAAGCGCTTCCATCACAACGAGACCGTGCAGGTGGGCTCGCATACGGAGTACTACACGGTGACCGAGCCCGACGGCTACAACACGGAGACTTATTCCGAGCAGGAAAGCTGCGGGCAGGACTGCACCTCCGCGCCGCAGACCTGCCGCGAAGTGTGCACGCCCAACGGAAACGGCTTCGCCACCTGCCGGACGTCGTGCAGCGGCGGCGGCCAGCGTTGCACCACGCGCTACTGCACGGTCACCAAGACGCGGCAGGTGCCGCGCACGAAGCAAGTGCAAAAGAGCCGTGAGGTTCCGGACTATGAGCAGCGAGCCGTGAACCAAACTTGGTACACCTGGAATCTTTGGGAGTGGACACCCGCGCGGAGCCTGGAAAAGCACGGGACGGGGACGACCACGCGGTGGCCGGCGGACGACGAAGTCGCCCTGGGCAAGAAGCTGAAAGCGGACGAGGAGGAGCGAGCGACGCGCGTCGCGACCTACGCTGTGGTGGTGAATACCAAGACGGGGCCGCGCGAGGTTCCGCTGAGGGAAGAGTCGGAGCTCGCGCAGTACCCGGCCGGCAAGGCCGTGGTGCTCCGGGTGTGGCCCAGCGGTCGCACCGATGTGCTGTGAGCGAATGCCCAAGGATCTCCCTGCGCCCACCGCGGTCGCGCATGACACAGGCCTCGGGGGCTTCGCCGTGCGCAGCGATTGGTCGCTGTGCAGCGCAATGACTCAGCGCACCTCAAAGCACCGTGCCAGTCGAGGACGCGATCTACCGGCTCAGACAATCCGCGAGCGGCCGCACCACGATGCGGTCGCCGTCGCCGCCACGCTTCGCGGCGACAAGCAGGTCACCGTCGCGTTTGAGATCGTCTGCCTTGGAAAATCCCGTGACGCTCTGTCCCTTGAGCTCGATGCTGGTCCACTCGGCACCGCCCCGGCGGCAGGCGTACAGCGTCGCGCCCCACATGTGTTCTAGATCTCCATCGAACAGCGCGTGCTCGCGTGGCAGTCCTTTGATGGGTGCGTTGTAGTCGGACCAGGTGGCGTCACTGCCCAGCTCCGAGAGCAGCCCAGTGTAGTTGTCGAAGAGTGTATTTGCGTTGAACACGCGCACCGAGTCGTCCGGGTTGAACAAGAAGTACGGATCTCCGGTCGCGACAGGAATGGAGCTGGTTTCCACTTCTTGCCCTGCAGCGAAGACGTGGTGCACATCTTGTGGCGGGTCGTTGTCGATGAAATGGGTGCGACCGGCGTGGTCTTCGGCAACGCCGCCCACTCCTTTGCTGTTGGGCAGATCATAGGTCTGGTCGGTCCACGCCGGGCCCGAAGCGGCGAATACCTTGACGCTTGCCGGCGTCGCGCTGGAGCGGATCGCCAAGCGCGGCGAGCCGTCGACGGCGCTGCCCACGGCATAGGCCATTTGGGAACCGCTGGCCGTCACGACCGAGCGCTGCCAACTCGAGCCCGAGTAGTAGTAGCTCACGATCTCGTTTGCTTCTTCCATGAGCAGCCCCGCGCCACCGCCGTACGCGGCGTAGAACAGGATCGTTCCCACGGCCTGGTCCATGTTGCCCGCTTCGTGCTTTCCGTCCGGAAAGATCTCCAGGGAACGATACACGCCCGTTCCCGTCGGGTTGTCCGTGCCCGTGAACTTCTCGACGAGCAGGTAGTGCTTGGGCCCGAGCACCGCCAAACGCAGTGCCAGCGCAGGCTTCGGTTGGTCGTCTGGGCGCCAGTGCTCCGTCCAGCCGAAGCTAGCCCCACCGGTGCCGATGCCGCCGTCGGTCGGGGCCGCCGTCCCGTCGCCCCCACCCCCGCAAGCCAGCCCGAGCAAGCCGATCCCGAAAACAACGTAGCGTGCGCGCATCGCTCTATCATGCCACATCGAATTGCGAGAGCTTTGGGGAACCCCGACGCCCCGTTTCTATCAAACAGGTTGCGAAGGTGGCAGCGTGGAGACCAAAGGCGAAGGTCGAGCGCGAGATAGCGGCCGCAATTCTATGATCACCAAGCTGTCAAAACGGGGGCTCTTGCACGAGTCCGGTTGTGCTGGTCTTGACGGGGGGCGCACTCGCCGCGCTGGAAGACGGCACGTTCGGCGCGGTGGAGGCTGACGCCGCGGTCGCACTGACGAGCGGTTGCGTGCTTTCGGGCATCACTGGAGCAGTTGCCCGTCGCCTTGCCGAAGCAGCAGGAGCCACCGCATTCGTGGGCGACACGTCGGGCAACTCCGCAGTCGCCGAGCGCGCTGCATCGGGCTCTGTAGGAACGTTCAGAGCACTGCTCGATGAAACAGGTTCCAGATTTGAGCGTTCAGCGGGGATCGCCGCACCAGGAGCGGATACGGCCCGCCAAATCAAGAGCACCACCCCAATCAACCCGATGCCGGCGAGCACAAGCGGCAGCCGGCGCGAAGGCGGCGCGGGCTCTCGGATTGACTGAACCGAGCCGAGCTGGACGTCTGCCTCGCTGACTTCCGAAACGGTGCTGCTATTGGGCGGCCCGAAGTACGACGCAGCGACGTCGGTGTACTTCTTCAGCCCTGTGGCCACCTCGCGTAAGTCTTGGGGGCGCTCCTCTGGGTCGCGCTGCAGCATGCGGCCCAGGAGCGCGACGATGTCCGCGGGCAGATCTGGCACCAGCACGGCGATGGGCACGATGCCGTCTTCGAGCAAGCGGCGGACCATCTGCTCGACATTCTCTCCTTCGATGGGCCGGCCGCCGGACAGCGCTTCGTACAGGATGACGCCGAGGGCCCAGATATCGGCACGGTGATCGACGTCTGCTTCACTAACCGCTTGTTCCGGCGCCATGTAAAACGGCGTGCCCAGCAGGCCTTGAGTCGGTTGCGTGGGCACGGACTCGACGGCGGACTCGGCCTTGGACAGCTTCGCAATGCCAAAGTCGAGGACCTTCACGGCGCCTTCCGTGGTCAGAAAGATGTTGTCGGGTTTCAGGTCGCGGTGGATGACGCCTTGCTCGTGCGCCGTGCCTACAGCGGAAACCACCGGGAGCAGCAGACCAGCGCTGGCCTCCACGGAGAGTGACCCGTCGCGCTGCAATCGAGCGCCCAGGGTTTCACCCTCCAGCAGCTCCATTACCATCAACGGAGTGCCGCTCTCGAGTTCGAAGATGTCCTGCACACCAACGACGCTTTCGTGCCCGATGGCACTCGCAGCGCGCGCTTCGCGCAGAAAACGGCGCTTGAGCTCCGCGCTGTGGACTCCACGACGGTGGAGGAATTTGAGCGCGTAGCGGCGCTGGGTCACGGTGTGCGTCGCGGACCAAACTTCGCCCATGCCGCCGCGACCCAGGCAGCGCTCGAGGCGAAATCGCCCTGCGACGAGCGCACCCGCTTCGAACTCAGGAAGCGACGAACTGGAACTCAAAGCGCTCCCGCGAGCTGGATCCCGGCGCCCGCACCGCCGTTCGCGATCGAGCCGACGCCAAGTTGAAGCTTCGCCCGCTGCAGTTCGGATTTCGGGGCCGAGTCTGCATCTAGCCACAACACCGTCGCGCCCGCGAAGGCGCCCGCTGCCGCAGCAACGGCGACGGTCGCCAGATTGCCGTCCCGCCGCGCGGAAGCGGAGAGCGACGCGCCTCGGTCGTCGGGACAGCGCGAAGCGTCCGGACACGCGTCCTGGGCGCGATCCCAGCGCGTCGCGGCGCGGATGCCGAAGAAGGTCGCGACTCCAGCGCTTGCGACACTGGCCCCGGCCAGACCCACGGCCCACACGCGCTTTTGCGACCAATACGCGCGCTCCGGTTCGGGCATGGGCTTGCCCGGTGCATCGGTAGCGCCGGCTGGTTGCAATCGCAGTACGAGCTTTCGGGTTGATCCTGTCACGAAGCGATAAGTGACGACTTCGGCTCGGTGCCCGGGTGCTTCCAGAGCGAAGGTGTGGCTGCCAGGATCGATCCAAAGCACGAAGTGTGCGTCGGGAGGCGGCACACCCTTGCCTGGATCCAGCACTCCCGCCTCGAGCACCAGCTCTGAAGCGTGCGGCACGACTGCGAGTGGGCGGCCATCAACTGTGATGCTCGCGTTCGCCGGGTGCAGCGTCACCCGCAGCTTCGCGAGTTTCAACTCGGCCTCCTGCTGGTACTGCAGCGCTTCGGTGCGTTGCTGGGGGCTCAGACCGGATGTTGCCGGCGGCGCTGCAAGTGCTTGGCGAAACGCGCGCAAGGCGCGGGTGTAGTGTCCTAACGCGCGCTCGCAGTAGCCAATGTTGTAGGCAGTGCTCGGGTGCGGATGCAGCAGTATGGATTGCTCGAAGGCCTGCAGCGCTTCCAGCCAGCGCTCTTGTCGCGCCGAAGCAGCGCCCAGTTTGAACAGCTCGCGAGCGCGATCTTTCGCGTCTTGCTGGACCTTCGCATCGGCGCCGTCCGGCGCCGCGTTCGCAGGTGTGGCACCCAATCCCAAAGCCAGGATCGCGGCCAGCGACGTACGGAACGAGCGGGTCCCCCACACTACCGACATGTCTAACGAGTTAGACATGTCTACGCGCGCTGTCCACAGCCGCGGA
This sequence comes from uncultured Polyangiaceae bacterium, assembly GCA_965369205.1. GTDB lineage: Bacteria > Myxococcota_A > Polyangia > Polyangiales > Polyangiaceae > JACKEA01. Next base: position 6,858 of record CBDUPW010000068.1, on the reverse strand, counting down.
CCGCACATCCGTCGTTGCGGCAGATCCGGAGCCCTCAAGTCTGGCACGCTAGCTGCTCATGGAGCTGTCCGTGACTCAGCTCCATGCATCGGACGCAATTTTCGCGCGCGTGAATCAGGCGGACATCTGGGATGATGGGTCAAGGTTGGAGGTTCGTCGCTGATGGCGATGGGGAAGTCAGTCACGCGGCTCGCCGCCGTGGCGCTCGGCGGCGCGTTGGCATGTAACACGGTTCTGGGCATCGATTCCCTGCCGCGGGGTTCCGAGGGCACAGGCGGTGGGGCGGGCTACGCCAGCGAAGCCTGCGGCAGTTGCATCGCTGCAGCGTGCAACGGGGAGCGCAGCGCCTGTCAATTCGACGCCGAATGTTCCGAGCTCGCGGCGTGTCTTGCGCAGTGCCTCCCCAGTCAACCCGCCTGTCGCGGCGCCTGCTGGAACTTGCACGGCACTCAGCTGAACCGAGCGACGAGTCTCGATTTCGACACGTGTCAGCGGACCCACTGTCTCGATGATTGTATCGGACCCAGTGGCTACGCCAAGGCGCTCTCCTCGGAATGCGGCGCCTGCGTCGACCAAGATTGCGCCAAGCTGAGCCGCGACTGTGCGGAAGAGCCCGGGTGTGATCGCGTGTACTCCTGCGTTGCTCGCAGCCTGTCCACGCCCGGGCACGGACCGGGCCGGTTGTTTGGATGTTTCTCTTTGGACGCGCCCGCCGTGAGCAACGTGACGGCCGACTTCGAGGACTGCTGGAGCGAATGCGCACGATGTCCCATAGGGAACGACTGGAGCTGCGTTGGGCAGTTCGAGTGGGGGCGTCCCGAGAGCAGCATCAAGGTCATCCCCAACACCTTCACGGTCGACTTGGTCGAAAGCCTTCAGAGCACCGTCCCAGCAGAGGGGCTGACCGTCGATGTGTGCTCCGGCGCGTTCCCGACCTGCCAGTCCGTCGTCGATGAGGCCCCGGTCACCGACGAGATGGGCAGAGTCCTTCTTCAACTGCCCAATGCGAAGTTCGGCTTCGAGGGTCACCTGAGCTTCAGCAAGCCGGGTGTGATGCCGACGCTCTACTTCTTCGGTCGACCCGTTGTCTTCCCCGAGTCCCAGTTGGGCTGGCGCGTCTTTTCCCCAGCCTTGTACGCGGCAGTCGCAGCAGCAGTGGGCGCAACGGTCGTACCCGGCATGGGCCACATCAGCGCCGTCGTGTGGGATTGCAACATCCAGGAAGCGCCAGGCATCACAGTGAGCATCGACGAGGCGCACGAAGATCCGAGCGCAACGAAGACGTTCTACTACCAGGGCACCACCACCGCCACGGGCGACACAGGCGCGGCCGCGGTCGCCAACGTGATCCCTGGCCGAGTGACCGTGCAGGCCAGGGTCGAAAAAACGGACCAGCTTGTCGCCGAGTATGAGATTGAAGTGGTCGCCGACACTATTTCTGCGCTCGTGTTATTCCCGATTTCCGCGAGCACCCTGCCATGAGCGTGAGGCGAGCCTAGTGCAAACGGATTCAGCACGTGTGCTGCTCGTCGGAGTCGATGCTGGCTCGCGTAGTGCCCTCGACGAGGCGAGTCGAGTCGCCTTCCGTGAGTGCAAAGACGCCGCGACGGCCCTCGCGCTCTTGGACGAGCAGCCCTTTGAAGTGCTGCTCGCGGACTGCGCTGCTCTCGGCAGGCAGACCTTGGAGTTCGTGCGAACCACGATCGAGAAGTGGCCAGAGACTTCCGTCATCTTGCTGAGCACGGAAGCAAACGTGCAACGAGTAGTAGAGGCGATGCAGGCGGGCGCCAGTGACTACCTCGAGCTGCCCTGCGATCCAAAACAGCTCCAGCACAGCGTTCAAAAGGCCGTAGCGGCCTCGGTACGGCGCAGCGCTCAGCCCACGGTCGAGCCGTCCGCCGGCGATGTTCTTCTCGGCGATTCCCGAGCCATGCAGACGGTTCGAGAAACCCTGGGCCGCGCCGCCGGGGCGGACGCCACCGTGCTGATCCGCGGAGAAAGCGGTACCGGCAAAGAGCTGGCCGCGCGCACCATTCATCGGCAGAGCGAACGTGCCTCTGGCCCGCTGGTCGTGGTGCAGTGCGCCGCGCTGCCCGACCAACTCCTGGAGAGCGAGCTCTTCGGCTACGAGCGCGGCGCCTTCACCGGCGCCACGCAGCGCAAGCTGGGCCGCGTGGAAGTCGCCCGCGGCGGCACGCTCTTCTTGGACGAAATCGGCGACATTCCCGCGCCCATGCAGGTGAAGCTGCTGCGCTTGCTGCAAGAGCGCGAGTTCGAGCGCCTCGGTTCGACCGAGACGCTCCATGCCGACGTGCGCTTTGTGACTGCGACCCATCGCGACCTCGAGGCCATGGTCAAGACCGGAGACTTTCGCGAAGATCTCTTCTACCGCATTAACGTGCTCACCCTGTGGCTGCCTCCCCTGCGGGCCCGTCGGGATGACATTGCGCTTCTGGCTCGTGAGTTCACGACGGACTTTGCGCGACGCGCGGGAAAGCCAACGTTGGAGATCACCGAAGACGCGCTGCGACTGCTGCGCTCCCAGCGCTGGCCGGGCAACGTGCGCCAGCTACAAAACTTCATCGAGCGCTTGGTCGTGCTGGGTGAGGGCACCGCCATTCGGGTCGAAGACGTACAGCGTGAGCTTTCCGACAGCGCGCGGTTTGTCACTCAGGCGACGGGCTTCACGGTTCTGACCTCCACGGGCGCCGCTGACGACGCCGTCGCACCGCTGAGTGATGAGGTGCGCGCAGCGGAAAAGAAGGCGCTCATCGCAGCCCTAGAGCACACCCGGGGAAACCGACAGCTCGCCGCGCGTCTTCTGTGCATCAGCCGGGCCACGCTCTACAACAAGCTCGCCGACTACGACCTAGGCTGAGTGTCCAAACCTTTGGACACTGTTCCGGGATCTTGGACAGGACGCAGCGTTCCGCCGAGGTGAAGTTCCTTCTATTTGGGCCGAACCTCGGACGAAGCGCGTTGGCCCACTGGTTGCACTGACTCGGTGCATGAAACACACAAAGAGCCTCTGCACCATCCTCGCGTTGGCGTTGACTGCTTGTGGCAGCGACGACGACGCTTCCACTGGCAAGAGCACGGTTGCCGTGACGGGCATCGTCCGCATCGGCTCCTTCCCCGCTGGGCTGGGCGGCGTTGAAATCTGCGCGCCAGATCTGGCGGATGTCGGTTGCGTCACAAGCGCCGGAGACGGCACCTTCACCCTCGGCGGGCTGCAGAAGAATTCGCGCGTCGTCATCACGGCAGAAAAGGAGCTGTTCGCGTCCGCCCTCGGCTATTTCGAGCTCGGGGACGAAGACCTTGACACGAACATCTCGCTGCAAGAGCTCGCTCTAGTCGAGCAGCTTGCTGCCAAGTCCAATATCCCGTTCGACGCCAGCAAGGGCGCCATCGGTATCGTGATTGAGGATCAGGCGGGGCAGGGGCAGGCCGGTTGGAAGGCGAGCCTCACGCCGGCGGTAGGCGATGGGCCCTACTACTGGAACGACACGGCATCCGAGGTGGATCCGACTGCGGATGCGACGTCGCCGGTGGGTGCCATCAGCGTCGTCAACATGCCGGCCGGGACCCACAGCCTCAAGCTCGACGGCCCCGGTACGTGCATCAAGGACCACTACACCGTCACGACCGGCACGAATGAATGGGAGATCGTTATCCGCTCCGGCTTCTTCACGTACCAGGTGGTCGTCTGTCCGCCGAATTGAAGTGGGGACCGAGACAATGGAGAAGAACGAGGTTCGCTGGGCACCGCTCGTCCTAATGTCACTGCTGAGCGTCGCGACTGCGTCGTGCAGTTCGGAAGACCGAATGGTCAACGTGGCCGACGGCGTCGACGCTGCAGCGGGATCGGGTGGGCTGGGCGGCGCCGGTGGCGATGGCGCCGGAGGTAGCGCTGGGGGCACCGCAGCGGCGGGAGGCGTGGGCGGCTGTGCGACGGGTCCGTGTACGCCGGACGCCAAGCAGTGTTGCGGGCTCGCGCCACAGACTTGCGATGCAAGCGGCACGTGGCAAGACGGCGCCCCATGCCCATACGTCTGCAACAACGGTGCATGTGTGGGTGTATGCACCCCCGGCAAGAAGCAGTGCAGCGACAACACCGTGCAGACGTGCGACTCCGGCGGGAACTGGGAGAGCGGCGCGGTCTGCCCGAAGAAGTGCTCGGCGGGAGAGTGTGGGGGCGTGTGCACAACCCCCGGCGAGAAGCAGTGCAGCAATCTCTTGATCCAGACCTGCGACGGCAGCGGCAAGTGGGTGGACGGCTCGACCTGCCCGTACGTTTGCAGTGAGGGGGCGTGCACGGGCGAGTGCACGCCGGGCAGCGGGAAATGCAACTTGCTTGTCCCGCAAACTTGCGACGCGGCCGGAACCTGGCAAGACGGCGCGGCTTGCCCGTACGTCTGCACAAATGGTGTGTGTGCGGGCGAGTGCAAGCCGGGCACAAAGCGGTGCTCGGGAAACGGCGTTCAGACCTGCGAGGGCGGAAAGTGGGGCGCGACCGTCGCGTGCGGCGTGGGGCTGCCGGTTTGCAGCGGCGGGGTTTGCGGTGAGCCGCAGAGCTGCAAGGGGCTCGCCGTCAATTGCGGCGCGTTGGACAACGACAACTGCTGCGCGACCTCGCTCGTCCCTGGGGGCACTTTCAAGCGGAGCTACGATGGCGTCACTTACACGGACCCGAGCTATCCGGCGACGGTGAGTGACCTTGTGCTCGACCGATACGAGATCAGCGTAGGGCGCTTCCGGAAGTTCATGGCGTCGTACACCAAGCCAAGCGGGGGCGCGGGCAAGAATCCGAACAATCCCACCGATCCGGGCTGGAGCACGTCGTGGAACGCCAGCTTGCCCGCAAACGCGACGACGCTGGCCACGGCGCTGAAGTGCCATCCAATCCCAGCCTTTGGCTTTGATGCCCACACGTGGACGGACACGCCGTCTGGCAATGAGGCGCGTCCGATCAATTGCATCACCTGGTACGAGGCGTTGGCGTTCTGCATCTGGGATGGCGGGCGTCTGCCGACCGAAGCCGAATGGAACTACGCAGCGGCCGGTGGCAGCGAGCAGCGGGTGTACCCGTGGTCGAATCCGCCAAACAGCACCACCATCGATGGAACCTACGCGACTTTGGCGGTCGGTCTCTTCACCCCCGCTGACGTCGGGTCGAAGGCGCCAAAGGGAGACGGCAAGTGGCTTCAGGCAGACTTGGCCGGGAACGTCTCCGAGTGGGTGCGCGACTCGTACGCCACGCCGTACCCTCAGCCGTGCGTGGACTGTGCCAACACAGCTGCGAACGCGGAAGGTGTGTTGCGTGGATCCGGCTACCCGTTGGACGCGCGCATCTCTTGGCGTTCCAAAACCACGCGGACCACGCGGAGTTCCAACGTCGGCGCCCGCTGTGCGAGGACGCCCTGATGGCGTGCGCAAGCAATTCGTGAGGTCCAAGAACCAGACTACTTCGACCCGAAGACTAGGTAGGGACCGACTGACCAAAGCCCATCGCCAGCTGCCAAGCGGGCAAGTACCGCGTCGAGGTCAAGTTCGGCGACAAGCTCGTCACCCCCGCCCGCTTCGAAATCGCGTGACTCAAGTCATGCAGGGAGAACCGGCGGTCGGTTCTGAGTCGACTTCCGTTCCCTGGTTGTCTAATTGGGGAGACCATGATGCGAAACACCCCATGGCTGCCGCTGGCCGCCGCGGTCGTCGCTTGCGGCGGTAGTGGCCATCCTCCTTCGGCGACGCCGTCACCCAGTCCGACGACCGCCGAGCCGGTCGCGACTGCTTCCGCCGAACCCACGCCGGCGCCCGAGCCTACGCCGCCTACGCCGGACCCCAGTGAAGACACACAACGCGCCAAGGATGCGGCGAAGTGGGTGAAGGATCTGGCTTCGGAAGAGCCCGCTACTCGTGGCGTGTCGGCCGCCACGGGTCTAGCCGAGGAACAGTTCGGTTTGCCTGCTCCCCTGCGCAAAGGCATGGAAGCGTTCGGGTCCTCCAGCATCGATCCCAGTCAGGTGACACGTATCATCGCCGCGGCGCTGGAAGAGGGCGCTCCGGAAATGGTGCAGAAACTCTGCGGGAAGTCCCCGGAGAAGCTGTTCAAAGAGATCGCTGGCATGCCCAAAAGCAAATGGGCGAAACACACAATCGATCTCTGCAAGCTGAGTGGCAGGATCGACGTATCCAGCGTGCCCGACGATAGCTTCGCCATGCCGCTGCTGTCAGTGGTTGTGCAGCAGCTGTTCGAAGCCGAGGGCGGCCACTCCAAAGCAGAGTTCGAACTCGCGAAGTGGATCGCCAGCGCGCGGCGCTCGATGCCCGAATAGGCGTCACTCCGCTTGCTCCGCCCCCGTGCAACCGCACGATCTGACCATCCCATTGTCTGATCTCGTGGCCGGCGTGCAGAAGACGTACACGACGACGGGCATAAGCCATGACCACAAGATGACGCTCACCGCTGCCGACTTCAGCGCGCTGCAGAAGGGCCAAACGGTAACCAAATACATCTGCTTGCAGGAAGCGAATTCCAGCGATCACGAGTTTGCCATCCAGCTGCGCCAACCCCAACATCAAGGCTGTGCTAGAACGTGAGATCGGCACACCGAACAAGTGCCTGGCCTGAGGGCGTGCGGCGCTTCACGGAGGATTTGTAGATGACCCAGAGAAGCATGACCCGAAGGCTGGTTCTACTCGGCTGCGGCGCCGGTCTTGCGACCCTGGCTTGCGGCGACGACAGCGGGAGTAGTGGCGGGGGTACGGGCGCGGCGACGGGCACCGGGGGCGCGACGGGCACCGGAGGCGCGACGGGCACCGGAGGCGCGACAGGCACCGGAGGCGCGACAGGCACCG
>CBDUPW010000067.1:0-27852 GCA_965369205.1 uncultured Polyangiaceae bacterium | reverse complement strand
TCGATCACACTAGCCTTTATCCGCTACGACCGGCCCGACTTCCGAGCGAGGGTGGCCCCTGGGAGAGCTACTTTTCGGCCGGCCTCGCAACTCAGCGCACGGGCGGCGGGCCGCAGTCCACGAAAGTGCCGATGGTGGTGTCGATGCGGAAGTTGGACTCCGAGGTGTGTCGCTCCGCGAAGAAGAAGTCCAGCGGGTAAACGTTGCCCTTGCTGATACCGAGCTTGGAGGCGTTGGCGTCCAAATCGATACTGGCGTTCATGGCGCCGTGGACGCCGCCTAGATCAATGCCGAGCTTGCCGTTGACGTACACGAACAGATCGTCATCGCCAGTGAAGGTGAACACCTCGCCGCCTGTGTAGATGAACTTGGTGTGGATCTCGAAAGTGAAATGGTAGTTGTGAGAGTTGCCCTCATTGCCGAAGAGTTGCCCGTCGATGGGGAAGAAGGCGTTGTTGTTGTAGGTCCACACGTTGCCGGCGGCATTCGTGAGCTGGATGCTGTGTAGCTTCTTCTGGCTCTGGGCGCTGTCCCGGAACCACTCGTCGAAGGCAGACTTGCCGGTAGTCGTCGGATTGCCCGACTGGCCTGCGTACTGCGGCTTTCCGTCGCTGCCCAGGTCGGGCAGCACGATGCCCGGATCCACCTCGATCTTGAATTCGAAGTCCGGATGACTCGCTTTGAAGTCGCGGATGGTGCCCGTCAACGTGCTGCCGCACAGGTCGTTGCCCGTGCCACCCGCCCCGGCCCCTGCGCCGCTGCCCGACGCTGCGGCGCCACCCGTGCCGATTTGAATCGCGCCACCGGCTCCGTCTTGCGCGCCGCTACCACCCTTGCCGCCGCCGGAAGGACCGAAGGGATTCGAGGCCGTCCCGTCGCCGTCGTCGCCGCCGCAGGCCGCCAGTAGCACCGACAGAACAAGTACGAGTCCCCGCTGGTTCATAGCGTGAGTGTAGCAAAGCGCATCGACCGGGACGAGCGGGCCGTCGCTTTACGGAGGGCCCGGCGCGCTGTATTGGTCAGCGGCGTGGCGGAAGATTCAACATGGGTGGAGATTTTCACTGACGGTGCGTGCTCTGGCAATCCGGGCCCGGGCGGGTGGGGTGCTCTGTTGAATTACCGCGGCACCGAACGCGAGTTGTGCGGCGGTGAGCCCGACACCACGAACAACCGCATGGAGATGCTCGCGGCCATCCGCGCGCTGGAGGCACTGAAGCGACCCATGCGTGTGCAGCTCTACACGGACAGCGTGTACTTGCGCAGCGGCGTGCTGGAGTGGCTGCCGCAGTGGAAGAAGCGCGGCTGGAAGACGGCCGCGAAGAAGCCGGTGAAGAACGTCGATCTGTGGCAAGCGTTGGAAGCAGCCATGGCGCGGCATCAAATCGAATGGCACTGGGTCAAGGGGCACGCCGGGCATCCTGGCAACGAGCGCGCTGACGAACTGGCTCGACGCGGACTCGAAGCGGCACGCTGAAAGCGCGCGGTGAGGGGCCCGCCCAGCCTGGCTTTGGACAAGGGCGCGTGCTGACGCTTCTGGCGCCAGGCCCCAAATTGTCCCGGGCTGAGGCCACGGGCTTGCGGCCAGGGGCGTTTTGTCAAAGAACTGCGCCATGAAATTGCGAACTTGGACGATCGCTCCGTGGATGCTGCTGGCTTTGGGCGGAGCGCTTGCGTTTGCATGCGGCGACGGCGAAGAAGGCTCCGGCGCGCCGGGCGGGCAGGACGCAGGCATGGACGCAACCGCGGAAGCCGGGGACGCCGACACCGACGCGGGCAAGGATCCTGGCATCTGGGGCGACCGCACGCCGGTCACGGATTCGCCCGCGATCACGGGTTTGAAGGCAGGGGTCAATGCCGTGCGCGACGAGTTTGGCATGGTGCATATCTACGCACGCAGTCCCGAGGACGCGTTTCGCGTGCAGGGCTACATGATGGCGGTGGACCGCGCTGGGCAGCTCGAGATCGCCCGGCGCTCCGCCAGCGGCCGCGTTGCCGAGGTCTATGGCGGTGCTGACGCGGGGCAAATTGACGACGACATCACCATGCGCGTCATCGGCATGCACCGCGCAGCGCAGGCCATCTACGACGCTCTCGACCCGCAAAGTGACGAAAAGAAATGGCTCGATGCGTTCGCAGACGGTGTCACCCAACACTTCAGGGCGCTGCGTGAAGGCAAGCTGAAACTCGCTCAGCCCCTTGGTGGAATGCAGCCGAAGTTCTTCACGGACTGGACGGCCGTGGACACGCTCACCATGGGGCGCCTGCAGTCCTTCGCTCTCAGCTACGACGCGGACTCGGAGGTCAGTCTTTCTGGCAGGATTGAGGCGTTCCGCACAACGTTCAACGCAACTTCAAGCGACCCGTTGGCGGTCAAGCGCAAGGATATCTTGATCGATCTGATGCGATTTGCCCCGCCCGTGGCGAATACGCCGCTGCCCACTTATCCCGACGAGGCCACGCCCGCCCCCAGCGCCAAATGGAAAGCAGGACCCACGAGCCGCAAGCCACAGCTCGGGTTCAAAGCGCCGGCCGCTGCGGCGCGCATGTCCGCGGGGCTGCGGGCACGGGTGAAGCCGTTCTTCGACTCCATCCAGCGCGCCAAGGACTTCCTCGGCGGCGACGAATTTGCCGGCTCGAACAACTGGGCGGTCGCCGGCTCGAAGACCGCGAGTGGTCACGCCATCGTGGCCAACGACCCGCATCTGGGCCTGACCTCACCGATGGTGTTCTGGCCGACGCATCTGGTCGTGAAGAGCGACGATCCGAAGCAAGACATGGAGGCCATCGGGGTTGCGTTTCCTGGCATCCCCGGGGTGATCCTGGGCGCGAATCGTCACGTGGCCTGGGGAGCGACGACCGCGGGCTACGACGTTTCTGATGCCTGGAAAGAGACGGTTACTGCGGACGGAACGGGCGTGATGCTCAACGGCAAACCCGTCGCGTTCCAGAAGGTCAGCGAAACGATCAAGATCGCTGGCAGCGCGGACTACACCTTCGACGTATTGGTCACGCCGCACCACGGATCGATCGTGCCGGAGATCAAGGACCACAAGGCGGAGCCCATCGTCCCTGGCGGCGAAGCCATCAGCGCACGCTGGACGGGGCAGGCGCCAACCACGGAAATCGAGGCGGTTCTTGGCCTGGCAACGGCGAAGACCGTCGACGAGGCCCGGGCGAGCATGACGCGATTTGGCGTGGGCGCGCAGAACTGGATGCTGGCGGATTCGACGGGCGCCATCGCGCTGACGGCCCCCGCGGCTCTCCCGTACCGAGATAAGAAGGCGTTCACGTGGGATCCCGGGACTTTCAGCGGCAGTTTGCCGTGCCTGGTGCTCGACGGCGCCAGCGGGGACCATGAGTGGACCGGGAGCATGTTGGAAGAAAAGTACCAGCCGAAGATCACGGCGCCGAGCAAGGGTTGGATCGCCACCGCGAACACCGACAACGTGGCGTCCACCATCGACAACGATCCAAGCAACGACAAACTGCCGAACGGGCAGCCCTTCTATATCGGCTGCGAGTTCGCCCAGGGGTTCCGGTTGGGGCGCATCGAAGAGCGCTTGGCAGCGGAGGCGCAGGGCATGACCGCCGCCGGCATGGCGGACATGCAGGCCGACCACAAGAGTGGTTTGGGCGCACGACTGACCTCGCACTTCGTTGCTGCGCTAGAGCGCGCGGAAGCCGAACGGCTATCACCGGGAACGCATCCGAAGCTCGCCGCGGCGGTTGCTGACGGCCGCTATGCCGGCGCGAAAGTCCCGGAAATCATCGGGGAGTTGAAGGCCTGGGGCACTGCGGGGTACTCCGCTGCGGCGGGCGTGGATCTGGAGGACAACTCCCTCGCGGTTCCCGCAGCCGAGGCCGCGGACGCCAAAGCCACCATGATCTTCAACGCTTGGCTGGTCCGCGCAGTGGGCCGCGCCCTCGCCGATGAGGCGGAGGCGGCAGGCGAGGGCAGTGCCGGTACGAACTTCACCTTGCGCGCTTTCATTCGCATGTTGGAAGAAGATCCCACCACGCTCGCAACTTTCGACGCCGTCACTGGCGAGAGCGCGCTCTGGGACGACATGAGCACCCCGGCTGTCACGGAGACCAAAGACGACCGTCTGGTCGTCGCGCTGCTCGACGCAATCGCGGATCTGGACGGGATGTTCGGCGCGGATCGCAGCACTTGGCGCTGGGGTGACCAACACCGCGTGCGATTCAACTCCCTCATCTCAATATGGCTCACCGCGCTGCCGTCGGTGTTGGACCCCACATTCCCCGACGGCTTCCCGCGCCATGGGGATCAGTGGGCCGTGGACGCGTCGAATTTCTCGATCGTACGCAAGCCGAGCGACAAGCTGAGCTTCGGCTACGGCAGTGGTCCCGTGCAGCGCTTCGTCGCGGAAATGACCCCGTCTGGTCCCAAGATCAAGAACGCGCTGCCCGGGGGCGCGGTGCTCGCGATGGCGAGTCCGTACTTTGCCAACGAAGCCGAGTACTGGCGCAAGAACGACAGCCACGTGATCCCCTTCGAAATCGACGACGTGGAAGCGTCCGCCAAGGCGGCGCCGCTCAAGGAGCACTACCTATTTGCTCCCTGATCTGGAGCGCGGTTTCTAGGGCCGTCTAGAGCCGGCCGAGAAGGCTGACGCTACTCGGTGTCACCCGGAGCGAAAGCTGGCTCTTTTCCTGACGGCCTTTGTTGTCCAGGAAGATCCAGGTCACGCCGCCGGCCGTTACGACGGCTCCCGCGATCAAGAACACGTTGGCGGTCGATGCAAGACTCTCGGCATCTCGGAACGTCTCTGCCGCCTTACGTTGCACGGGTTCATCTTCGGCGTCTCCGCGCTTGCCCTTGGCCTGGAGTCCGAAAACCGCGCCTGCTCCCACGGCGGCGACGCCGACGCCCGCCACGACCCAAGGCCACGGGCTGGCGGAGGGAGGTTCCGCTTTCGGCTTCTCTTTGGGGGGCGGCGGTTGGTTCTTTTCTGCTTCCAGGCGCTTTCTTTCTGCTTCGAGCTCTTGGCGCTGCTTGAGTTCGCTGCGCATGGTCGCGATGCGCCGCTCCAAAGCGCCGCGATCCTTCGCGTCCGGGGACTCGGTCAGGTACTTCTCGTATGCGGCGATGGCCTTTTCGTACTCGCCGAGTCCGTCGTAGGCCCGCCCCAAGTTGTAGAGCAGCACCGGCTCTTGGTGCAGCGCGTAGGCCTTTTCTAGTAGCGCGGCGGCCTCGTCGAATTTGCCCTCACGGTAGCGCTCGCTACTGTCTTCGAAGAGTTCCAGCGCCTGGGCCTTGGGACTCTTGCCCGCGGCCGCCGCGGGCGCCGTGGCGACCAGCGGCGCCAAAGCCACACAAATTGCTAAGCAAATTGAACGGGTTACAATGGTTGTTTGCCTGGCTGGCATTGCGCTAGCCTTATACCTTATCAGGGAAAATGGGTGCCGCGGAACCAGAAGCCACCGAGACGCTCGGTCGCTATGAAGTAGCTGGGCGCCTCGCCATGGGCGGGATGGCCGAGATCCTACTCGGGCGGCTGGTGGGGCCCAGCGGGTTCGAGCGCCCGGTTGTGATCAAGCGGATCTTGCCGCATCTCGCCGCGGAGCCCAGTTTCGTCAGCATGTTCTTGGACGAGGCGCGGCTGGCCGCACGCATTCGTCATCCCAACGTGGTGCAGGTGCATGAGCTGGGGGAAGAAGACGAGAACCTCTACCTCGTCATGGAATACCTAGAGGGGGAGAACTCTGCCGGCGTGGTGCGCCGCGGCATGTCTACAAAGCGCGCCACGGATTTCGCGATGATTGCCTTCATCATGGCAGAGGCGTGCGCTGGGCTGCACGCTGCGCACGAGCTCAAGGACCCGGACGGCAGCCCCCTCAACCTCGTCCATCGCGACATTTCGCCGCAGAACATCTTCGTGACCTACGCGGGCAGTGTGAAGGTTCTGGACTTCGGCATCGCGAAGGCTGCGGACCGCATCACCCAGACGGAGGCCGGCCAGCTCAAGGGCAAGTTTGAGTACATGTCGCCGGAGCAGTGTCGCGGAAAGCCGATTGATCGGCGCAGCGACGTTTTCGCTCTCGGGATCGTGCTCTACGAACTCACCGTGCGAAAGCGCCTGTTCAAGCGCGGGAGCAAGCTGGCCGTTCTCGACGCAGTGTGTCGGGATCCGATCCCGCGCCCTCGGGACAAGCTGCCCGAGTATCCGGCGCCCCTAGAAGCCGTTTTGCTCAAAGCACTCGCGCGGGACCCCGACGAGCGCTACGCCACCGCTGCCGAGATGCGGCGCGCGCTGCTGACCGCCATGCGCGAGATGGACGCGCCGTTGGTGCCCGAAGAGGCACTGGCGAATCTGATGCAAGAGATGTTCGCCGATCGTGTGCAGGCCAAGAGCGACATGCTGGCGCGCTTGCGCTCGGGTGCTCGGATCACCGATTTGCCGGCGGCGGAGACGGACAGCGGCGTGGAGTTGCCAGAAGTGGATCCCGGCGCGCAGTCCATTCGAGAGCGCATCGAGAGTGGGTTCAGTTTCGGCTCCGTGTCCGGAAGTGCGGACCCCTACGCCGCAGAACGTTCGCGCGCGCGCACCGCTCGTATGGTTTTCCTCGGCGGTGCTGTGGCGGTCCTGTCTCTGGTGATCGGCGTCGTGGTGCTCTTGTTCCGCACACCCGAAGCTCCGCCATCGTTGCTGGCCGTCTACGGCAAGAACCCGCTGCGAGACGTGACCCGGCTGGCGACGCCGCCGCCGAAGGTATTTGTCAACATCGCCGTCGAGAGCAAGCCGGCGGGAGCGGCGGTGTGGGCATTTGGCAGGAACCAAGGCAAGACGCCCTTCGAGCTCAAGTTGGAAAAGAGCGACCGCCCGATCGAAGTCAGCATTCGTCTTCACGAACACGCCGACGTGATCGAGAAGATCACTCCTGACGTCAACCAACGGGTTCGCGTTTCGCTGAGCAAGAAAGACGAGAAGCGGGGGAGTTCCCGGGTGACGGTGTCGCAGCCGAAAGAGGGCGGTTTTCGTCGCTTCGACTGAGCGCTTTGGCGCGTCCTAGAACTCAAGTGCCGGGGACGGCTTGGGCGGCTTCGATGCTAGCGGCGTCCGCCGCCGCCGCGCGTTCATACAGTTGAGTGAGCAAGGTCGCCAGGAAACGCATGAACGCCAGGCCGATGTCGAAATTGTCCTCGAGCATGTCGATGAAGTTCTCGGTTTCGGCGCGGAGCCCCACGATCTGGGTTTCGGCCACTGCGTCGTAGCTGCGGGGCGCACGCCCCAGCGCCTCGGACAGGCCCAGCACGGAGTCGTGTCCCATGCGAAAGCTGCGTTTGCCGTCAGGTGCGGAGCACGCGACCACTCCGTGCACGAGGTGGAGCCCCCAATCCGATGGTTCCCCGGCTCGCCACAGGATGGAGCCCGGCTCGTAGCGCACCTCTACGTAGCGGCGTGCGAGCTCCGAAAGCGGGTCTAGGCTAGCCTTTCGAAACGGGCCGTTGCGCCGCAGCAGCACCAAACGCTGTACCAGGTCCAAGGGGTAGGGGACGGCCGGCCCGGGCGTGGGTTCGGTGCGCGCCAACAGCCCCCGGGATTCCAGCAGCTCCTGCTGCTCCGCGATCTGCTTGGACATTTGGCGGATGCCGGCTTCAAGCAGCGAGAAGTTGTCTTCCATGGCGTCCAGCAGATCGTCCGCGCTGAGTTCCAGGGCCACCACATCGGTTTCTGCGCGCGCTTCGGTACCCTCGGGATCTTGGGACAGCACGGGCAGGAACCCGACGGCCCAGGGCGGCTCAATGAGCTGCATGATGCGCCCGCCACGACGCGTCGAGACCGTGCCTTCGACGATGAAGTAGACGTGGGCGGCCTCGCGGCCCTCTTCGAGCAACCGTGTGCCGCGTTTGAAGTAGCGCTCGTGGGTGTTGTGCGCCATGTGGGCGAGTTCCGAGGGCGGCAACGTGCCAAAGGAAGGCAAAGTGCGCAGATAGATCAAGCGCTCCACGGGGCCCACATAGCGCGCGTCGGTGTTCATGCTTCCACCAACTTCGGCCCGGCGCGCAGGAGGTCGAGGGCGTTCTCTGCGATGCGGCGGCTTGCCGGGGCGCTGTCAGTCTCCAAGGTGGCCTCGATGTGTGCCTGCATGCGGGAAAGTCCCAGCTCCGCCGCGTGGTACATGGCGAGACTGCGGATCGATTCGCTGTTTACTCCAATCAGCTCATGCAGCGCCGTCTCGTAGTTCTTGTGCACCGGATTGTGGAACGGCCCTGCTGCACGCAGCCGTACTTTGGCCGGAGCTTCGTCGACCAGCCCCAGCACCGCGTCCCGCAGCGGTCCGTTCAACAGGTTCTCAAGCAATTCGCGGCTCGAGGCCCGCACATCGGCGCGGCGGCTGCGTAGCCCGCGATAGATGGTCTCGATGTTTTCCGAGTGTTGGCCCAGGCCGATGAGTCGAAACAGCCGTTCAATGCCGTTGGTTTCCTTGTCGAGCAAGAGTTGCGAGAGCAATTCCTGGGCGTCGGTCTTGCGTGCGTCGGACTCGCCGGCGCCCACTTCCAAGGCGGCCCGCCACTCCACCAGTTCGTAGATGCGGGAAACGGTGCGCTTGATGAGTTCATCGATCACCGCGGAGTCGAAGGCGAGGTCCGGATGTTCGACGCGCAGTTTGCCCAGTGCCCGCAGCAGCTTGTAGCGCACCACGCCGTCCTTTTCGGCTGCGAACTGCGCTAGGAGCGCGGGAGCCGCTTTGTTTGCGTCGAAGCGCATGATGGTGCGTGGCAAATGGCGTCTAACCGGGAGGCTGCGATTCTCGTCTGCCAAGGCACCCGTCAGATAGGACAGTGCCGTGTCCCCCATGGCGACCAGGGTCGTCCGCGCTTCCCCGCGCAGTTCCCGTTGAGGCAGCATGTGCATCAGAATTGACAAATAGCGGGCCGTGGGCGCGCGGGCCATGGCGCGCAGGGCAGCGAGCTTGACCGGCACACTGTCGCTCTTGCCGAGGCGGATCAGGACGTCCTCGAATAGTCCCGCTGGGCGCGCGGCAATCGCTTTTGCCAGTGCGGTCAGCGCAATCGGGTTGCCGTTTTTGAGGGCCGCATCTAGGCGCTGCTCCGCCTCGTCTTCGGAGAGCCAGTTGGACGCCACCAGCCCAACGAGCGCCGTCAGCGAGAGTGCGCGGCAGTCGACGTCCAAGAACCTCTGGAGCTGGGCTTGCTTCGGCCGCACCGCCGCGACGGCCCGGAGCGCCGCGGCCCGCACGTCGACTTCCGGTCGATCCAGCAGGCGTTCGGCAATGACCAGGAAGTCCTCGCGTTTCTCCTGCGCGAAGATGCCCAAGGCGTGCACCACGACTTCCGGCGAGGGGTGGTACAGGATCAGTGCGGGGATCAGCCGCGCGCGCCCCTCGTTCTGCAGGTAGTCCAGGGCCGCGACGACTTCCAGGTCGCTCGAGCTGTTGAGGGTCGCGATGATGCTCTCGAGGGAAGAGAGATCGAGATCGGGAAACGCCAGCTTGGGTTGTGCGGCAGAATCCTGCAGGGTCTGGCGGAATAGATCCAGGTAGTGCTTGCGCATGTTCATGGCGACCGCGAGCCAAGCCAGGCACAGCACCACGACCGCTACGCCGAAGACGCGCGGGGATGCTCCTGCCCAGAGCGCGAGTAGGATGCCGAGGGAACCCACCGCTTGGGCGCCCCGCTGGATCACGACGTCGATCGTGGTCTTGGCTCGGGCACGGGCCCGATCGGACATCGGCACGTACAACAGCTCGACGCTGGTGCGATGCAGTGAGTAGCGCAGAGTTCCGTCCAGGCCCTTCAGAGCCATTGCCGAGAGTAGGCCGGCGGTGATGAACAGACCGACGCCGCCGCCCAATAGCCCAAGGGGCAAAAGGACCAGGGCGCCCGTGACGCCCAACACTTGGATCGCCCGTTGGACCAGGGCGAGTTGCGCGACCAGGGAAAGAACGTTGAGCGCCAGGTAGGTGAGGGCGAGAAACTCGCCGAGCTCTGCAGCAGGCACGTGGGCTGCCACCGTGCTCTTGAATGCGTAGTCGACCACTGTGAACGTGGTCGCTGCGAGTAGACCCAAGAGCGCCAAACGGGTCACATAGGGATTCTTCGGCAGGTTCGGACCGAGCTTTGGCACGGCACTTGGGACACGATCGATGCGCCCTTGCGCCTTGGAGAGCATGCGCGGACCCAGACTCGCGACGGCAAAGAATACCGCGGCGGCCAAGAGCAAGTACCGGGCGGGCACGCGCGCGGCTAAGAGGCCAGCGATCGCGGCGCCGCAGACGGCGCCCAACACGCCCGCAGTTCCGACGAGGGCGTACACGCGCTTCGCTTGCGTGACCGTGAATCGCTCGCTGAGCATGAGCCAGAATCCAGCGACGGCAAGGGAAGCGACGATGGCTGACCACACGTACAAGACGTACAGCCCGGCTCGGCCCGCTTCACCGAGGAGCAGCCAGAACAAGGCGGTCACCACTGCGGCGAGCACCAGCGTCCCGCTCAATGCCGATGCGCAGTCTTCGGGGCGTAGCCGCGGCTCGAGGTGCGCAATCATCCAGGCCACCCCGGCCACGGCGATGTACACAAACGGCAGATGCGCAGCGGGCAGCGACGCCAAGAAGAGCGCGTCCCGGGCGGTCTCGAGCAGAGCGTGGCCCGCCATGATGCTCATGAGCGTCAAAAAGGCGATGCCCGCGGGGCGCCGCTCTTCTTCTCGTAGATCGACCAGTCGGCGCATGAGGCGTAGGTCAAATTAGCATGGGCCCCGCGCCCCTAGGTGTCAGGACAGCAGGCGTCCGAAAAGCCCGTCCGAACGTCCTCCGCGTGATGGGCGCCTGCGAAACCCTGGCGTCAGGCTATGCTGCCCCATGTCCCTGGTTTCCTTGAGGCGCTCTGCGTCCGCTCCGGCGCAAAGCCGCGGGTTTCTGCCGACCACGCGCCGAGAGATGCAGGAGCGTGGCTGGGACGAGCTCGACATTCTGATCGTCACCGGCGACGCCTATGTCGACCACGCCGCCTTCGGACCGATCTTGATCGCACGTTTTCTGGAAGGGCGAGGCTATCGCGTCGGAGTCATCGCGCAGCCGCGATGGCAAGACGCCGAAGACATCGCGCGCATGGGGCGCCCTCGACTCTATGTGGGCGTCAGCGCGGGCAACATGGACAGCATGTTGAATAAGCTAACCGCCCAGAAGAAAGTTCGCGCCGAGGACCAATACTCCCCCGGTGGGCGCCCCGGCGCGCGTCCCAATCGCGCGACACTGGTCTACGCGAATCTGTGTCGGCAGGCGTTCCCAGGGTTGCCGGTCGTCTTGGGAGGCATCGAAGCGTCGCTGCGGCGGATTGCTCACTACGACTACTGGGCCGATCAGATCCGGCGTTCCATCTTGCTAGACGCCAAGGCGGATCTACTGGTTTTTGGCATGGGAGAACGTGCCGCCTGGGAGATCGCTCAGCGGCTCGACGCCGGCGAAGCGATCTCCGCACTGACGGATATTCGCGGAACTGGCTATCGCCTAGGCAATCCGAGTCAGTGGCAGCCCATGGTGGAAGACAGCAGTCGCTACGTGCCCGACGGAAAGGTGGTCGTGCTTCCCAGCTACGCCGAGGTCTCCCGCGACAAACTCGCCTTCGCACGCATGACCCGGCAGTTCCAGGTGGAAACCAATCCGCACAATGCGAGGCCGCTGCTGCAAGTCTTCGATCGAGAGGCGGTCTACTTCAATCCCCCGGCATTGCCTCTGGCGACGGAGGACATGGACGCCCTCTACGATCTGCCGTTCCAGCGGCTGCCTCACCCCAGCTACGGCGACGAGCGCATTCCAGCGTTTGATACGGTCAAGGAGTCCGTCGTGACCATGCGGGGCTGCTTCGGGGGCTGCACGTTTTGCAGCATCACCGAGCACGAAGGGCGCATCATTCAGAGCCGCTCCGCCGAGAGCGTGCTTCGAGAAGTGCGCGCGCTCACGCGCATGCAGGGTTTTTCCGGCGTGCTTTCCGATGTGGGCGGGCCCACGGCGAATATGTACCAATTGGCCTGCAAGGACCCGAAAATCGAGGCAGCCTGCCGGCGGCTGTCCTGTGTGCACCCCAAGGTGTGCGAGAACCTGGGCACCGACCACGGGCCCCTGGTCGACTTGCTCAGTCGAGTGCGCGAGGAGCCCGGAGTGCGACGCGTCTTCATTGCGTCGGGGATCCGCTACGATCTCGCCGCACGCAGCCCGGAGTTCATCGCAGACCTCGCCACGCATCACACCGGCGGGCAGCTGTCCGTCGCGCCGGAGCATACGGACCCAGAGGTGCTGGCGGCCATGAAGAAGCCGACTATCAGCAGCTACGAGCGTTTCGCATCGTCGTTCTGTGAAGCGAGCGAGCGTGCCGGCAAGGAACAGTATTTGATCCCCTACTTCGTCGTGGGTCACCCGGGTTCGGGGTTTGCCGACACCGTCGAACTCGCCCTGTGGCTGAAAGCGCGGAACATGCGACCACGGCAAATCCAAGAATTCATTCCAACCCCCATGGCCGTGGCGACGGCAATGTACGTGAGCGGAGTGGATCCCTTCACCGAAAAGCCGCTTCAAGTGGTGCGCGAGCTGCGCGACAAACGACTACTCAAAGCACTCCTATTCTGGTGGGACGAAGAGAAGTGGCCCCTGGCGCGAGAAGCGCTCGGACGTGCGGGCCGGACCGATTTGATCCGTCGGGGCGCTCAGGGGCTCGTGCCTCCCGGGAAAAAGCGCGAGCGAAAGCCTGGACGGCGCGCCCAGGGCGCAGGCAAAGCCGGCCGCGTGGTATCCTCCCGCCGTGGCGAGCACGGACGGTAGCGGACGCCCCGCGGGCATTCCCCGGACGCTCAAGGCAGACGCGGACGTTTCCGTCGAGGTCATGCGGCGCGTGAAGGCGCCCCATCGCCCGATGTTAGTCGTGCTCAATGGAAACGAAGCCGATGTGGGGCGTCGGGTCATCGTCGACCGGACCCTGATTGTGGGTCGGGATCCGGAGGCCGGATTGAGCCTCACAGATGGCCTGGTTTCTTGGCATCACGCGCGATTGGAGGATCGCGGTGATGGCTGGGCTGTCGTCGATCTGGGCAGCACGAACGGTGTGCTGCTCAACGGCAACCCGGTGGAGGATGCACAACTCGCCGCCGGGGATACCTTGGTGTTCGGCAAAGCCGTCGCGCGCTTCGAACTGCAGGATGGGGCCGCCCAGGCGTACAACCAAGTCGTCGAAAAGCTGCTCAATACGGACGACTTGTCGGGGCTCTTCGTGCGGCGCAAGTTCGACGCAGATCTTGCGCAACTGATTGACGTCGCTCGTAACAAGGGCACAGCCGTGACGCTGTTGGTGATGGACTTGGACGGCGTGAAGGGCATCAACGACACGCACGGTCATCTTTTCGGGGCCTATGTGATCGGCGAATCCGGCAGACTGATCGGCCAGTTGGTCGACAAGCGCGGCATCGCTTGTCGCTTCGGCGGCGACGAATACCTCGCCGCGCTGCCCGGGATGACGGCGGAACAAGGCGCCGCCGTCGGCGAGGAAATCCGCCTCACCATTGGCAGTCACCCTTTCGAGAAGGACGGGATCCCGCTTCGCCCGGGTATCTCCATCGGCGTCGCGGCGTTTCCCACGGACGCCGCGAGCGCACAGGCATTGTTTCAACGCGCCGATGAGGCGCTGTATCGTGCTAAACAGGCCGGCAAGAATCGTGTCTCTTACTAAGCTGCTCGTGCCTTTTTCGGGGATCGCAATGCTGGTCGGAGCGGCTTGTACAGCCAATCCCGCTCCGGTCGTCAAAGAGGTGATCGGTCCCGATGGCACCCAGATGTTGCACGTGGATTGCCGCGGAAACGAAGCTGAGTGCTACCAGGCCGTCGGTCGGCGCTGCCAGGCGGGCTACGACTTGTTCTGGACGGTGTCCCGCGCGCCCGGCCGCTATTTGGTGCGCTGTCGCTCCCTTCGCTACGCGCCGCCTCCCGCGCAACCGAATTGGGGTTGGGCTCGGGAAACCCGGCCCGTGGATCCTTGGCGCCCGCCCGCCCACCACGACGGCGGGCCCGATGCCGAACGCTACCCAAGTCTAGATTTGGGATACTAGTACTAGTGTACTTCTGACACACCGCACTAGATCCCAGGAGCTCCGCCATGGACCGAAAGAACGTGTTTGTCATCACGCACCCGCTCA
This sequence comes from uncultured Polyangiaceae bacterium, assembly GCA_965369205.1. GTDB lineage: Bacteria > Myxococcota_A > Polyangia > Polyangiales > Polyangiaceae > JACKEA01. The sequence goes on along the minus strand of CBDUPW010000067.1, from coordinate 13,684 downwards.
TCTCGCACAAGCTGACGCTGATGCGGAAGAAGGACACCAGCACGTCGACATTCCGCGCAGCGCTACAGGAGCTGTCCATGTTGATGGCCTATGAGCTCACCCGGGACTTGCCGACGGTGGAGACTCAGATCGATACGCCGCTGATGCCCATGCGGGCGCCAGTGCTCGAGGGAAAGAAGATCGTGCTGGTGAGCGTGCTGCGTGCCGGCACCGGCATGTTGGATGGCGTGTTGAAGTTGATCCCGTCGGCGCGGGTGGGCCACATCGGGCTGTATCGGGACCCCAAGACCCTCGAGCCCGTCGAGTATTACTTCAAAGTGCCAAGCGAAATGGCGGACCGGGACGTCATCGTGATGGACCCGATGTTGGCGACTGGCAACAGCGCGGCGGCGGCGATCGAGCGCGTGAAGAACACGCAGCCGCGAACCTTGAAGTATATGTGCCTACTGGCAGCGCCCGAAGGAGTGCGCCGGCTCAGCGACGCCCACCCGGACGTGCCGATCTACACCCCGGCGATCGACGAGCGTTTGAACGATCACGGCTACATCCTGCCCGGGCTGGGCGACGCCGGCGATCGCCTGTACGGGACGAAATAGCTGGATGACTAGGGGCAACCCGGCTTGGGTCTTCGAATGCCGTCAGCGTCGACCGTGAAAGGTGGATCGCATTCGGCGACTTCGAGGCACTCGGCTTTGATCGTGCGAATGCCGCGACCGTCGATGGCGTAGGGCGGATCGCAGTCGTGCTTGCGGCGGGCTGTGGCCGGTGCGCTCGGGCCGGCCTTTGGCAGCGGCGTCGTGGTCACCGCACCGCCCGCGCTGACCACCACCCTCGTCCCGTTGCCCTCGAATTGGAAGCTGCCGTCCGCCCGGGGCGTTAGCCGTCCTTGCTCGACGGTCGAGAGCCGCTTTTCGAGTTTATGAAGTCGGCCTTCGAGCATCGCGACCCGCCCCGCTAGGGAGACAGGTTGTTCGGTCGGGAATCGCGCTGCTTGGCTTGCGCCCGGCAGCGGTGTGAACAGCACAAGCAAACTCGCAGTGAAACAGAATCGGATGTGTGGCCGGACGGGCATGGCCGCGAGAATACGAACGGCGGCGTTTTCGAACAACCGGGCCTGGCTTGCCACGTGACGCGGTCGTCAGGTGTTCAGCGGTTCGGGACGGGAACCGTCGCCGCGCCGAACAGCGCCCCACAGGCGGGCAGCTTCTGATAGCGTAAGTGCCCCAACTGACGTCGTTTTTTACCGGAGTAGGACAGGCATGGCACGAGGCTCGTCGCGCATTCTCAGGGTAGAGGAGCTCGACGGCTTGATGGACGCGTCCCTCGAGTCGCCGGAACCCGTTCTGGAAGCGCTGGTGACTGCAGCGGCAAAGGGCCAGCTGTTTCCAGAGTTGTGGGCAAAGCTGCACGCGGTCGCTGCGCGAGATGACAAGGCTGCGGAACTCGCATTTGCGTACGAACATGTAGCGCAGGATCGGCGCATCAAGCTCGTGCCGCCGGAGATACAGGCGGCGATCTTTCTCAATGCGTCGACTTACTTCGCGGAGACCTTTGGGGATCTCGACGGCGGTGTTTCTTTCGCGGAGCGGGCAATGGGGGCAGCCCCGACGAGTGTCGACGCGCAGTCGATGCTGGAGTCGTTGCTCGGGCGCCGTGGGGATCGCGCGCGGCTTGCAAAGTTCTTCGCGGAACTCGCAGGGCCCGAACGCGATCCTGAGCTGCAGCTGTAACACCAGCGACGGGCCCGAGCTGAACTCGAAGGGACCGAAGACAGCACCGATTTGGTCATCGAGGTCAGCCAGAAGATCTTGCGTGCGGACCCGACCGACTCTGCTGCTCGAGAAGGCCTCGAGCGCGCCTACCTTGCAGCGGGCAAACCCCGCGAGGCCACCAAGGTACTGGAACAGGCGCTGCTGCGCGATCCACCCATGCCCGAGGACGAAGCGTTCTTCCTTCACGAGCATCTCGTTGATCTGTACACGGATGCCACCCAAGAGCCGCATCGGGCAGTGCCCCATCTAGAGGCGATTCTGGCCAGCCGTCCCGATCACGAGCGCGCACTTTCGGCAGCGGAAGCGTTGTTGGAAAACCGCGCCGTGGCGGGTCGCGTCGCAGCAGCCTTGTCGGATGCCTACGGCAAACTCGGCACGACCTCGCGCGAGTTGGAACTGCTCAATATGGAGCTGAAGCTCGCACGGGGACCGCGTCGCCTGGAGGTGCAGCGGCGATTGGGACTGTTGCGTCGTGAGCAAGGTGACCCCACCGGCGCGATGGAGCTGCTCGGCCCGGTGGTTGCAGCGGAGCCCGGCGACGACGAAGTCCGCGAAGCATACGTGGACTTGGCGCTCAGTTTGGAACAACCCGGCGCAGCCGCTCGGCTGCTGTCACGGGCACTTTCGTCTTGCAAGGAGCCGGTCGCCCGCGCCCGGGTTGGAGCAGATATCGGGACTGTGTATCTGCGTTCCGGCGACGTGAAGCGTGCCCAGGCCGCGTTTCAGCAGGTTCTGGAGAGCGGCGAAGACGAACGCGCCATGTTGCTCTCTTCCCGGCAATTGGTGGACATCTTCACGGAGAGTGGGGACACGCATGGCCTTGCAGGCGCCTTGGACGCCTGCGTGCGCCATGAGCCGGACCCGGAAGCGCGCCAAAGCGCCGCGCGCCGATTGGCCAAGCTGGCCGAAGGTGAGCTTGGCGACACCGCCCGAGCCATGACGGCGTGGAGCGCGTTGGTCGATTCTCCATGGGCGGACGAAGCGCTGACACGACTGACGGCCCTGTGTGAAGCCAGCGGGGACCACGCGCGCATGGTGGATGTCCTGGAGAAGCGCGCGGCTCGCGCGAAGTCACCGGAAGACGCGCGCGAACTGGCGTTGCGCGCGGCAGAGTTGCGGACCAGTCAGGGCGGGGACCGCGCGGAAGCCCTGGATGCCTGGCGGGCGTTCATCGCCAAATATGGTTCGACGCGCGATGCCCACGCGAAAATGGTCCCGCTGCTGGAGCAGGAGCAACTGTGGAAGGAGCTGGCGTGGGTCCTTGAGCGCGACATCGAGCTGGCGCCCCAAGGCGAATGGCCGGCCCTGTTGAGCCGGTTGGCGCAGATCCGGTTGCAGCGCCTGGAAGACGCTTCCGGGGGGGTCGAAGCCTACAAGCGGGCATTGGACGCTGACCCTAGTGATCGGAGCGTGCGACAAGCCGTCGAGAAGCTACTGACCGCGGACAGCACGCGAGGGCTTGCCATCGGAGTGCTGGAGCCGATCTACCGACAGGAAGCACCCGGCGCCGGGCTGATCCGATTGCTGGAGGCCAAAGCAGCGGTCTGCGAGGACGCTGAAGTTGCCCTCGCAACCCTTGGCGAAGCTGCCCAGCTCGCGGACACCGCCCTCGAAGACCCCGAGCGTGGCCTGCAAATCGCCGGCGCCGCGCTGCGACTCGCTTTGGATCACAGCGTCGGCCTGCGCCCCTGGGTCGCTCTGGTTGAGTCATTTGGCGAGAAGCTCGGCGCTCCGGGGCCCCGGGCCGAGACCCTTGCCGCCGCCGTCGGTGACCGAGAGATCACCTCTGAAGAGCTCTTTGAGTTGACTCGAGCCGCTGGGGAAGCCTTGGCAGACGCCGGCGCGCTCGAACGCTCGGTCACCGTGCTGCGCCGCGCGCTCAGTTATTCGCCGAGCGACGCCGCGCTGCTGAATCGCATCGATGAGTTGCTCGCCGAGCAGGGCAACCCGGAAGAACGCTTGAAGCTGTACCGGTCGGCCCTGGAGCAACCCGGCGATGCGCGCCGGCGGCGCCAGATCCTCCATGCGCTGGCGCGGCTGCAGTCCGGAGACCTTGCGGACGCGGATGGCGCAGAAGTCAGCTGGAAGACGGCTCTTTCAGACGATCCAAAGGACTTCGTCGCCCACCAGGCCCTCGCGGATCTGTATGCCTCTCAACGCAAATGGGATGCCCTCTATGCCGAGCTCCAGCGCGTGCTTGAGCACGCCGAGGGTGAACGGCAGGTCGAGGTGCGCGTGCGCATGGCTGAAGTGTCCGCAGAAGCGGGCGAACCCCAACGCGCCCTTGCGCACTATCGAGAGCTTCTCGAGAGCGCGGAGTTGGAGGATACGCAGCTCGAAAACATTGAGCTGCTTGCGAACGCCAACGCCGACGCACCCACGTTGCGCGCGGTGTTGACGCGCCGAGTGGCGGTGGCCGTGCCTGAAGAGAAGGCCGGGCTGCTGGAAAAATTGGGCATCGTGCTGTCGAACCAGCTGGGCGACGACGAAGAAGCTCGTAAGGCGTGGCTGCAGGGCGCAGAGCTCTCCGAGGCCGCCATGGACGACGAGCGTGCGCGCCGACTGTACGAGCGCGTGCTGTCCGTCGCCGCAAGCGACGCCAGCGCGGCGCGACGATTGGTCGAACTCTATGCTCGCGCCGGCGAGTGGACCAAGGTGCCTGCAGCACTGACCGCGCTGCTCTCCGAGAGCAGTGAAGCCCTAGACGTCACTGCAATTGTACTGGGCCTAGAACCTGCGGCCGTCGCCGCGAACGCCCACGAGACCCTGGCCGCACTCGTCGACCAGGTGTTGCAGCTCGGCGAGCTTGGCCCCGCAAAGTCCCGGGCGCTGCTTTCGTGCAAGGCGCGTGCACTCTCGGCGGTACCTGAGCGCCGCAGCGAAGTGGCGGGGGTGTATCGAACGTTACTTGGCGCGGAATCCGAGGATGGTCCGCAGGTGGCCGATGCGTTCAATGTCTTCCTGGCCGCAGGCGAATTGACGCCGGAACGCGTGGAAGACCGACGCTTTCTATTCCAGTGGCGGGTGCGGCACGCGGCAGATCCGGTCACCGTGCTCATGGCCTGGGCCGTCACTGAAGAGACTGCCTTTGCCAGTATTGAAAGCGCCATCGCGGTCTATGAACAGGTGGTGCAGCACGATCCGGAACGGCTGGAGGCACTGTCGCAGCTTGCGCGGCTCCGTGCGGCTTCGGGGGATCCCGAGGGCGCTCTCGCCAGCTTGGCGCAGTTGCGGGAACGCGGCGATGCCGACGGCCGACTCGCGGTCGAGACGACGATGGCCACGCTGTATTTGGATTTGGGTCGCCCCGAAGAAGCCTTGGAGTTGGTGGAACGGATCCTAGATACGGCGCCCCATGACCCGGGAGCCCTGGCCCTTGTGAAGCGCGCCCTCGAGCACGACGCCGCACGCGCCAAGGCAGCAATACTCCTGGACCGCCTAGTGCAGAGCGTCGAAACCGAAGCTGAGCGAATCGAAATGCTCGAGTCGCTGTTGGCCATCAGCGAGGGCGTTGAAGAACTCTTGGACTCACGGGGGCGCTGGTTCACCCAGCTGCTGGAGTGCACTCCAGACGACGACGCGGCGCGTCTTCAGATCGCCCTGCGTGGCGCAGTCGAACGTCCGCAAGAAGAGCAGTTGTGGGATGCCGCCGAACGCGCTGCCAGGAAACTGAACCAGCCCGAGCCGCTGGCCGATGCGTATTCCAGCGCTCTGGACACGCCCCTGGACGCGGACCTCGCCGAGGAACTTGGCCGGCGCATGGTGGAGTTCACCGAAGAATGGTTCGACGAACCCGAGCGCGTCGTCACGCTGCTGAAGAAGGTGCTCTCGCTCAGCCCGGGAGCCAGCTGGGCCTTTGATCGGCTGAAACTGGCGTTCAACGCCGCAGGGCGTTGGGACGATCTTTTCGAACTGTATGACGCGGCCCTGGCGCGTGCCACGACGGATCCCGAGCGCATCGAGCTACTCCGGGAAGCGTCCATGGCGGCCAAAGACTTCGCGTCTAACGCCCAACGCGCCATCGAATACCTCGAGGGGCTGTTCCGCCTCGAACCCGACGACGAACGTATCGGTGCCGCTCTGGAGCGGCTGTACGAGCGGGAAGTCCGAGTCGAACCCTTGATCGCGCTGCTTGAAAGCCGACTTGAAGGTGCCGACGAAGAGACTGCGGAGCGCTTGCACGTCCGCATCGCCGGGCTGTGGCTGGATTTGAACGATGCGGTGCGTGCCTATGCGACCATCGAGACCCTGACCGAGGCTGGCTGCTCGGCGGAAACGACCCGGGAGCTTCTGGAACGCCTGGTCACCTTGCCGGCCGCTCGTGAGAGTATTGCGCCGCAGAGCGACCACAAGAAGGCAAAGAAGAACAAGAACCAGAAGCGAGCCATCAGCGTGCGGCACGCGGCAGCAGAGCGCTTGAAGCATGCCTATCAGGAATCCGGAGCGGTGCATGACGTCGCACGGATGGTGGAGATCGAACTCGAACTCGCCGAAAGCAATGAAGAACGCATCTCCGGTTTGGAGGCGCTGGTGGCGCTGCGCTTGGACAAGCTCGATGACGTCGCCGGAGCGTTCGAACCCACGGCGCAGCTGGTCGCACTCGCCCCGTCTGAAGCAAGCTATCGGGAAAAGCTCGGTGCGCTTGCGAAAGAGCTTGGACTCGCAGAACGCCGCGCAGACGTGCTGGTCACCGTAGCGGATGGTTCGACGGACCCAACGGTCCAACGGGCTTTGGTGTTGGAGGCGGCCGAAGTGCGGCGCGACGATCTGGACGACGTGCCGAACGCTATCGGGCTGTTCGAACGGGCGTTTGCGTTGTCCGAAGACGACGCCGCATCGTCGCTACGGGCCGCGCGGGCGCTCGACCCTCTGCTCGATCGCGCGGGGCGCCACGCCGAGCGCGCCGATATCCTGGAACGGCTTGCGGGCCTGACCCAGGATGCCGATGAACGCCGCACGGCCCTGGGCAACGTCGCCGAAGTCGCGGCGATGCGCCTGGATGATCTGCAACGCGCCGTGCGTTGCTATCGCTTGCGCTTGGACGACGACGCCGAGGACGCGGAGGCATTGGACGGTCTCTGCGAATCCCTGGCCAGAGCGAATATGCATGCGGACCTGGTCGAAGCGCTGCTACGGCGCGCCGAACGCGGCGGACTGGCCGCCCGGGAAGATCTCTGGCGCGTTGCCGAGTTGTATACAGAGCGGCTGAACGAACCCGCCCAGGCCATCGATGTGTGGAATCGCATCGAGAGGGAACACTCCGCGACCGGAGAGACGTTCCGCGCGCTGGTAGCGCTGTTGTCGGAGCAGTCCCGCTGGGAGGAACTCACGCGCCGCATCGCGACTCAGGTGGAGGAGGAAAACGACCCAGAGCAGCGACGGGGGCTGCTCTCGGAACTCGCCACGATCTACCGCTCCAAGACCGGGGAGCTCTCCAAGAGCTTGGCCGCCTTCGTGCAGGCCGGGGATTGGGCAGCCGCTGTGGACGTGTGCGCTTCCGAGGTCGAAGATCGCGTCCGTGCGAAGCAGCTTCTGCGGGAGTTGCTCGATCTGAGCGTTGGCGCCTGGAACGAGCGAGGCGTCGATGCCGGGCAAGGCGCGCCCGAAGCAGCTGAAGCTTTGGGACCGCTCGATCCTCCGGGAGCTGCGGAGTGGGCCATTTCCGAGCTGTCTCGGCGCTTGAGCGCGGAAGCTGAGCACAGCGCGGTCATCGAACTGTCCGTGCGCGGGCATGGACTGCCGTTCGCCGAAGAGCGCCGTCGAACGTTCCTGAAGGACGCCGCGTGCATCGCCTCGGACCAGTTGGGGGATAGTGCCGGCGCCATCGAGCTATTCGCTCAGCTCTTCCGGGAAAACCCCGCCGACGAGGTGGCGCAAGGCGCCGTCGCGCGTTACGCGAAGTTGCTCGAAGAAGCCCAAGCGCACGAGGCGCTCTGTTCGCTGTGGGAAGAACAAGCACGCTGTCGCGCGGAGCTGTCGGATACGGCTCGGGCCAGCGTTTTGTATGCGCGCGCCGCGGAGATTGCCGAGCGGGAGCTTTCCGACGCGCAGCGTGCCATGGGGGACTACCGCGCCGGATCGGCGCTCGGTGGCGAAACGAGTCTGGAAAACCTGGCGCGATTGCTGGAGGCCAACGAGCAGTGGCTGGAAGCGGCGCACGTCTTGGAGTGGCTGTGCGCACAGTCTTCTCGGGAAACCCTCGCACCGCGGGCCCTGCGCTTGTCCGAGGCGTATCTGAAGGCAGATCACCCCGAGGTTGCGCGGCTACGGCTGGAAGCGGCGGCACAGACCGCCCTCGACGCAGGCCCCGTGCGTCAGAGACTGAGCGAGCTGTATCGCGCTAGTGAAGACTGGACGCCCCTGGCGGAACTCCTGGCGCAAGACGCCGCTCGCACCGCCGACAAGGCGCGTCGACTTGCTCTGTTGATGGAAGCGGCGGCGCTGCATACCAAGAAGCGCAACGACCCCGAGAGCGCCGTGGAACTCTTGACCCAGGCCGTCGAGGTCGAACCCGATGACGCCTCCGTGCGGCGGGCGCTTGCGGATGCGCACTCCCGGGCCGGCAACTTTGACGGCGCCGTGGAAGTGCTGCGCGCGCAAATCGAGCAATACGGCAGCCGCAAACCCAAAGAACGCGCCTTGGTTCACTTCCAGCTGGCTCGCGTTTCGCTCAGTGCTGGGCGCCGGGCCGAGGCTATCGCTGAACTCGACGTCGCCAACAAGATCAACCCGGCGCATCCTGGCATTCTGCAGGCGCTGGCGCAGTTGGCCTTTGAAGAGGAACAGTACGATCGCGCCGAACGCATGTACCGCGCGCTGCTCCTGGTGATTGGACGCGACGAGGATGAGGACGCGCCGAGCCGCTCCGAAGCGTTGCTCGACTTGAGTGAAATCGCGGCGAAGAAATCCGACGAACTCCGAGCGGGAGAGTTCATTGAATCTGCGTTCGAAGCCGCCCTGGAGAACGAACGCGAGAGCGCCGCGTTGGAGCGCGCGCTGAGTGATCGCAAGCGCTACGATCTGCTTTCGCGCGCCGTAGAAACACGCTTGGATCGGGCTCCGAATGCCGAAACGGCCGCCCGGGCCCTGTCGGATCTGGCATTCCTACATGCGGAGCATCTTGGCGGTTTGGCCGGCGTCGAGGAGCGGCTGCGTGAGCGCGCCGGGGAGCTGCAGGGAGAACTCGAATCCGCCGGCGTGAGCGACGAGCGGGCCTGGGAGGCGCTGTCGCGAGTCTTCGATTGGCTAGGAGACGCAGACGCCGAGGCGCGCGTGCTGGAGCGTCGCATCGAAAGCGGCGTGCGCGGCAAACCAACGCGGGCAATGGTCGAGCCGTACTATCGCTTGGCTGCCATCTACTTCGAAGGCACCGAACACCGAGAGCGTGCGGTGGAAGTGCTGGAGCGCGCCCTGGAGATCTGGCCAGATGTCGCGCGCGCGGAAGAGCTACTGCGCGCGGCGCTGGCAGAGCACCCCGACGACGTTGCCGTCGTGGCGTTATTTGAGCGCGTCGCCCGTTCGAGCGGAGATGCTCGCAAGCTGCTGGATGCCATGGTGCTGCTGGCACGACTGCCCGACGCTCGGATCGAGGTCGTGCGCGAGGGCGTCGAGCTCGCCGATAGCTTGGAAGAGCACGCGCTCTCGCGGCTGCTCCTCGAATCTGGCCTCAACATGACCGAGCGGCTCTCGGACGCGGACGGCGCGTGGGTGCGCCTCGAACTGGCTGCGCGACTCGACGCGACGGGAGATGCCGCCCGGGCGCTCGACCTGAGAGAGGCCGCGGCGCCACTGCTCGATCCGACGGCCGCGCGAGCGGCGTGGCTGGACGTGGCCGGCCGCGCGCGGAGTGAGCTTTCGGACGACCGTCGGGCCGCGAGGATCTACGAAAAGCTCTTGGAGCAGGAGCCCGCGGATCGCGAAGTGTGGCAGCCGCTGCTCGAGATCTACCGCGCTCTGCAAGAGGGCGAGCAATTGGTGCGCGTGCTGGATCAGACCATCACCCTGGTCGATTCCGCGGAAGACCGCGCCCGACTGCGTTTGGAGCAAGCGAATCTACTGCTAGATCGCGGGGAAGGGGACAGCGCTGCGGACATCTTGCGCGAGATCTTGGACGAAGATCCGGCGCACATACGGGCGTCTGAATTGCTCTCCGGGCTCTATGAAGAGCAGGGCAAGACCGATGAGCTCGTGGCGCTGTACGCCGCCCGGGTTGATTCTGCCAAAGACCGTCAGGACACAGCCGTGATCGGCGCAACGTCCTTGAAGCTCGGCCGGCTCTTGGAGCGCCTCGAACGACCCGACGACGCGTTTGACGCATACAACGCCATCACCGATTGGGATCGAAGTCTGGAAGACGCTTGGCGGTCGCTGCTGCGGCTCTCGGAGAAGCGCGAAGACCCGTACTTGGTTGCCGAAATGCTTGAAGGCCTGCTTGGCGTCGTGCGCGGAGACGAAGCGCTCAGTCTGACCGAGCGCCTCCTGGAGGCACGGCGCGAACTCATGGACGAGGAGGGCGCCGAACGCGCGCTGGAGCTTGGGTTCGTTGCGTGCCCGGACAACGCGGAGCTGCGCGAGCCGCTGCTGCAACGCTGCGCAGAACTCGGCGACTACAGCCGGGCCACACGGCTGCTCGCGCAGGCCGCGCTGCATTCTTCGGACCGAACGCTAGTCACGCAACTTGTGGAGATGGCACTGCAGGCAAACGAAAGCGATGCGGCACTCGAAACCCTGCAGCGCCTGATCGAAGCGGAGCCCCAAGACGCCGAACTGACCCTGAGCCAGGCGCGGCTTTTGGAAGCCGCGGATCGGGTGGAAGAGGCGGTGACTGCGTATGAAGCCGCGGCAGAACTCGGCGTCGACGTCAGCGCGCCGCTGTCCAGCGTTCTGGAGCGGGCCATCTTGCGCGCGGAGCCGCCCCTCGATCGCGAACTGTCCCTGAAGCTGGTTGCGCTGTACGAAGGCGCGGGCAACACGGACGCGGCGCGGGTGCGCCTGTCGGAAATGCTCAAGGAGAGCCCGGCAGATGCCAGCCTCTGGCACAAACTAGCGGAAATGGAGGTCGCCGGCGGTCACTGGGATGGCGCGGCGACCGCATACCGCAAGCTCATTGCCCTGACCGAGGGAGATGACTTGGTCAATACCGCACTGTGGCTGGCGCACTCATGCGAACAGGCGGGGCGACCCGGCGATGCCCGGGGCGGCCTCGAGCGCGCGCTGTCCGTTGCACCAGAGCGAGAGGACCTGCGCGAACGGCTGGTGCATTTGTATACCTTGACGGAGGAGCATCGCGCGCTGGCGGAACTCTTGCTTGCCCAAGCCGAAGGCGAGCAAGACATCGCAACGCGGCACGCGCTCTTGCTCACTGCGGGTTCACAGCTGCTGTTCATCGAGGACGCTGCGCCCGAGGGCCTGCGGGTACTGGACGAAGCCCGCAGCCTGAGCCCGGAGAGCATCGAAGGCAGCGTGGCGTACGCCCGCGGTCTAGCCGTTGTCGGTCGCGGAGACGAAGCGATGACACTCTTGAACGAGATCATCGCAGGTTTCAAAGGGCGCCGCGCAAAGGAGCTGGGGCCCGTGTACCGCCAGATCTCCGAGCTGCAGCTCGCCGGCGGCGTGCTCGACGAAGCCCTTGCTGCGCTGAACAAGGCCTTCGAGATGGACATGAAGAATCCGATGGTTGCCCTGGAGCTGGGTCAGCTGGCCCTCGACATGGATGACCAAGACATCGCGGGGCGCGCGTTTCGGGCCGTGACCATGCTGCGCCCAACCGACGATGCCCCGGACTCTGTCACCCCGGAGCATCGGGCCCACGCGCAGTTTCAGCTCGCGGTCATGGCGCGCAGTCAGGGGGACGAGCGACGGGCGCGGGTCCTGGTGAATAAGGCCCTGTCAGAGAATCCGGAGCATGGCCCGGCTCAAGAGCTCAAGGCTGAGTTAGAGGCCGGCTGAGGTCGCGGCTTCGGTCGGCGCAGGAGCACGGCGCTTTTTCCGAAGCGATGTCTGAGCAGCGCGGGAATGGCGAATGCCGGCGAGGCGCCGGCATAAAACAGTGCGGAGAAGAGCACCATGCCTTGCTCTTTCTGGCCCGGAAAGAAGAAGTGCACCACGAGCAGACCCAAACCGACGTTGCGCACGGCGACCTCGATGGTGAGCGCGACCGTGTCGTCGTCAAAACGACCGAGCAGTCGGCACAGCTGCGGGGTTGAGACCGCTAAGAAGGTCCCAAAAAGCACGATGATGAGCGGCGGGCCGAAGCCATATTCGGCGAGACGGATCCGCCCGGTTCCGAGGGAGGCCACGGCGATGGTGATCACCAACGCTAGACTGCCGCGGATGGCCCAGCGGCTGATCCCGGGAGCCGCGCCCGGGAAGCGCTTCCGAATTGCCATGCCCAGGGCGAGCGGCGCCAGCAGGTAGCCGAAAATCTCTGCCATGACCCGGGGGATCGGGAAGTGAAAATCCGGTGGCAAGATCGCTCCAGCGCCGAGCTGGAGGATCAAGGGGACGGCCAGCACTGAGCCCAGGGTGGTGACGCTGGTCACCGCGATGCTCAGGGGCACATTGCCTCGGCCTAGGAACGTCAGCAGATTTGAAAATGCGCCACCGGGCACGGCGCTGACGAGCAACAGCCCCACGGCCCAGCCTTGGCCAAGGCCAAAGACGTGAATGAAGCCCATCGCGACGGCCGGCACGTACAACCACTGCAAGGCAAGGCCGATGGCGAGGCCACGCGGATCCCGACCCACGCTGCCAAAATCCGCAACAGTCATCGTGGCGCCCATGCCCAGCATCGCCAAGATGAGCTGGGCCGGCACGAGAAAGGGCTCGATGCTTTGATACACGAGGCAGGGCTCGCGCAGGCCATACGTCGGAAGCGGGGCGGAGGGAAGTGGACCTTGACCGCCGAGGGAGAACTCGGCTTTCATGCGCTCTGAAATGAAGCGCGAAAAACGTCAGACCAAGCGAGAGCGCAAGGCTCAAGATCCGTTCCACCGTCCGGGTCCACACGCGACCCAGCAGCACATTCACTGCATCGCGTGCGGAAGGCACCTCGATCCAGGGGAGCTGAATGCCTCTCCAGCCACGGCGACGTTCATCACCTGCGACCACGGCTCGCAATTCGCGTGCTGCATCGGCTGCATGAGCGAAGCCGAGAAACGGGTCGTCGAGCACGACCGCAGCGGACAGCCCGTGCGATTGGCCTCCGCCTGGCACTAGTCTGCCAGGGAAGTCACGATCCTTGGAATGGCGACTTTAGCGTTTTCGCGCGCTCTTCTTCTTCGAGTTCCGGGCGACGCTCTTGCTGCGCGACTGCTTCGTCGTGCCCCGTTCCAACCACACTAGCGCGGCTCGGTACATCGACTGCTTGCGCTCGAGGGCCACTTCGTGGCCCATATCCGCGGGCGTGCTGATGCGGGTCGGCACTGAGTGTCTCTTCAGAATATCGCGCAGTTGGTGCGTGCCTTCGATCACGCCGTCCTGCTCTCCGGTGATCAGATAGACCCGGCGTAGGCGGGATTTCGACTTTGCCAAGGCTTCCAGGCCGGGACCGCCCCAATAGCTGGTCTTACCTGCAAGGATCAGCAGCCGATTGAAGGTGCGTGCCTCGCGCACACCGACGTTCATCGTGACGTAGGCGCCCTCGGAAAACCCGATCAACGTATTGCCGTAGAGCTGCACCCGACGTCCGAATTGATCACGGAAGCCCTTGACCACCGCGAGCGCAGTGCGCTGACCCACGGCCCAGTTGTTGTTCCAGCCGCGGCCGTCCCCGCGGGCACCTGGCCCCGACGGACATACCAACCAACCAAGCCGACGCACGATCGGTGCCCAGCGCCGGCAATCGTGTCCTGGATTGCCGCCGCGCCCATGCATGTAGACGTAGAGCGGACGCATGGCTAATCGCCCGGGGC
>CBDUPW010000066.1:0-28154 GCA_965369205.1 uncultured Polyangiaceae bacterium | reverse complement strand
CGTTTCGTGGAACTATTTCTGACTCACTCGCTGGCCAGCGGAGCGAATCAATCCCGCAGGCCGTGGCGCTTGGCGAGGTCCGACAGATACTTGCGATCCATCTTGGCTTCGCGGGCCGCAGCGCTGATGTTCCCGCTGTGCCGGGCCAAGAGCCAATGCACATAGGCGCGCTCAAACTCGGCCTCGAACTCCGCTTTCACCTCGCGATAGGTCTTGCTCGGCTCAAAGGGCCCGCTGACACCCGTTTTCGCGAGGGCAGCCCCAACGGGGAGGTCCACCAACTTGAGCTCAGATTCGCCGCTGGCGGTGGCGATGTAGATGGCTCGGTCCAGCACATTGCGCAGCTCCCGCACGTTGCCGGGCCAGTCATGGGCAGAGAGCCCGGCCACGGTGTCTGCGGATATCACGACGTCTGCGGCAGCGACGTCCCGCTTCCTCGCGAGCGAAAGGAAATGCTCGACCAGAGCGGGAACGTCCTCGCGTCTCTGCCGCAGGGGGGGCACGAACATCGGGACCACCGCCAGGCGGAAGTAGAGATCTTCGCGGAACTTCCCGCGTTCAACTTCTTCTTTGAGATTGCGTTTGGTTGCGGCGACGATGCGTGCCGCGGCCTTCATGGGTTTGTTGCCTCCGACCCTTCGGAATTCCCCTGACTCAAGAACGCGCAGCAGTTTGGGTTGCACATCGATGGGTAACTCTCCGACTTCGTCCAAGAACACCGTGCCCCGGCCGGCACTTTCGAAGGCTCCCTGCCGTTGTGCCACAGCGCCGGTGAACGCTCCGCGTTCGTGCCCGAAGAGCTCGCTTTCGATCAGGTTGTAACTGACGGCGCCGCAATCGACGACCAGGAAGGGCTCCTTCGCCCGCGGGCTTTTCTGGTGGATGGACCGCGCGAGCACATCTTTGCCGGTGCCAGTTTCTCCTTCGAGTAGGACCGGCGCGTCTGTTGGCGCGATATGCTCCAAGACACCGAACAGTGTCCGCATCGAAAGGCTGGGCCCAAGCGCTTCGCCGAAGTTGCTGGATTCGCTGGGCAGGATGTGGGTGCGATTCGGTTCCGTGCGCAGCACCAGGTCAACATCGCCGACGGTCAACGTCGCGCCGGGTGCGAGGGTTGCCTCCCGCACTTTGGTGCGTCCGACGCGTGTGTGGTTGGTGGAGTCCAAATCCCGGACAACCAGGCCGCCGTCACCGCGCTCGAGTTCGCAATGATGCCGTGACACGGTATCGTCGGAAAGCACCAGGTCGTTATCCGGAGCCTTGCCGATGCGGAGCTTGTCTCGAACCGACACGCGCTGTCCGCGTGCCTTGCCCGTGAGCACCACGAGCACGAGTTGATCCGGGTCGCCCTCGGCGATGGTCGCTGCGCGCGTTTGTAGTTCCGCTTTGTTGTGACTCATGGGGTCGGCGCGATCTTCACCCGAATCTCGTTGCCGTCGAGGACAATGCGCCGGGAAATCTGCGTTTCGTGCCCTTTTTTGTCCGTCAGCCGTGCTTCAAGGCGGTAGTCGCCGTAGGGAAGCTCGACCTGGTGCCTGACCTTGCGGCGCGATCCGGCGACCGGCAAGGAAAAGCCTCGCCGGGGCTCGGTTTCCCCCACGCGGATGAGCTCTACGTCGAGGCGGTCAAGCTCCACCGCAGCCGAGAGCTCGAAAAGCAGCGG
The DNA here is from genome assembly GCA_965369205.1 of uncultured Polyangiaceae bacterium. Lineage (GTDB taxonomy): Bacteria > Myxococcota_A > Polyangia > Polyangiales > Polyangiaceae > JACKEA01. The sequence goes on along the minus strand of CBDUPW010000066.1, from coordinate 26,491 downwards.
CTGCTCCCGGGGCATCTCTGGAAGCATGCGTGTGAATCCGAACGCCAGCCCGCCGAATAGCACGAGGCGCGCGAGAAGCTTGCGCTTCGCCGGGCTCACGGACTGCTCGGGCGAGCGCTGGGTCGGGTGGGCGGTGGCGCCGAAGGCGGCTGCCCATCGGATGTGCTGGGCGCGGCGGAGCCAGCCGGAGTGCCGGGGGCGGCGTCCCCGGGTGCGATCTGGGGCGCCATCTTGCGCACCAGCTTGACCAACCCTGCGAGGGTCGATTCGGGCAGGGCGTGCCCGGGCATGTTGCCCTTGCCGTCGCGAATGCTCGCCGCAAGGGTCTCGTCAGAAACGGTGCTCTGCCAGACAGGGTCACCGAGGTTGCGTGCGCCGCTTTCGCGTCCGCGTGGTCCATCGCCCTGGCCGATCATGCCGTGGCAACTGGTGCATTTTTGCTTCCAGGTCGTCAGCACGACTTCGTCGATGCCCAGCATCGCCGCGGGGGATTTTGCTTTGCCCGATTCGTCCGTGGGCACCTGCCCGCGCGAAGGGGTTTCGGTGTGGTCGTGATCACTCGGGCGCCAGTCGCGCAGGTCTGCGGGCTCTGTACTGCAGGCGACACAGGCAAGCGTCAGGAGCAGTCCAGCATGGCGTCGAATCATGTCCCGCCCATTAGCACGGCTGCCTCGAAATGCGGAAAGCCGGTCCACGCCACAGGCGAGACCGGCTTTTCGACTCGTTTGGATGAACAGAGCCTATTTGAACTCTTGTCCACCGCCATCGACAGGCTGGTTCAGGTACTTCTTGCCGCCCAGCTCAGCGATCTTGAACTCCGAGCGGCGGTTCTGCGCCTTGCCGTCTGCGGTCGCGTTGTCGGCCACGGGCCGCGTCTCACCAAATCCAACCGCGATCAGGCGCTCGGGGGGCACGCCGTTGGTGATGAGCCACTGCTTGATGGTCAGGGCTCGCGCGCCGCTTAGCGTCATGTTGGCTGCGGGCTGGCCGACGTTGTCCGTGTGGCCCTCGACCCGCAGTTTGGTGACCTGTGGGTTTTCGTCCAGGAACTTCTTGAGTTGCGTGAGCACCTCTTCGCTGCCCGCGCCGGCCTTCAACGTGGCCTTGTTGTGGTCGAATACGATGTTGCCGGGAATATTGACGCTGTCGCCCTTGACCGTTGCGGTGCTGGTCTGAGCAGGCGCTGGCGCTGGCTCCACCGTGGGTGCGGGCGCAGGCGCTGGCTCGGCCGTGGCCGGCGGGGGCGGGGGGGGCTCGTTACCGGCATTTGCGCCGCCACCGGCTTGAAAGGTGCAACCACCCAACGCCGGAGCCGAAATTGCCGCACCCAAAATCACGATCCAAGCTGATTTCCTGACCATTACCGTTCCTCCTCGGCGGGTTTTTGTGCCTGTTTGCACTTTGCCCGGCACGAAAGCCGTAGACCAAATCGACGTGTGAAAGCAAGGGGCTCCGGCTTCTGCCAAAAGCCCGCGTGGCGATAGACGGCTTTGCTCCCCGTGGTGTTCAAGAAAGCTGACCGACCTAACAACCTACGCTACATGCTGCGCCAAGCTTCCCGGCCGACACTATCTCGCAACGCTTGGAAACCAAAGGACAAAACGACGCGATCCGGAGCACAACGTGCCCCGGATCGCGAAATTCTGCGCCAAATACTCGGTCAGTCCGTGCCAGCGTCGCTTGCGCCGCCAGCGCCGCCTGCGCCGCCAGCGCCGCCTGCGCCACCAGTACCACCAGCGCCGCCGGTGCCACCCGTGCCACCGGAACCCGCCGCGCCGCCGTCAACGCACGGGTCGTTGCCGCCTGTGGCTGGGGGGGCCACCGCGCCGAGTTGCACGGCCGTGGCCTCGAAACCGATGCCGACGCTGATGGCATCGCAGTCCTTGTCCGCGTTGCCGTTGGTGCCGTCGGCCATGATGTCACTCGCTTGGCGAATGCTCACGAGTGCGCCTTCTAGAGTTGGGTTGCCTGGGCAGAGCTGGCCATCGGTCAGCTGTCCCGCGACTTTCTCGATTTCGCCGACGAACTGCGCCGTCCGAATCACGCCCGCGATGACACCGTCCGTCGCGCTCGCGCTGGTGCCCGTGCCGGATACCTTCATCGTGATGACTGCTTTTTCGATGATCAGCGAGATGTTCTGACCGCCGATGCCGACCGTCAGGTCTACGGTGCCTTGGCTACCGCTCACCCAGGTGCCGCCGGCGACGTAGCTGGTCGGGAACGTCACCTTGGGATCATTGATGTCGCCGTTGTTCAGTAGCTCCGGGAATACTGGCCACATGTCGGTTCCGTCCCACTTTGGAGCGTCTCCCAGGGAAGCCCCCCCGTAGAGCGCCGACTTGATGCCGGTTTGATTCTGCTCGGAATCCAGGTTGTCGAGCTTCAGCATGATGGTGAAGTCGCCGTCCAAGATCGCCGTATTGACCTCGTCGCTCGGGGCGGGAACGAAGGTCTTGAGGATCGCCATGATGTTCTTGCCGAAGCTGTTGTCGATGCCGTCTTTGCCGTCGACTTTGTTCGACGGTGGCGTATTCGCCGGCAGCTTGCAGTGGTTCGTGCCCGTCTTGCTCGACATGAGGTTGTCGAGGTTGTAGCCAAAGTTCTCCCAGCCGTTGGGGTCCGGCGCGCCGGTCTTGTCGCTTTCGCCGAGGAACAGCTTCTTGACTGCGAACACAGTTGCGGTCGTTCCGCTACCAGTATTGCCGCCGGCGCTGCCGGGAGGCTGCACACCAGGCCCTTCTGGGTCCGGCTTGCCGGTGGTCCCGCCGCCGCCGGTATTGGCGTCGCCGCCGCCGTCGTCGCTGCCGCATGCGGCTGCAACAAGGCCGAAGCCAAAGATCACGGAAATGAAAGCAAGGTTACGACGCAACATGGAATCCTCCTTAAAACGGCCTCGGCGGGCGGGCATAGTTGAGCCCGAACCCGGGGCATCCTAGCCGGATTTTTTTTCAAAGCAACCGCGGACGACGACCGCCTGGCGGAGCAGAGCGCTGGCCGGTGGTGTGGGCGGGTGTAGGCAGCGCTCCGCTCCGCTGCCCGAAGTGGTAGATGAGCGATCGCCATGGCCGCGGAGTTCGTCCACCTGCACGTGCATTCGCAGTACTCGTTTCTGGTCAGCTCCGTGAAGCTGGCGGATCTGCCGGTACGGGCGCAGGCGCTTGGAATGGGCGCCGTCGCCCTAACGGATCGCGCCAACATGTTCGGCGCGATCCGCCACTACCAGGGCTGCCGCGCCCAGGGGGTGCAGCCAATCCTCGGTGCTGAAATCAGCGTCGCGCGTGAGGACGGCCGCGGCGTCGCCGACCACTTGGTGGTGTTGGCCGAAGACGCAGCGGGTTATTCGAACCTCGTCCGGCTCGTGAGCTTGGGCTACCGCTCGCCGGCATGTGACGCGGGACCGAGCATCGAGCTGTCCGCACTGAAGCGCCACAGGGAGGGTCTGTTCGTACTCACGGGCTGCATGGGTGGCGTGTTGGCTCAAGAGGTGCTCGAGCACGGCGAGGAGCGCGGAGCGAGCATGCTCGAGCGTCTGCGTGACAGCGCGGCACCGGACCGTCTGTTCGTCGAGTTGCAGGACCACGGCTTGCCCGAACAAGGCGTCTTGAACGAAATCTTGGTGCGCCTGGCGCGGGCGCAGGGCGCGCCCCTGGTCGCCACCAACGACGTGCATTTCAGCACTCGCGAGGACGGACAGGCCCATCTGCATTTGGAGTGTGTGCGCACCGGGCGGGTGGTGGAGCAGGAGCGCGCGCACCACCACGGCTCTTTCGAAATGTACATGAAGAGCCCGGAAGAGATGGCGGCGACGTTTCGCGATTTACCGGAGGCGATCAAGAACACGCTGACCATCGCCGAAGCGTGTTCGGCCCTTGAGCTCAGCTTGGGAAAGCCGATGCTTCCTCGCTTTCCCGTGCCGGAAGGCTACGACACTCCCGGCTACTTCCGTCACGTATCCCGGGAAGGACTGGCTCAGCGCTTCGCCCACTTCACAAAAGTGGGTAGCAGCGTCGCCGAAGCTCGGTATCGAGAGCGCCTGGAGCTGGAACTCGATGTGATCGTCGGCATGGAGTACCCGGGCTACTTCCTGATCGTGTGGGACTTCATTCGCGAGGCCAAGGCGCGGGGGATCCCCGTGGGCCCGGGGCGGGGCTCAGGTGCGGGCTCCATCGTTGCGTTCGCGCTCGGCATCACGGAAATCGACCCCATCCCGTACAACCTGCTGTTCGAGCGCTTTTTGAACCCCGAGCGCGTCAGTATGCCCGACTTCGACGTCGACTTTTGCATGGCACGTCGCGACGAGATCATCGCCTACGTTGCCGAAAAATACGGGCGAGACTCCGTGGGGCAAATCGCCACCTTCCAGAACCTCAAGGCCCGCAGTGTGCTCAAAGACGTCGCGCGCACCATGGGCATCCCTGCGCAGGACGCGCAGCGCATTGCCAGCCTGGTTCCCGATCTGGGGCAAGGAAAGACCGCCACCCTGGAGCAATCTCTCAGCATGGAGCCGAAGCTCAAGGCGATGGTCGACAGCGACGCGCAGGTCGCGGAGTTGTTGGAGCAGGCCAAGAAGCTCGAAGGGCTGACGCGCCACGTGGGCATGCACGCTGCGGGCGTTGTCATCAGTGATGGCCCCCTCGAGGATCACGTTCCGATCTTGGTCAGTGACGGCGTTGCGGTCACCCAGTACGACAAAGACGACGTCGAAGCCGCCGGCCTCGTGAAGTTCGATTTTCTTGGGCTGAAGACGCTGACCGTGATCGACATCGCCGAGCGACTCGTCAACGCACGTCCGGATCGGCGCGACGCCCCACTGTCCCTCAGAGACGTGCCCCTTGGCGACCGCGCGACCTATGCCTTGATCTCGTCTGGGGACACAACGGGTGTATTTCAGCTGGAGTCGAGCGGCATGCAGCAGCTATTGCGGCAGCTCAAGCCGGATTGCTTCGAGGACATTGTCGCCGCGGTCGCCCTGTACCGACCCGGCCCCCTGGGCACCGGCATGATCGACGAGTTCATCGGTGGCAAGCACGGTCGCAAGGCGATCCGCAAGTTGCATCCCCTGGTCGACGACGTGCTGGCACCAACCTACGGCGTGCCCGTCTATCAAGAGCAGGTCATGCAGATTGCACAGAACCTTGCGGGCTACACCCTAGGGGGCGCGGACTTGCTGCGCCGCGCCATGGGCAAAAAGAAGGCCTCGGAGATGCAGCGTCAGACCGAGATCTTCGTCGACGGCGCCAAGGCGCGCGGGGTGAGCGAAGAGCAGGCACGCGCCATCTTCGGTGAAGTGGAAGGCTTCGCCTCCTACGGCTTCAACAAGAGCCACTCCGCAGCTTACGCTCTCATCACCTACCAAACCGCGTACTTGAAAGCGCACTTCCCGACGGAGTTTTTTGCAGCGCTGATGACCGCGGACAAGGAGAAGATCGACAAGGTCGTGCGCATCATCGCGGAGGCGCGTGCGTGGGGCGTTCAAGTGCTGCCCCCGGATGTGAACGCAAGTGATCTGGATTTCACCGTGGTGTACGCCAACGCGGACGGGAAGGGTCCAGGTCGCGGGCCGGGCAAGCTGCGGGATCGATTGGGTCCGCAGATCCGCTTTGGCTTGGGAGCGGTGCGCGGACTGGGGCAGAGCGCTCTAGAAAACGTATTCGAGGCGCGTGCTGCTGGCGGACCGTTTCGGGATCTCTTCGACTTTGCATCCCGCGTGGACGCCAAGCGGTTGAATAAGGGTGTTTTAGAAGCACTCGTGATCTGCGGTGCGTTCGACTCTGCGCTCAGCAACGTGGCCATCAGTCGCGCACGCGCCTTCGCCGCAGTGGATCGAGCGCTGGAGCGCTCTCGCAGCACGAGCCGGGATCGGGAGCGGGGCCAGACCACGTTGTTTGGCCTGTTCCAAGCCGTGGCCGGCGACGAAGCGACCACGCCAAGCGAAGACGAATATCCAGTCACTGAGGAGTGGGACAAGATGGAGCGTCTGCGCAAAGAGAAGCAGGCGCTCGGCTGCTATGTGACGGGTCACCCCCTGTTTCGCTATGGCAACAAACTGAGTCGCGTCGGCGCGACCCAGGCAAATCAGGTTGCTGGGGAGCAACCTTGGAGCAGCGTTAGCGTAGCCGGGATGGTCGAAGGCTATCGCGAGCGCCTCTTCAAAGGCGGGTCCGGCGGCAAGGTCGCCTTCTTCGAAATCGAGGACGCTTCCGGACGCGTCCAGGCAAAACTGCGCGGCGATCGCATTGAGCTTTTCGGACAGCTGCTGTCCGAAGGGGAGCCGGTGCTAGTTGCCGGCAAAGTCAGCTTTCCGGTCACCGACGAACCCGACGACGAGCGTGAACCGACGTTGCTAGTCGATTCTGTGGAGCCCCTGAGCGAAGCGGTCCTCAAAGCGACCCGATCCCTGTCCATTCGTCTCGATGCCTCGCAGACCGAGCGGGGGCAGCTCGAAAAGCTGCGGCACGTGCTTGAAGCTTCTCCCGGACCCTGTCCCGTGGAGCTGGTGTTGGCGCTGCCGGACGGGGCGGAGGCCGTGCTGGCACTCGATGCGACTCGGGTGACGCCGACGGATCAGGTTCTATCGGGCCTCGAAAGGGTGTTTGGCGATTCCGTTGCGGAGTTGCGCTGAGGGCGCGCCGCGGCGGGCCACGGCCGGCGCGCCGACAAATCCCCGAGACTTTGCCCAAAAAGACCATCAAGCGCTTAGATCGGGGATGGATCCCGGGGTCTGAAGTTCCTGCGTCCCTCAGCCCCACAAGAGCTGCAGCCTCTGCGATAATGGTCGAGCGTCCATGAGAAGTCTCCGCGACGAATTAGTCAGAATCGACTCTTCGGGGGTCGCGCACCCGATCGGCACCGCAGCGAGCCAGTGGATGCGACAGCGCTCGGGCGCGTACCGCCTGCTCCCGGCGCCGAAGCATGTCGTCTTCATGCGCTACACCGGTGAAGACGGCCTACGGGATGCGTCCGATGGTGCCGTCGTGCGGGTGGCTGGGGAGATCACGACTCCAGGGGCTGTCTGCGACGTCGTTGCGCTGATTGGACAAGCGGGCTGGCGCGGCGAGCTCGTCGTTTCCGAAGCCGAAGTGTCCCGTTCAATCTTCTTCGATCAAGGCAACGTGGTGGGCGTGCAGACCAATGCCGATGAGGAACGCCTGGGCATGGTGCTGTACCGATTCGGTGCGCTGACCAAGGCGCAACTCGAGGAAATCGTTGAAAAGATGGAGTGGGGGATGCGCTTCGGGGAAGCCGCCGCGGAAGTTGGCGCGCTGACCCACGAGAAACTCTACGAGTACATCGGGAAACAGGTGGAGGAGGTGTTCTGCGCCACGCTGACGATCGGCGACGGCGCGTTCTTCTTCCTGGACGACTACGACGACGAGCGTTTGGTATCTCGCCACACGGTCAGCACGAACTCGCTCTTGATGGATGGGGTCACGCGGATGGACGAAGTCCGCTATTTCCGTCAGAAGGTGCCCGGGCTCGAATACGTGCCCGTTCGCAATGAGGGCAAGCCGGCGCCGGGCGAGGAATACCTGGCCACTTGGGAAGTCATCGACGGCAAGGCCACGGTCGAAGAAATCGGACGTCGCACCGGCAAAGGCGAGTTTGCAATCACCAAAGACCTCTACAGCCTGGTGCAGTCCAAGCATGTGTCGATCCATCCTCCCAGGATTTCCGGTGGGCCCACAGGTCTCGTCAGTATCGCCAACGGAGCGCTGCGCGTGATTCACGCCAACGTAGACAAGGCGGAAAAGGGCGAGGCGCTGCGCCAGAGCTTGGCTTCCTTCGCCGTGGGCGCCGGCGTGTACGACATCCTATTTCGTGGTGCGGGGCCGGACGAACAGGGCGTGCTCGACCCCAAGGCCGTGGCCGAGAACTCGGTGATCGTCGCTTCGGGCGCCGACCCGGAAAACGTGCTCAAGCAGATGCTGCACGAGTACGTGAGTTTCGCCTTGTTCTCAGCGGGCACCGCCCTCGGCTCCGAGAAGGACGGCGAGATCAAGAAAGAAGTCGGCCCCATCCTCGCGAAGCTCCGCCCACAAGGCTGAGGGTTTCTGCCGACGGAGGGGTGCGCGCCGGGTAGTGTGATCCAGAGTGGGTCGACGGGGATTCGAGCCAGCAGCAAACCGCGGCGACCCGATAAGTGAATTCCGATCTAGGAACGCCTAGGAACGCTCATTCGGCCTGAATCCCCCTGACAGGTCCTTGCCGAGGGGTGCGCGCCGGGTAGTGTGATCCAGAGTGGGTCGACGGGGATTCGAGCCAGCAGCAAACCGCGGCGACCCGATAAGTGAATTCCGATCTAGGAACGCCTAGGAACGCTCATTCGGCCTGAATCCCCCTGACAGGTCCTTGCCGAGGGGTGCGCGCCGGGTAGTGTGATCCAGAGTGGGTCGACGGGGATTCGAACCCCGGACCGACGGATTAAAAATCCGCAGCTCTAACCAGGCTGAGCTATCGACCCGCCGGCATAGCTAGGCTGTCTTTCCGCGATTGTCCAGACCTTGTGGGGCGCTACGCACCAAAAACGACGCCTTCCCCTTGGTTGGCGTTGACCTAGCCAGTGTTCGGGGCACTGCGGTAGAACACGACCATGACCGACGCCACTCCTCTGCAATCCCGGATCGTAGTTGGGATGGACTTCTCGCCCGCGGCGCTGCGCGCCGCGGAAATGGCGATCGAATGGGCTGGGCGTCTCTCGGCAAGCGTCCTCCTGCTGTACGTGTGGCAGCCTCCCCGCGTGCTCAAGGCTGACATCATGCTCTGGGTCGATTCAGAAGAGGTCCCGCTCGCCCAGCACGCGGAGCGAGCGGCCGCCAAGCGCTTCGCAGAAGTGATGCGCCAGCTCGATGTTGGCTCAGTCAGCGTAGCGACGCGCTTTGCGATTGGACACGCAGCCGACATCCTGACCGAGGAGAGTGCGGAGCCGGGCACCGTGCTCTTGGCGCTGGGCACCCACGGCGCCGGGTTTCTCGAACGTGCGCTGGTAGGCAGCGTCGCCGGCGATGTTGTGCGGCGTGCTCGATGTCCGGTGCTCACGATGCGCGAAGCCTGAAGCGGGCGTCAACTAGGCTGCGCGCACTGTCATGACCGGGACGTGGGCGCGGCGCACGACGGCCTCAGCGACGCTGCCCGCGAACACACGAGCCCTGCCGGTTCGGCCGTGGGTGCCGACGATGATCAAATCCGAGTCGTATTGCTTTGCAAGCTCCACGATGGAGTGCCGGGGATCCCCCACGACGACTTCCGCTTGGACACCTTCGGCGCCGCATTCGGCCAGTAGTTGCCGGAGCGCGACGGACGCCTGCTGCTTCCCATACTCTCCGACACTGATGCCTTCGGAGTGAGCCATCACCATTAATTCAGCGCCCGCAAACTCCGGCGGCCGCCAGACGTGCAAGACGCGAAGCTCTGCTTGGAACACCGCGCGCATTTCCAGCGCCATCTCCAGTGCCCGCCGGGAGCAGTCGGAGAAATCGACGGGTACAAGGATGCGCGCAAAGACGCTCATGAGTCGTCGGCGCTCAGGCCTCTGCCTTGGCGGAGTCCGAGTTCCTGCGGATTGCCGGGACTTGGCTCTTGGGCGCTGCGCCGTATTCGTGCAGCTTGTATTGGATCTTGCGCACGCTGATGCCGAGCACGTCGGCGGCTTTGCTGGTTGAGCCTCCGTGGGCTTCCAAAGTCTTGAGGATCGCGAAGCGTTCGATGTCCGCCATGGGAGACCCAGGGATCCGAGGCGCAGTGTCTTCCCCGCTTTGCTGACACAGTTCGGCAGGGAGGTGCCTCGGCTCGACCACGTCCTCTTCGGTCAATACCACGGCGCGTTCGATGACGTTTTCTAGCTCGCGCACGTTGCCTGGCCAGTCGTAGGCCGCGAGCAACGCCAAGCTTGCGTCGCTCAGCGTCATGCTCGGCCTCTCGTTTTCCTTGGCGAAGCGATCCAAGAAGTGCATTGCGAGGGCCGGGATGTCCGACGGGCGTCGCCGCAGCGGCGGCATTTGAATATTGATGACGTTGAGCCGGTAATAGAGGTCTTCTCGGAATTTGCCTTCTGCGACGAGTTGGCGCAGATCGCGGTTGGTTGCGGCGATCACACGCACGTCGACTCCGAGGGTTTGGTTGCCCCCGACCCGTTCGAATTCGCGCTCTTGCAAGACCCGCAACAGCTTCACTTGCGTGGACGCGGTGATTTCCCCGATTTCGTCCAGGAACAGCGTTCCGCCGTCGGCTTGTTCGAACCGCCCTTCGCGGCGCCGGTCGGCACCCGTGTACGCCCCCCGCTCATGCCCGAAGAGCTCGCTCTCAAGTAGGGTTTCGGCAAGGGCGGCGCAATGCAGTTTTACGAATGCTCCGTCCTTGCGTGGCGAGCGGTGGTGGATTGCTGCCGCGACGAGTTCCTTGCCTGTGCCAGATTCGCCTGTGAGCAGCACCGTGGCGCGGCTGGGTGCGACCTGCGCCACGGACTTGAATACTTCCTGCATTTCCGGTGACGACCCGACAATCGTGTCGAAACGATAGCGCTCGGCAAGTTGGGATCTCAACTCTTGGGTCTCACGACGCAGGCGCAAACGTTCGAGGCAGCGCTCGACGACCAGCACCAACTCATCGGTGTTGAGGGGCTTGGTCAGATAGTCGTCCGCGCCTTCGCGCATGGCCGCGACCGCGGTCTCCACGGCGCCAAACGCAGTCATCAGTACAACGGGGACTCCAGCGACTTGGCTACGGAGCTTCTTCAGAAGCTCGACGCCGTCCATGCCGGGCATCTTCAGATCCGTCAGCACCAGGTCCGGGCCAAAATCTTCGAAGCGAGACAATGCCTTGAAACCGTCCGCAGCGGTCTCCACGCTGAACCCCTCTTCCTTCAATATTTCGGCCAAAGCCGTTCGGGCGTTTGGTTCATCATCGACGACCAAGATGCTTCCTTTGTTGCCCACTGAATACCTGCTTCCTTCTTGCGGGCGCAGTCTATGCGCGCCTCGTGCGAGCCTGCACTCCTCGTGCCGACCCGTATTGTCGGCAAAAAGCCGGGGTATGTCATGCGGAATGCGCAAAAAGTGCGTCAGTGGTCCTTCGGTGCGGCAGGGCTTGCGTCTGGCGCGTGCGGCGGGTCGTCATCATGCAGCATTCGCACGGCGGGTGTGTCGAGGTCGTCGAATTGTCCTCGGCGGCTGGCCCAGCTGAAGGCGGCCACAAAACCCGCCGCGATCAGCAAGGCGATCGGAAACACCACGTAGAGCACGCTCATGATTGGAAGCTCCGCGCTCGGTAGGAACTGACGACCACGGACAGCGAAGAGAGCGGCATCAGCACGGCGGCCAAAAGCGGGGAAATGTACCCGGTGATTGCCAGGGCTGCGCACACGACGTTGTAGGCAAGGGACAGCCGCAGGTTGCGTCGGATCACATGGAGCGTGCGCTCCGCGCCGGTGAAGAGCTGGGGTAATAGGCGTAGGCCAGGCTCCGTTACGTACACGTCGGCCGCCGCGAGGCTCGCCTCTGCGCCACCGTGTACCGCGATGCCGACGCCCGCCGTGGACAGCGCCGCTGAATCGTTGACGCCGTCCCCGAGCATGACCACCGGCCCGTGGTCTTGTTGAGCCGCGATCCGCGACTTTTCATCGGGCAGCGCGTCTCCGCGAACGAAGGCAAAGGGCAGCGCGAGACGCCGCGCCACCTCCTGAACGGTGCTGTCGTGGTCGCCCGAAACGATGGCGAGGCGATGGCCGCGACCTTGGAGCTCGGCGAGAACGTCCCGGGCTTCGTCGCGCAGCCGATCGGCAAGCACCACCGCCGCAACTACATCGGCGCCGAGGGACACAAAAGAGCACGAGAAGCCTTCCTTCTGCCGCTGTCGCGCTTGCTCCCGCAGCGTTGGGGCGATCTGGCGACCCTGGGCCTCAAGGAACGCCAGGGTGCCTACTCCCACTTCGACCCCGTCGCAGGTGGCCGTGAGCCCTTGACCCGGAGTGGCCTGAAGCGCTGCGACCTGCAAGCCAGCCGGTGGGATCACGCCTTCGGTCAAGGCTCGCGCTACGGGGTGCGTGGATCCCGCGGCGACGGCTGCGGCGATGGGCAGTGCGCCAGCGTCGCCCAGGACCTCGGTGCGCGCCAGCTTGCCCGTGGTCAAGGTGCCGGTCTTGTCGAAAATGAGCAAGGCGGGCGCAGCCAGGCGCTCTAAGGTCTCGCCGTTGCGGATCAACAGACCCAAACGCGCGGCTTTGCCCAGGGCCGCGGAGACGGCGAGGGGAGTCGCGAGTCCGAGCGCGCAAGGGCAGGTGACGATCAAGAGCGCAATAGCGCTAGAAAGCCCGCGTCCCAGATCCAGGGGTGCCCACAGCGCGACGGTCATGGCTGCCAGTGCCACGACAGCAAAGACGAAACGTCCCGCGACCTGATCCGCGAGTCGTTGGATCGGAGCACGGCGGGAACTGGCGTGCCGCAGTTCTTCGAGCAAACGGCCGAGGCGGGTGTCGCTTCCCACTGCTGTCGCGCGCAAGGCGAGGGCAGCGTTACAATTGATGGTCCCGGCGAAGACTGCACTTCCCGGCCCAACATCCACAGGCAACGCCTCGCCCGTGAGCGGCGACAGATCCACACTCGAGTAGCCGGTGTCGATCTCGCCGTCGGCCGGGAAGACCTCGCCGGGCAATACCGCGAGTCGGTCGCCCGTGCGCACCGCTTGGAGTGGTCGACGGGTCTCGGTGTCGCGTTCCAGGACCCGCGCTTCGTTCGGAAAAAGCGCGGAGACGTGCTCGCGCGCGCCTTCCGCGGCGTGGTGCTGTCGTCGCTCCACGTAGCGACCTACGAGCAGCAGGAAGACAATGGCAGTCACAGAGTCGAAGTAGATCTCACCCTGGCCGCGTAGGGTGTTGAAGGCTCCGGAGGCGAAGCCGGCGGCGAGCCCCAGGCTCACGGGGAGGTCCATATGTGGGGTGCGCATGCGGAGGGAAGAGAACGCGCCGCGAAAGAACGAAGCTCCAGCCCAGAAAACCGCCGGCACGCTGATCAATAGCGCGGCGACGCGGAAGTAGCGCGCCCAATGGGCGTCTGCGCCGCTGTAGAGTGCGAAGGCGATCAACATGACGTTGCCCGCACATGCTCCGGCAACGCCGATGCGCGTGAGCAGAGCGCGATCCTCGCGCGTTCGCAGTCGGCGTGCGTCGGTCTGCATCGAGAGGTGCGGCGCGTAGCCAAGCTTCGCTAGACCACGCGCCAGATCCCCGAGGGTTGCCCTTGAGCCGTCGAAACGAACCCGCACACTGCGTTCCGTTAGGCGAACCTCGGCGCCAAGCACTCCGGGCACGACACGGTCAAGGCGCTCTACGAGCCAGACGCACGCCGCGCAGTGCAGGTTTTCCAGCGCGAAGTCCACCCGCGCAGAACCGTCCTTCAGCGGCGAGGCGAACTGCGCCAAACACGCAGGGTCATCCAGGGCCGCGTAGCTTCTCTCCAGGTTGGCGGCGGGCTCCATGCTCGCGTCGAATTCCGCGCGATGCTCGTAGTAGCGCCCAAGCCCGGCCTCCATGATCACCGCGTGCACGGTGCGGCAACCCTCGCAGCAGAACGAAGGCTCCGCGGACTGAACGCGCCCCTCGGGAACCGTCAGCCCGCAGTGTGCGCACGCCGTTTGGGTCGCACTGCTGGGCGTCAGATAGCTGAGGGCGGAGTCCGTCACGGGTCACCGGCGTGCATGGGGCAGTTCGGGGGGTGATCTGCGTCCGTGGCTGTAGAGAGCGCATGCGCGGGCACATTCACGCGGCCGAGCAATTGCACAAATCCCATACACAAAAGCACCAGCGCTCCGACCAGGGGCACCCGGCGCCGCACGGCCAACGATACGTGACGCAGCACCGTGCCGAACCCGAGCAACAGCGGGACCGTGCCCATCCAAAACGCGGTCATGACGAGGGCGCCGGAGGCGGCGGAGCCCGAGGCAGCGGCAGCCACATAGAAGGCGTACAGAAAGCCGCACGGTAGTAGCGTAGAGCTGAGGCCCAGTACGGCAGCGGCTCGTAGCGGCGGCCGGCCCCGGGGCGAAAGGACGCGACGCGCCAAATCTCCGATGCGGGTCAGGGGGCGCGGCAGCGGGACGCGCAGTCCAAGCTCCTGGGTGAGGATCCCAAGCCCCCACAAGAGCATGACGCTGGCGGCGAGGGTGCCGGCCGTTTCCTGCAGTCCCCAGACTCTCCCCGCAGCGTTCAGGGCGCTGCCAATGCCTCCGGAGATGGCTCCCACGCTGACGTAGCTCACGAGTCGTGACAGGTGGTAGCTGAGGTGCATGCGCCAGGGTCGCCGCGCTTCGTTGGAATAGACGGCCACGAAGCCGCCGCACATCCCGACGCAGTGCAGGCTACCCAGGAGGCTCGCGCCGAGGACCCCGAGCAAGACCGCACCGGTCATGAGGCATCCTCGCGAATGATGTCGGCGCGGAGGGTCTGCGTGAAGGGGCCGCCGGGGCCAAGCACGACGAAGCGGAACTCCCACAGGCCGAAATGCTTCGGCGTGATCTGTCCGCGATAGTCGCCACCTGCAGACTTCTCCAGATTGAGCTTGGTGCGCGCATCTGCGGCGACGTTGGCGAACGCCTCGACGCTGACTTTGCCGGTGGGCACCGGCTGGCCGGCTTTGTCGAGGATGCGTGCGCGCAGCTCGGTGCGGCTGCCCACTGCCGTGGTGACGAGCTCGACCTTCCAGCCCAGCGCGCGGTTCTTTTCGGCTTGGGCCTGGGTTTCGTCCCAGTCGAGGGCTTTTTGGTAGTACTCGGACTCAACGGCAAAGTGGGGGTCATCCGTGGCGATGCGGATCATCAGCAGGAGGCCCGCGACCATCGACCCAAGGAGCAGCACCGGGAGGTAGGGCCATAGACCTGCCTTTTCGGGTGGCTTCTTCTGCGCGGCGGGAAGGGCGGGCTTGGGCGGTTGCATCATCCCTCCTGGGGGCCGAGAAGTTGGTAGTCGAGCTCGGTGCTGAACTCCGCACCGTCCGACACGCGCAGCTTGAGGGGCCGCTTGCCTCGTACGAAGCTGGCCTTGGGCACCACGAGGAAGATGGTGGTGGTCTCGTGGGTGCCGGCGGCCACCGACAGGGGATTCTCCGGGGCAATCAACTTGATGTCCGTGGCGCCTACCAGCTCCAACTGATAGCGGTGCGTGGCGGGCGAACGGTTTGCGATCTTGACGCGCAGTTGGTTCCGGATCCCGTCTCCTTGCACGACATACGGCGCACCTATGCCACGCAAGAGCGTGACGTCAGCGCTTTGTCCTCGCATCAAAAAAAACACCAGCGCGCTCGCGAACACACCAATCAGAACCGGGTAGATAAAGGCTCGTGGCCGGGCGATGCGCGTGCGAGCGCCAGTCTCCAGCGACGTCTGCGAGCTGTATCGGATCAGCCCTGGAGGTTTGCCGATCTTGTGCATGATGGAGTTGCAGGCATCGATGCACTGAGTGCACGTGATGCACTCCAGTTGCAGACCTTCGCGAATGTCGATGCCCGTCGGACAAGTCACCACGCAGGCGTTGCAGTCGATGCAGTCGCCGGCGTTTGCGCCTGGCTGGGCCTTGCCTTTGGAGCGCGGTTCGCCTCGCTGCTTGTCGTAGCCCACGATCAGCGAACGATCGTCCAGGAGCACCGACTGTAGTCTCGCGTAGGGGCACACGACGGTGCACATTTGTTCGCGGAAGTAGGC
Source organism: uncultured Polyangiaceae bacterium (assembly GCA_965369205.1). Lineage (GTDB taxonomy): Bacteria > Myxococcota_A > Polyangia > Polyangiales > Polyangiaceae > JACKEA01. The sequence continues at coordinate 10,807 of CBDUPW010000066.1, read as the reverse complement.
GAAGTCGAACATGACCAGGGCCGCGGTCACGCCCATGACGAGGAACCCGACGGGGTGTTCCGCCGGGGACTCTTGCATCCACTGCCACAGGCGTTCGACGCCGACGAAGTATGCGAGGAATACGTTGGCGACGAGGATCGAGAGCACCAGGAACACGGGGTACTTCAAGGCGCGACGTAAGCTCAGGCCTTGCTTGTCCAGCTTGATTTGATCGGCGCGGCCGCCTTCAAAGAGGCGCTCAATCGGGCGGAACACAAACTCCATGTAGACGGTTTGTGGGCAGCCCCAGCCGCACCAGGCCCGGCCGACCAGTGCGGTGAGCCAGATCACGCTCAAGAAGATGGTGATCATCAAGAGCATCAGCAGCATGCCGTCCGTGGCCAGGAAGGTGCGTCCAAAAAAGGAGAACTCTCGCCCGGCGACGTCCAGCAAGAGTGCGGGCTTTCCGTTGATGCGCAGAAAAGGCAGACCGACAAACAGCGCGATCAGGCCCCAGGCGGTGACCAGCCGGGCTGTGTATAGTCTTCCTTTATAGAGTCGCGGGTGGATGCGTCGGCGAGAGCCGTCGGCGTTGAGCGTCGGAAGGACGCGCTCCTGAGCGGGTAGGGGGCCAGACATACATCACTTGGGGGCGTGTTCGGTTCCCTCCGCTGCTTTGCCCGGCGTCATCTTGCCCCGTAGCGACCCAACAAAACCCACCACGTTCTGCATTTCTTTCGGACTGAGCTGCTTTGCCCACGCGGGCATGCCCTTGGCCGCAACGCCTTCGGAGGTGGTCTTGTAGATGTCCGAAAGCGCGCCGGCGCCGTGGACCCAATGGTGGTCTGTCAGATTCGGCCCAATCTTGCCTTCGCCGGAGTCGCCGTGGCACGCAGCGCAGCGCGCTGCGAACACTTCCTTGCCAGCAGCGACTGACGAGGCGTTGCCAGCGATTGCCGCCAACGCTTCCTCGGTGACTTCGGCTAGTGGCGGCGCGTTCTGCTCGGCAGCGCTTGCCTCCGCTGCGTAGGCGGCCAGCACGCTCTGTCCGTCGCCCAGCTGGTAGTGGAAGTAGTAGCCGACGGAGAACACGATGCTGCCCATGAACATCAGCGTCCACCAGCGCGGGAGTGGGTTGTCGTACTCCTGGATCCCGTCGTATTCGTGATCGCCGATCAGGAGTTCTTCGTCGATCGGGGCTTCGGTCGACTCCGCTCGCGGCTCTGCTTTGGCCATCTCAGGGCTTCCCTTCGGAGGTCTCGGCCTCGTCCATGTCTCCCTCCAGCGGGAGCTGTCCTTTGCGCTGGTACTCGGCGCGTCGTTTGGGGCTGAAGAGCTGGAAGGCGACAGCCACGAATGCGGCCAAGAATAGAATCAGTGCGAGCTCGGCCCAACCCGACAGCTGCATCCCGCTCATGATGTCCGACAGTCTCATGGTGCACCGGCTTTCTCCGCCAGGAGGGAGTTCGGCTGCGTCGGTGCCGACGCGGTCTTGATGTCCGTGCCCAGACGTTGCAGGTACGCGACGAGCGCAACGATCTGCTTCTCCTCGAGTCCCGATGGGCCTCCCTGGGTCGTGATTTCGTCCGCGACCTGCTTGGCTTGCGCACGGGCAAGGTGTTCAGCCTGGCCCTGTACGGCGTCGGGGTAAGGGACGCCAAGCATGGCCATGGCATCGACGCGGGACTGGATCACGGAGAAATCCAGATCGTCGGAAAGCATCCAGGGGTAGCGCGGCATCAGTGAGCCCGGCGTGGTGCTCGAGGGTTCTTCCATATGCCGCACGTGCCACAGATGCGGATACTTGCCACCCACGCGGTGCAGGTCGGGCCCAATGCGGCGAGATCCCCACTGGAAGGGGTGGTCGTACACAAACTCACCGGGCTTGCTGTACTCGCCATAGCGCTCGGTTTCCGATCGGATCGGTCGCACCATTTGCGAGTGGCAGTTGTAGCAACCCTCCGCCAAATAGATGTCGCGTCCGGCCAACTCAAGCGGTGTGTAGGGACGCACGCTGGCAATGCTGGGCACGTTGGATCGAATCAGGAACGTGGGGATGATTTCGAATAGCGACGCCACAGCGACCGCAATCACGACCCAGATTGTGAAGGTGAGGGGACGTTTCTCCCACACTCGGTGCCACGCCAAGTTCCCGAAGTAGCGAAGCTTGTAGGCGAGCTGCACAGACGTGGCGTGCGCGGGGATCTGCACCCGGGGCGCCGGCTCTGAGTCTTCGCCCAGGGCGGGCGCCTCGTGCTCCGGATCGGCGTAGGTCTTCGGTCGTGCCTTCCATGTCATGACCATGTTGACCAGGCACAAGACCACGCCCGCGACGAACATGGAGCCGCCGAGCACCCGCACCCAGTACATGGGAATGATGCGCACCACGGTTTCGACGAAGTCGGGGTAGGCGAGGCGCCCGGTGTCGTCGAACGCGCGCCACATCAGCCCTTGAGTGATGCCTGCCGCGTAGATCGCGACGATGTAGAACAAGATCCCCAGGGTCCCGAGCCAGAAGTGCATCTCGGCGAGTTTTTTCGACCACAGCTTGGTCTGAAACAGCCTTGGGGTGAGCCAGTAGAGCAGGCCGAATGTCATGAAACCGTTCCAGCCCAACGCGCCGCTGTGCACGTGGGCGATGGTCCAGTCGTTGTAGTGCGAGAGGGCGTTGACGCTCTTGATGCTCAACATGGGCCCTTCGAAGGTGCTCATGCCGTAGAACGTAACGCCCACGACGAAGAACTTGAGCACTGGGTCCCGCGCCACCTTGTTCCAGGCCCCACGCAAGGTCAGCAGCCCGTTGATCATGCCGCCCCAGGACGGCATCCACAACATGATCGAAAACACCATGCCCAAGGTGGAGGCCCACTCCGGAAGTGCGGTGTAGTGCAGGTGGTGGGGTCCGGCCCAGATGTAGAGGAAGACGATGGACCAAAAGTGCAGGATGCTCAGCCGGTAGGAAAATACGGGTCGATTCGCCGCTTTGGGCAGGAAGTAATACATGAGCCCGAGGAAGGGCGTTGTTAGGAAGAAGGCAACGGCGTTGTGGCCGTACCACCACTGCATGAACGCATCTTGCACGCCCGCGTACAGCGAATAGCTCTTCAGGGGGCCGGCCGGGACCGACAGGCTGTTGAAGATGTGCAGGACCGCGACCGCGACAATCGTCGCGATGTAGAACCAGATCGCTACATAGAGGTGTCGTTCACGGCGCTTCGCGATCGTGCCGAAGAAGTTGATGGCGAAGATGACCCACACGATCGCGATTGCGATGTCGATGGGCCATTCGAGTTCGGCGTACTCCTTGCCTTGCGTGAAGCCGAGCGGCAATGTGATCGCAGCGGCGACAATGATCGCTTGCCAACCCCAAAAATGCACAGCGCTGAGTTTGTCGCTGAACATCCGAGCCTTCAGCAAACGCTGACTGGAGTAGTACACAGCCGCGAAAACCGCATTGCCCGCGAACGCGAAAATCGCTGCATTGGTGTGCAGCGGTCTCAAGCGTCCAAAAGTCAAGTAGGGAAGATCAAAAGAGAGGGAGGGCATTACCATGAGCAGCGCGACCCACAAGCCGGCAAGCGTGCCCACCAATCCCCAAATGATCGTGGCGAAAGCGAATTTGCGCACGATCGCGTCGTCGTAGCGGAACTTCTCCAGACGGCTAGTCACGCGGCGCGACACGGCAAAATGCGTGCCCCGCCTGAGGCTCGATCCGTCGCTCGTTGGGCGGGCATCTATCGTGATTGTGGCCGACGGAAATGATCCACATCAAGTGCCAGTCATTCCGCAAAGCTAGGTTATTTCCCCCAGGATCGTGATGTCCAACGCCAACCGAGAGCTCACCAATCAGGCGCAAGAGCTGCGTGCTAAGGCAATTGACGCGCAGAAGCTGCGGAAAATTCCACCGCATGCGACTAGTGACGTGCGCTTGCTCGAAGCCTTCGGGGTGGCTGCGGGCTTCGGGCTCTCCCCAGCCGACGCGCAGCGCCGATTGGAAGCCTTCGGCCCGAACCGCTTGGCGGAGGCACCGCCGCGACCCGCGTGGAGCGTGCTCCTGGCGCAGTTCGCGGACGTGACCGTGGCTACGCTGATTGTCGCTGCGGTGGTCGCCGTCGTCCTGGCGCAGCTGGAGGGTGGCGACCGGTCGACCCTGGAGCGGTTCGGCGACGCCATCGCGATCGGCATCATCGTGGTGCTCAACGCGGTGATCGGATTCGCCCAGGAGCGCAAGGCCGAAGACGCGCTCCGGGCGCTACGCAGGATGGGCAGCCCGACCGCCCGCGTGCTGCGCGGGGGCAGCGCAATCACGATGGACGCGGCCGAGCTCGTGCCCGGCGACATCTTGCTAGTCGAGGAAGGCGATCGAGTCGCAGCGGATACTCGGTTGCTCGACCCCGAAGATCTGCTGAGCGAAGAGGCCGCGCTCACAGGCGAAAGCGCGGCAGTGGAGAAGTCGCGCGGCCCGCTGCCGGAACAGGCGCCCTTGGCAGAGCGGACGAACATGCTGTTCGCGGGCTGTCACATCGTGCGGGGTCGCGCAAGCGGCGTGGTGGTTGCGACCGGCATGCAGACGGAGATCGGAAAGATCGCTGCGATGCTGCAGCGAGTGCAGTCGCCGGACACGCCCCTGCAGCGTTCTCTGCGTCGCTTTGGCACCTACGTCGTGATCGGTTGCGCTCTATTGGCGGCGGTCGTCTTTTCGATCGGTCTGTTGCGTGGCGACCACGATATTGGATTCTGGATCCTGACGGCCGTTTCTCTCGCTGTGGCGGCCATCCCCGAAGGCTTGCCGGCGGTGACGAGCATCGTCTTGGCTTTGGGCGTGCAGCGGATGGCGAAGCGTCACGCTCTGGTCCGACGGCTGGCAGCGGTGGAAACCCTGGGCAGCGCGGACACCATTTGCACGGACAAGACGGGTACCCTGACCCAGAATAAGATGACTGTGCGCCACTTGTGGGTGCCAGGGTGGGATGCGGGTATGGACGCCGAGCGCATCGGCCCCGCCGAGCATGCCCACGCGCCGGTGGCCCACTTGATCCGTGCGTTGGGGTTCAGTCCAGCGGCGCGCATCGAGGCGGATGACCAGGGCGCGTCGGTGGTGCGTGGCGATCCAACGGACGTGGCGCTTCTGGAGTTCCACCGCCAGCAGCTTCCCCCGGAGCAGCGCGCCGACAGCCTGTTTCGATCCGCGCGCGTCTTGCCCTTCGACGGCGAGCGTCGGCGCGCCACGGTCGTCGCGGAGGATGCGAATCAACTGGTGAGCTACACCCACGGCGCACCCGAGGCCGTGCTAGCGGACGTTGCATGCGTGCGGTCCGTGAGCGGTCGCGTTGTGCCCCTCGACGCGACCAATCGACAGCGCATCACTGGCCTTCTGGAAGAATTCGCGAATCGCGGCCTGCGAGTCTTGGCCGTGTCCGCGTTGTACGAGAAGAAGACGAGCGACTCTGTTCCACCGGCGTCGCAGCTCCGCGGCGAGTTGGTGCGGCGCTTCGAGCAACAGACGGAGCTATTGGGCCTGGTGGGGCTCTCTGACCCACCGCGGGAAGAGGTCCCGGAGGCGATGTTGCGTGCGCAGCAGGCCGGCGTTTGCAGCGTGATGATCACCGGCGACCACCCGCGCACCGCTCGGGCGATTGCGACGGAGATCGGGCTTTTGCCGGCGAACGCTCCCGACGCAGCGCTTTTGACGGGACAGGAGATCGATGCGCTGGACGACGCCTCCCTGGTGCAGATCTCTCGGCAGGTCCGCGTGGTGGCTCGTGCCACGGCCAGCAACAAGCTCAGGCTGGTGGAAGCGCTGCGTCGAGACGGACGCGTCGTCGCCATGACCGGCGACGGCGTGAACGACGCGCCGGCCATCAAGGCTGCGAGCATTGGCATTGCCATGGGGCGTGGGGGCACGGACGTCACGCGGGAGGCCGCGGATATGGTGCTTTTGGACGACAACTACGCGACCATCGTCGCGGCAATCGAGGAGGGGCGAGTCGTCTACGCAAACATCAAGCGCTTTGTCGTCTTCTTGTTCACTGTGAATTGGGGGCTCGTGCTGGCGGTATTGGTCAGTGCACTCCTGGGCTGGCCGGCACTGCTGACGCCGACTCAGATCCTGTGGATCAATCTGATTACCAACGGGCTGCCCGCGCTGGCGCTGGGCATGGAGCCAGCGCGAGGCGATCCCATGGGAAAACCTCCGCGGCGACAAGACGAGAACATCATCGGGCGCGCGGACTTGCCGCATCTGGCGTTTTACGGCACCTGGATCGGACTGTTGGGGCTCGCCGTCTTTGTGTGGCTCGGAGGCCCCGCGGCCACGGGTGAGCCGCTGACCGTCGCGCGCACGGCGGCGTTCAGCGTGCTGGCGCTGGCGCCGCTTTTTCACGCTCACGCCAGCAGGAGCCACGAGCTGTCGGTGTTTGCTTTGGGGATCGCGTCAAACCTCAGGCTCTGGGGCGCCTTCGTTGCGGCTTTGGCGCTGCAGGGTCTGGCCGTCTACGTTGGGCCGTTGCACGGCGTCTTCGCCACGACGGCCTTGCCGCTGTCTTTGGCGTCTTTGCTGCTCTTGCTCAGCACGACAACGTGGCTGCTCTCAGAGATTTGGAAAGTGGCGCGTCGGGCCCGAGGGCGCTCAGGCGGTGGGTAGCACGCGAGCGATGAGCGCTTCCAACTCGGCATCGCTCGTTCCTTCCTCGCGACCTGCGTCGATCACCTCGAACTCCCTGGCGACGGACGCGAGGCGGTCGACAGGGAGATGCGTGCGAAGGAGGGGGATCAAGGCTGCGTTTTCCCGCGACAAGTGTGCGCGCAGCAGTGCGACCAACTCGCGTGCGATGCTGACGAAGTGCTTTTGGTCGTCGACACTCCAGTCGACGTTCTGCAGCGATGCGTGGCGCAGTGAGCGAACCAGATAACGTTCCTGCTTGTGGTCCGCGGAGATCTCAGCCAGTGGCCCTTCCGGGTACGAAACGCCAGCCCGCGCAAGTTCTGGGATGAGGACGCTTTCTTCTTTCTCGTGATGGCCGAGGTCGACGAAGTTGCGAAAGAACTGGACCGTGGTCCGGACGTCTGCTCGGTCTACGTCCCGTCCGGCGTCGACGCGTTCGGCCAATCCGCTCAGCACTTCGACCATGCGAGCGATCCTCTTGTGTTCCTCCACGATCACGTCGGCGGGGTGGGCGGCACTCATGTTGCCAGTCTCCCACGGGCGAGGAGCGCCGGCGGCAGCATTTGCCGCTTCGCCGGGACGTCGGCAAAGTTTGCGCGAATGGCGCGCAGTACTACGGCACTTTGCCGAGAGTGCCGAGGAAATCGGCATGGCACGGCATCTGCAATTACTGCGCGCCGATCGATTGGGTGCGAACGGCACCCTTGGAAGGAGTCAGAAGCATCATGGCCAACGCAAAGCCTTTCGTCGTCGTCGTCGGCATCGACTTTTCGGAAACCGGTGACGTCGCGCTGACGCGCGCCTTTGAACGCGCCAGCGACGAATCCGAAGGTGAACTCCACGTAGTCAATGTGGCGCGGGCATACGGCCCCATGGTGCACCTCGAAATCGGCGGTGAGATCGAAACTCTCAGTATGGAAGAGGCGTCGCGCAAGTTGAAGGAATTCGTCGAGACGCGGCTCGCGTCCTTCGTTCGCGACCGTGAGAAGGAAAAGCGGCCGGTGTTTGCTCGAGCGGTCACCCACTTGCGTTTGGACGCTCCGGCGGAAGAGATCGCACAGTTGGCATCGGATCTGGAGGCGGATTTGGTCATTGTGGGCACCCACGGCCGGCGCGGAATGCGGCGACTGCTACTCGGATCTGTTGCTGAGGGCGTTGTACGGCTTGCCCCATGTCCGGTGCTCGTAGTCCGTCCGCGGGCCGAAGAGAGCGCCGTGCCGGCCATCGAGCCGCCGTGTCCGGAGTGCGTGAAAGCCCGCATCGAGTCCAAAGGTGACCAACTCTGGTGCGTGCGACATTCGGAGCACCACACGCGCCCGCATACGTACCACTATGTGCATCGGAACGTTGCGGCGCGAGAGAGCATGCCCATGCTCTCACCCATGAAGCGATGAGCCTTCCCCTCGGGCTTTCATGAACGAGACCGGAGCGCCGCGCATCGTCCTGACCGGTGGACCGGGTGGCGGCAAGACCACGGCTGCCGATCTATTCCGGCGCGAGATTGGGGAGCGTGTCGTGGTGGTGCCGGAAGCCGCCACGATCATGTTCTCTGGGGGCTTCCCCCGTCGCACGGAGCCTCTCGCGCGCCGCGCAGTACAGACCGCGATTTTCCACGTGCAGCGCAACCTGGAAGACGTGCAAGCGGCGGCGTTTCCGTCTCGAGTGTTGCTCTGCGACCGCGGCACCATCGACGGAGGTGCCTATTGGCCGAGCGGAGACGGCGAGTTCTTCGAGGCGATGGGCACCAGCTTCGAAGCCGAGCTGTCCCGCTACGACGCGGTGGTGTTCTTCGAAACGGCAGCACGCGGCGGACATGCCATTGAAGGTGGCAACCCCGTGCGCAACGAAGATCTGGAAGAAGCCTTGGCGCTCGACGATGAGTTGCGGCGACTGTGGCAGAAGCATCCGCGCTTTTACCTAGTTCCGCACTCGCGCTCTTTCTTCGAAAAGATTACGATGGGGCTTGCGATCCTGCAGAGTCTGGTGGCGCAAGCCGGGCGCTGATCATCCGGAGGATTTCCGTGTCACGTCGGCGAAAGGCCCAGAAGTTGGATGACGCCGCCAAACGGGCACGGGCGATCCGCCGAGTCCTGGCCATCACCTTCGGACTGAATCTTGCGGTTGCCGGACTGAAGATCGCTTACGGTTCGATGGCGTCGAGTCTCGGGATCCGCGCGGATGGATTCCATTCGCTGACGGACTCCACCAACAACTTGATCGGTTTCGTTGGGATCGCGCTGGCCAGTCGCCCCGCCGACCATGACCACCCCTACGGCCACGAAAAGATCGAGCCGATCGCGGCTGGGTTAGTGGGATTGACCTTGATCGTCGTCGCAGCGGACGTGGTGCGCGGAGCGTTCGAGCGGCTGTTTGGTTCCGGGGCTGCCACGCCGGAGCTTGGCCTGGGCGCGTTTATTGTCCTGGGCGCCACTCTGATGGTGAATTTGGCGGTGGCGCGCTACGAGTCCCGCTGGGCAGTCCAACTCGACAGCCCGTTGTTGGAGAGCGATGCGGAGCATACCCGCTCCGACGCGGTCGTTACGATTGGCGTGATCGTCGCTGTGTTGGGGGTGCGCCATGGTTGGTTGTGGCTCGACAGCGTAGTCGCGCTCCTTGTTGCGTGTTTCATCGCTTGGGCGGGGTGGCGCGTGCTGAAATCGAATCTGAGCTATCTCGCGGATACGGCCCAGGTGGATCCTGAGACCGTTGCCGCCGCGGCCAGCCAGGTGCCTGGGGTCGCCAGCGTGCACAAGATCCGCACTCGCGGCACACCCGGTGCGGTGTACGTGGATCTGCATGTGCAGATCGCGCCCCACCTCGACGTGGTGCAAGCGCATCGAGTCACCCACTCGGTGATCGACGCCATCCATGACGCCCTGCCTGAGGTGCAGGACGTGCTCGTACATACCGAGCCGGCGCCCGATGGAGCGCCCTATGTCGCCCTGCCGAGCCCTGCGGAAGACGATTCGGAGTCGTCCTAGTGCGCAGCCGCACCCACGCGCCCGCGGGCGAACAGCTTACAAACCGAAGCGGACTGCTGCTCCAGCCACGTGGTCGCGTGATCGCGGCTTTCCGCTTCGGTGCAGGGCCCGGGCTGGATCGCGAACGCGGCGCTGATCCCACGCTGCCACAGTTCGTGGGGGAGAACGCGCACGTTACCTGCCAACGCAACAACCGGGATCTCGGCACGGCTGGCTTGCCTTGCGACGCCGCTCAGCACTTTTCCTTGGAAGGAGGTGGCGTCAATGCGCCCCTCCGCGGTGATCACTAGGTCGGTTCGGCTCAGGGCCTGATCGAATCCGACGGCATCCAGTATCAAGTCACATCCGCTTTCGAGCGTTGCGCCCAGCGCATGAAACGCGGCGCCGAGTCCACCCGCGGCGCCGCCGCCGGCGACGCTGGCTGCGGTTGGGGATAGCATGTGCGCGAAGCGATCTATGGAGGTCTGTAGCGCGTGGGATTCTTCTTCCGTGGCGCCTTTCTGTGGAGCGAAATGGATCGCGGCAGCGGACAGTGGCGTCATGACGTCGCAGGCGACACGGACTCGGGTCTGCCGCAGCGCCTGCAGGACCGGGGAAAGGTCGACGGCGGAGACGCGATCCAGATCGCGGGCGCGCAAGCCTGGGGGAGCGCCGCTTAGAACCGACCCGAGCGCTTGCAGGCAGCCCGCGCCAGCGTCCATGGTGGCCGTTCCGCCGAGGGCCACCAGCACTTGCGCTGGGTTTCGTTCCAGTACCTGCAAGAGCAGCAGCCCCAATCCGGCACTCGAAGCATCCAGGGGCTTTTGATGCGGATGGACCAAAGTGAGCCCCAAGCAGGTGGCCGCTTCCACGACCGCCGTGCCGTCCGCGAGGGTTACGACGTCGGCGCGGAGTGGGCGCCCGAGCGCGTCTTGGGTTGAGAGACTCTCGCGGGCGCTGCCTGGCGCCGCGCTGAGCGAGTCCAGGGTGCCTTCTCCTCCGTCCGCGAGGGGTAGCTGCGTGGCGGCGTGGCCGGCGGCCGAGACGCCGCGCGCCATGGCGCGGGCCGCCTGTGCGGCGGTCAGGTTGCCCTTCCATTTATCCGGCGCGACCAGGACCCGGAGCGGTGCTGCTCGACGCGACACGCCCTCAAGTTTACAACGATTTCGAGCGCTTACCTACCCGGGGGCTGCGGCGCGGACAA